>CAYMFQ010000077.1:10615-21770 GCA_964389335.1 uncultured Granulosicoccaceae bacterium
TTTTTTCTGTCAGCTTCTGACGACAAGCCCGGATACGCCATCTTGGTACCGGACGCATATTGCATTGGCGCCTGCAGAAACGCGTCGAGTTCGGTTTCGCTCCACACCAATCCATCGGTTCTAAACTGCTTGAATACCGACGAATAGTCATAGCTGGAAACCGCTGCGGCCGGCTGGCCCACAATGTTATTCAGAGCCGGTCCAAAGCGGGTCTGAGCATTGTCACCCACCATATGACACCCGGCACACTGCGCAAACACAGCCTTGCCTTTTTCTGCATCTGCATACACTGCCGGCGTTATCAGTAATAGCAACGCCAGAGAGACGATCAATGATCGAACATTCATCACTTATGAAATCTCCACGTTCTCAACCAGACCATTGGGCTTAACATGCCAGGTCTGTATCGCGTTGTTGTGATAAATGGAGTTTTCGCCACGAATTTTGCGCAGGTCGTCCTTGGTTCTTTGCACATGTCGCTGTTCGTCTATTGCACGGCTCTGCAGGAACAGTTCACTGCCATCCCAGTCAAACTCATAATAAAAGCGATGCAATGACTTGCTCAGACTCGGCCCGTCAAGACGCGCGGTATGCCAGTTTCGACCGCCATCGATAGAAACGTCAACCCGGTCTACTTTCCCAAAGCCACTCCATGCCAGACCGGTCAGCACGGTACGTCCACGACCATGGTTGATGGGAGCCTGCGGACTGGGGTTAGTGATGACAGACTTTACATCCATGGTCCAGGTGAAACGACGAGCACGGCCGTCGCCCAGCAAGTCTGTGTACTTGGATGTCTCTTCGCGGTGATGCCATGGCGCATCCCCCACTTCCAGGCGTCGCAACCACTTAACCCACATGTTACCTTCCCAGCCGGGCACCACTAAACGCACTGGATAACCCTGCTCGGGTCGCAGCGCTTCTCCGTTCATAGCGAACGCGACCATGCAATCTTCCAGCGCTTTCTCCATGGGGATAGATCGAGTCATGTGGGATGCATCAGCGCCTTCCGGCAACACCCATTTACCTGACGGCTTTACACCTGCTTCAGCCAGTATGTCTTTAAGTTTCACACCGGTGTACATAACGTTATGCACCATACCGTGGGTAAACTGACAGCCATTGAGCTGTGCACCACGCCATTCCATACCTGAATTAGCAGCACACTCCAGAAAATACACCGCGCTGTGGCGAGGAAAGCGCTTCAGATCTTCCATGGTGAAAACCAAAGGATTGTCGACGAGTCCATTGATCATAATGCGATGATCTGCCGGGCTTATCTCTGCAATGCCACCATGATGACGCTCAAAGCACAGACCATTCGGCGTGATGATACCTTCGAGCTTATGCAATGGTGTAAAGTTAACGGATGCTTTCGAGTCCGCGGTAAGCCAGGAAACATCTCTACGAACGACATCTTTTTCGAAAGAAGAAGGTGCACCATAAGGCCTGCTATCCACACCGTCCCCAAGGTATCGATTCCAGTCCTGAACCTCTGTGATTAGTGGGTCAGGAGTACTTGCCCTCGTCCCCGCCGCCAACAGTGAGGCACCCCCGGCTCCGCCAATCGCCAGTGATTTTTTTAAAAAAGAACGCCGCTGCGAAGTGTCTGCTTTCGACATTTTTTAACCTGAATAATGATTTCATCACCCATCACTATCCCTAAAGATATAAAGAATACCGATGGACTATTTCATTTTACATATTTGTAAAGTATATTTTAAACAAGTATAGCGAAGTTTAAAACCGGATACTAAAAATGCGGCCAGCTGATATAAGCACGCACGAACCGTTAATCCATGAAGCAGCAAGGATGCTTAAAGCACTATCACACCCGGAGCGGCTAAAGATATGTTGTGCGCTGCGTGATACAGAACTGTCTGTCGGTGAGATTGAATCGCAACTTAACATCGATCAGCCACGCCTGTCCCGAGAGCTTGCCAAGCTTAGAGAGCTTGATCTGGTTAGCACCCGACGTGAATCTAAAATGGTTTTTTACACGGTCAACGTTAAGTCAAAAGTTGGCGCACTACTGGATGCCATTTGCTCTGTGATGCAATCGTAAGGCTGAGGCCACAGCCACTATCAAACTACATTACCTGACCAGCGGCAGCCCATCGTCAGTCCAGGTCACGATGCCACCGTCGAGGTGCACGATAGACTCGAACCCGAGCGATTTCATTATTGGCAAAGTTTTCCCGCTTCTGACACCAGTCCTGCAGTGCACAAGCCAGGTCACATTTTTATCAAGCTTGTCGAGCTGGTCTTTGAAAGTGAACGAGTAGTAGTTGATGTTGGTCGCGTCCGGCAGGTGCCCGCGCTGATATTCAAATCCTGTGCGCACATCCAGGACTTTAACTGCCGGATATTTTTGTAGTATTGCCGCGGCCTCGGCCGCATTAACGTGTCGTACACCGTCAACACGGTTACCGTATTCTTCCAGCCCGTTCTTATCTGCAATCGCAACGCTGCACACCATCACAAGTAACACAGTTAGTGTTCGCACAGCCGCTGTTACAGACTTACCCTGACTCAACATTCACCCTCCGACAGGCGTTTAATTGGCCGACAGGGTATAGAAGAGGCAAGTTTTACTCCGTGATATTGTCACGTTTGATAGCCGTGGCAGGAATCAACGCCGCCACCAATGGCGCTATTCGAACTCCATTGCCCGATAGATGCGATCAGCATTGAGCCCGGCAAGCTCATCGAAGGTATCGAGGTGGGAATAGGCCGACTGATCAATGTTGTACGCTTCAATCAGCGAGCCGCCATCATCAAGTATCCGGGCAATCTCTCCGCGCATAAACTCAAGGTAGCCGATGGTCCACTGTTCAACAACGTCAATCGTTGTCGGGTGGCCATGGCCAGGCACCACGATTTCCGGCTCAAGCGCCTGAAAGGCAGCCCAGGTTTCTATCCAGCCGGCGGTGTCACTGTCATCAAATACCGGCAGCAGGCGCTCGTGAAATGCGAGATCGCCGGCGATCATAAGCTTCATGTCCGGCAACCACACCTGTGTGTCTCCCGGACTGTGGGATGGTCCGAGGTAGTGCACCTCAACCTTCATACCGCCGAGGTCCAGTTCGTGCAGCTCGTCGAATGTCACATCAGGGCTGGATAACCTTGTCCCCATGGCTTTGTCGCGATTGCGAAACTGCATACGCTCAAGAATTTGTTGCCCGTGGGATTCAATCACCTCGGCGGTGTCAACATGCGCTATGACTTCAGCACCCTGCTCCTGCCAGTAGCTCATACCGAGCATCGCATGGCCCTGCCCGTTTTCAAGCACCACGTACTTGACCGGCAGGTCGGTGATAGTTTTTATCTCTTCGTGCAGTGATTCTGCGAGTAGATAATTGTCAGACGCGTTAACCACCATCACGGCATCTGATCCAATCACGAATGACAGATTGTTATTATGCCCCGAGTTTTCATAGGTGGGCGGTGCGGTTGCACCGATGGCAGACCAGACACCGGCGATAACTTCCACCGGCTTGCGATACAGCATTGAACCGACGTATTCATCGCTTTTTTGCACTGCGTTGCCAGCCTCAAGCCATGCCGGAAAACCATCGGCATAGTTATAGACGTTGGTATAGCCCATCTGCCTGAGGGTTGCGGCAGCCAGTGGACTGCGTCGGTTAGTGCCGCAGTAAACAACAATCTGCGTATCCAGATCAGGGATTCGATCCCCAACCCTGAATTCAAGCCAGCCTCTGTTGATGTGGTGCGTTCGTCTGCCGAGGCGAATCATGCCGCCGGTGAGCGCAATCTCGCGTTCGGTGCGAACATCAATCAATTCAAGATCAGGGTGTGTTTGTGCAAGCTCAAGCAATGCCTGTGTATCAACGTCAGTAACCTTTGATGCAACGCTTTCAAGAAAGTCCTCTCCGCTGCGTAACTCCTGAGCAACCACCGGAAAGGCAAACACCACAGACACTAAAACCGTAACGAATATGCGCACTATCTCTACTCTCAACGCTACGCTGCTACATAGCGATAGCTACCATCGCTTTGTTCCACAACACCGTAGCCTGAGTCTGGCAGGTGGTAGCCAATAATGCCTGTCTTATCACCAGCCAGCCTGTCAAGCAGTTGCTTTCGTGTGTTGGCTGCGGCTTCCGCATCCTGATCGGACAGCCAGCGCCACTGCGGTCGCTGAAACGATAACACCGGGTGTATTAACGCATCCCCCAGCACCATCACTGAATCATCGCCCTGATGAATAGCAAACGACGTATGCCCCGGTGTATGACCATGCGTGTCAACTGCTTCGACTCCGGGCAACACCTCATCACCCCAGTTAAAGCGTTTAAGTTGCTCCTCTATCAGCGGAAGTCGGTTGCGTGCACCGGCAACCATACCCAGTGACCCTTCATCGGCATTGTTGAGTGTGTCTTCGGACATCCAGTGATCAAACTCGGTGCCATGCATATGATACGTGGCGTCGGGGCAAAGCAATTCATCAAAATCGTCGAGCAGACCCCAGCAATGATCCGGGTGCGCGTGCGTAAATACCACATCAGTTACGTCAAGCGGATCTATTTCACTGGCTTCCAGTGCGGCTGGCAACAACCCCGCAGTGTCCATAAACTGCGAGCCAGAACCAACGTCGAACAACACCAGCCGGTCCTGCGTTTGCAATAACGTGATGTTAAGCGGTGGTTGAAACACCTTGGTTGACAGGCCTGCTTCCTGAAACAACGACATCATCTCGTCAGCCTGCTCGTCTGTTTCAAACAACCGGCTGATTGGAAGACTGAGATTGCCATCGGACAGTACGTGTAGTGTGCTGTCGCCAAGACTTATTTTGCGCGCACCATCGCCGCCGGTGCCTTCGCTATTGTCGCTGTCAGCTGCAAGCAGAATACCTGTTGGAGACATAAGGCAGGCAGCCGCTGTTGAACTGCCAAGCGCCTGAAGCAACAGGCGCCGCTGCTTATCGAAGTTGTTCATGTGTTACCTCCATGAGTATTACAGGACAGAGCAGCGCCATGCGCGCCGCCTCACCGTCTGGTGCTATCCGTCAACCTTAACGGATTGATTGGGCTGAATGCTGACGACATCCTGCTTGCCAATATACGTTTCCATCAGATCGTAAATAGCAGGGCCTTCCACACCTTCATTCACTGACGCCCAGCCGGCGACCACATAGTTACGATTCAGATCGATCGGCTCACCCGTGGCGAGCATCGTCATGTTGTTGATGCGTGACCCCATACCGGCTTCCGGGCTGCAGGTATAACCCATGCCTCCAACACGCACCATATCGCCACCCTGCTGAAAAAACGGATCCGGGTTGAACAGGTTGTCGCACACGTCTTCAAGAATTTCCTTAATACGAGCACCGCTAAACTCAAGTCGATATACCTGCGGGTAACTCATGGCTGTTTGCGTGTACAGATCATCAACGGTGATGTTATCGCCCGGCAGCAAGGTGGTGCCCCACCGAAAACCTGGACTGAAGGCGAGCTCAGCATCACGCTCTTCCATCATGCCGTTGCATATCAGATCATCCCACGTGCCATTAAAGTTACCGCGGCGGTACAGCAGCGAGTCAGTCTTACCAATAACCCGCTCCGTTTCCTGCTGAAATGGCGCCCGCACTTCGGCAATCTTGTCTGCCATGGTTTTATCCGGCGCAATGACATCAGAAAATACCGGGATCAGGTTCGAGCTATAGTCGGTGACCTTGCCGTTCTTCACTTCCAGGTCAATGCGACCCAGATACTTACCGTGTGAGCCGCTGGCGAGCACCAATGTGCCATCCACATTGATTGCGTGCGGCACCGCGTCGTGCGTATGGCCAGTCAGTATCACATCGATTCCGGAAACTTCCGTGGCCAGCTTGCGGTCGACGTCAAACCCGTTATGCGACAGCAGCACCACAACCTCAGCACCCTGCTCTCGGGCTGTATCGACATTGGCCTGCAACGCATCAAGCCTGAGCCCGAACGACCACTGCGGAAACATCCAGCGCGGATTGGCAATAGGGGTATAGGGCATGGCCTGGCCGATAATCGCGACAGTAGTGCCACCGGCCTCAACCATGCGAGTACTTTCAAACACCGGCTCTTCCCAGTCGGTGTCGACAATATTGCTGGCTAAAAACGGGTAGTCGAGGCTGTCGATAATTTCCTCAACGCGCTCTGTGCCAAGTGTGAACTCCCAGTGTCCAACCATAGCGTCCGGCTTGAGCAGCGCCATGCAATCCACCATGTCCTGCGCGTTGGTTTTTAACGCAGTATAGGAACCCTGCCAGGTGTCACCGCCATCAAGTAGCAACACATTGCTGTCACCACGTTCAGCGCGTATTGCATTAACCAGCGTCGCCGTTCGATCAAGCCCGCCGAGCCTGCCATAGGCCCTGGCCATGTCGATATAGTCAACCATGGTATGGGCGTACGCCAGTGCGCTGCCGCGCTCGAGGCCAAAGTGTTTCAGGAAGTCGTCGGCGACCAGGTGCGGTGGAATACCCGCGTAGTCACCGACGCCTATGTTTTCAGATGGGGGTCTAAAGTACAGCGGTTTTAGCTGCGCGTGAATATCAGTCAGATGTAACAGGGTTAGCTTGCCTTTGCTGTCAAAGGCAAGCAAATCATCCTGAGTGAGCTTTTGTTGCGCACTCGCTCGGGGCGTCCACCCCGAGAACCCGGTTACTGCAGCGGCTACTGCCGCGAATTGAAGAAAGTCGCGTCGTGTATGCATAGCGCTGCTTTGTTGTCGTATTTTTAAGCTAGATTTTTTACAGCTTTACTGCCGAACTGCAGGCGTCTCAACAGAAAGGCCCTGGCCACGCCATGTGGTGTAAACCTCGAGTGCCATCAGGTCATCCGAGAACGCCGCCGGATACTCTGCACGGGTATCACGTATGCAACCGCGGAAACGATTGTGCAGCGAAATCAGGCGCCCCTGCTTTAGACGGTAGGTTGGAAAGCCATTGACATTACCCTGGCTCAGATGGTCGGCACGAATGTGCTTGCCGTTGTTTTTCTCGTGGCAGGACGCACACGACAGGTTCAGTTGCCCGGTACGCTTGTAGTACAGATCCTTACCCTGCTCCCACCACTGCTGCATATTGCCTTCGTCAAGGTTTACCTTTACAGGTTGACCAAGCGACTGATGCTTGATGTAAGCTGTTAACGGCTTTTGCCCGCCCTTATCAAACTTGTAGGCTTCAGCCCCCATGTTGTCAACGCGGCACATGTTAATGCGCAACTCCACGTTAATCGGCTTGCCGCTTGCTTCATCCCACTTCGGATAGCTTGAACCCACACCCGCCATCGATTCTGCAGCATCGTTGTGGCACGACGCACAGGACTTTCCTTCCGTTCCTTCAGCGGTGTGCCAGATCTCTTCGCCCTGCTCAACACCCAGCATGCCGGGGTTTTCAAACGAATCGGCTTCAAGTGCGCGAGTGGACTCTGTGCGGTAGTGCCATCCGGAGATAACTTCAGGCAACGGATGCCCGTCTGATGAAGGCGCGCGAGTGGTCATCTCGAGTTCGCCATCGATAACCAGCTTTTCATCGACCGGACCAGCAGTTACCGATGATACCGCCAGCGCTGCAGTCATCGCAGCACCCAGCGCAACGGTCGTAAGACGCGAGTAATTCAATTGTGTTCTCCTCTCAATTTTGCGGGTCGCGTTTGACGATTAGCTAATCGGAATGCCCTGTAGCCATATCACTCAAACAGCAGCCTGAACGGCCCGTGTACACCGCGGCAACCCGCGGCGTTCGCAACGCGACTGTGTTTTTCTAACCACGTAACTCATATGTGAACTGTGGTTATCAGGACAGGCTCACCTCTTTTTCGGCTTCAATAACGTTGCCGTCATCGTCAACCCACGTGAACTTAAATGTCCCCGCTTCTTCAACCTTTGCCTTGAACTCAAAATAAGGGTTGGCAGCAACAGCCGGATCCATATCACAGGAGAACACCGGTGTGCCATTAAAGTCACAACTGAACTTGTTGATAATCTTGCGCGGTATAACGTTGCCTTCTTTATCTTTACGCTGGCCGGACTCCATTTTGTGGCTGACCAGAGTTTTGATGGTGATAACGTCACCGGCAGATACTTTCTTTGGAACTTTGATACGTGGTTTTGCCATTGTCGTTCTCCGGGCTTAGCCGCCACAGCCTCCTATGGTCACTTTGACATTGTTGCTCGCCTTATAGAGGCTGCCGTTGCTCATCTTCGCCACTGCCAGTACGTTTTGTGTTTTGGCAAGCCTCATACGAGTAGACGCTTTTGCCTCACCACTCATCGGCGTGAAGTGAAAAGTGGCCACATCGGGCAGCGGGTTTTCTTCGGCGAGTATCATCACGGATTCAACGTAATCATCTTCAGTCATCGGGCTTTCAACCAGCACGGAAACCGGCACACTGTTACCGTTCTCTGCAATCTCCGGCGTGGTCAGTGTCAAAGCGCCTTCCGAGACTTCTGCACCACCGGTAAATTCTTCAATGGCTTTGGTGACGTCTTCAACAGTCGCAAAAGCCCGCCCCGTTCCGAAAAACGACGCCACCGCCGCTGCGGCGCTGGCTGTGAGCAGTGTTCGTCTGTCCAGGTTCATTAATTTTCTCCAACCACTATTTGAGGGTTTCAAGGTAGGCGACCAGGTCTTCAACCTGCTGCGCTGAGAGGATGGTCTTGCCGATCAGATCCTTGCGGACATTTTCCCCGACATCCAGGCTGTAAAAACCGGGCATCACAGTCTCGTCGGAAAAAACGGCCTTGGCATTGACGACAATGGTGCGCAGCTGCGCGGGCTTCCAGCGGGTGCCAGCGCCATCGAGCGACGGGCCCACTTCACCGTGAAACAGCTGATCGGCCATATCGCTGTTCGCGTGACAGGCGAGGCAATTGCCCAGCTTGCGATTGGAAAATACGTTTTTACCTTCGGCGGGATCGCCTGCGGTGGCTGTCAGCGGCTTGCTGATCTCAAGGTTCTCGATGACGACGTCGCCTGGTGCAACCGCCTCTTCAGCACCTGCGATACCTGACACCGCTATTGCGGATGCAAGCACGGCAGTTGACACAAAAGCGGAAAGGCGGCCCGACACAATCTTGCGGTTCACGATAACTTCCTCCTCGTTGTGTTACGAATCGCGTGCAACGAATCGTTCGTAACATTTTTGAAACAGCCCTGCGGAGTTTGCGCTGCTATCGCACCCACCCTGCACACACAGCAGCCTGTAGACCGCCGTATTGGAGCTAAAAATTTACAACCGGTACTAAAACCGTAACGCAGCATTCGCGCTTTATCAATCGCTCTATTCAAACTTCACTCAACAACACAGAAAAGGAATACTCGCGCAGCTGTGTACTGTCCGCCGGCTGCAAATTCGGCGTGGGCGCTCCGCAAATGGATCCCGCAGCAACTCGTCAAATGCCAGCACTAATGGTAGCTAGTTGGACTGAAGCTGGGAAATATCCCATTGGGGATAGATTTCAATTAAACATCACTATCTCGTAATGCTCGCTGAAATCAAAACGTGTGCTGGTCCCGGTACGACAACAACGGTTCCCCTATGGTGCCGAGGCGTTATTCGACAAACCATCTGACAGGTAGTGAAACCCAATGAATTCTCCTTTTCGAGCATCTCTCGCCGCTTTGCTTGTTGCAGCGACGTGGTCACCCGCTTCACACGCCCAAACCGGTGCATGCGTTGATACTGACGGCGACGGCTACGGCTGGAACGGCGTCAGCACCTGCGATCCAAACGCCTCATCACCCGACACCGCAGCGGCTGTCGGTGCGTGCATTGACTCTGACGGCGACGGCTACGGCTGGAATGGCGTGGCAACATGCTTAGTCAATACCGACACAAGCTCAGCGGCTGACACCGCGTGCATTGACTCCGACGGCGATGGCTACGGCTGGAACGCAGCAACTCAAAGCACCTGCCTGATCGGCAGCAACCTCAGTGGCAGTGGTTCGGCGGATATGGGACTTGGCAACCTCAGTGGCAGCGGTTCAGCTGATCTGGGCGCAGGCAACCTTAGTGGCAGCGGTTCAGCCGATCTGGGCGCGGGTTCAAATGACGCGAGCAACGATGCGGATACCAGCGCTGACAACAATGACAACACTAATACTAACGACAGCGCAGACAACGGTGGCAGCACCGGCGACCTCAACACCAGCAACCCCGGTGGCACTACTTATACTTCCACCTACCTCCCAATCGGCAATGTCGCTGCCGATCAGTGCCTGACGCGTCAGGACACAATTAACAGCAACTACCCCGGCGCCATAATCGCTGGTGATTTTATTCTCTCCATCAACGCATGGAACTTCAGCGCCGCCGGCAACTATGACTGGGAACAATGCATCTTTGCCAACAACGGCGGACTCGGCTGGACCTATGACTGGGGCGCAGGCGGTGGTTCCGGTGATTTTTTCGTACGCTCCTATCCCGAACTGATCTACGGTGTTAAGTCCGGTGGTGAAATATCAGGCAGCAGCGCCCGCGAAGGCACAGGTTTGCCGGAGCGTGTTGATCGACTGCCGTTTATCTCTATCGACTATGACTTTTCAAGCGTTGAGAATGGCCCGGCCCGACCGGTTGACGCGTCGTTGAATCCGCGTTTTCCAAACGGCACCATCATAAACGGTGAACGCAACATCGCTATTGAGTCGTTCTTTCATCCTTCAGATGCCAATGGCAACTGCCCGGCCAGTGTTGTGCAGCGCGGCGGCGGTCAAAGCAATCATACCTACGAGATCATGGTGTGGATTGACTCCGGTGCTGAACGTTTACCCGCAGGGCCCAACGACTATGTCACCACCGTCAACCTCGACGGTGCCACGTACGATGTTTACACCAAAGACAACGATCGCAAGTACGTTGCGTTTGTACGCACCAGTCCCAGCCTCAGCGGCACACTCAACTGGACCACATTTATTAACTGGACCAGCGACAACGCGCACAGAGTCACCGAGCTGTATGGCGCGAATACAAACTCTGTGCAACTACAGGACACCTGGTGCCTGGCCAATATATTGGTTGGCAATGAAATCTGGTGGGGCCGCGGTGAATTCACGATTAATCAGTGGCAGATTAATCGTACCTACTAGTCGTTATACAAAAGGGCGCCCGTGCGGCGCCCTTTTTATCGTGAATAATCAAATACGCTCAAGCGTATC
>CAYMFQ010000078.1:0-2016 GCA_964389335.1 uncultured Granulosicoccaceae bacterium
TCCGACGGGTCGCGCAAACAGCCATCCATGGCTGACAGCGCTCTCTGCGCCATCCCTGGCGCGCCGACCCGCCTCCACGATCAATCTCAAAACTGATTAGACGCTGGTAGAGCAAGAGCAAGAGCAAGAGCAAGAGCAAGAGCAAGAGCAAGAGCAAGAGCAAGAGCGATAAGGTGGTGGCAGCTTATTTGTTGGCGGTTGCGTGTCGCATCTGTATTGTTTTTGTAGGGTGCCCGTGAGCGACGCGAACCGCACCGGCGATGTGTATTTCACTTTCCGTTGGTCGCCGCAGCCGGCAGCGGTATTTATGGGTATCGCCAATATCGTTGCAGCTTATTGCTGAAGCCTATCAATCCATCATAAAAATAAATTTTACAGTACCGGCTCATCACTCATAGAATCAGGCTGTCGCCTGTCTATCGGATTTTTTGCAATGTGTAATGACGCTGGTGCCAATGATCGCATTGAGCCTCCTGCCCTTGGTGAGCCTTATCTCCTGACGCCGGGTCCGCTGACCACTTCTGGTCGTGTTAAGGAGGCTATGCTGCGCGACTGGGGCTCGTGGGATGAGGATTTTCGGGCGATGACTCGTCAGTTGCGCTCGGAATTGCTGTCCATTATTGAAGATACTCGTGGTGAGTACGAGTGTGTGCCGATGCAGGGCAGTGGCACGTTTGTGGTGGAGGCTATGCTCGGTACGTTGCTGCCGAAAGACAGTAAGACTCTGGTGCTGGTCAATGGTGCTTACGGTAAGCGTGTGGTGCAGACGCTGACTCGTATTGGTCGCGCGCATTCCGTTATTGATAAAGGCGATTACCTGCCACCGCGAGGGGCCGAGGTAACTGCGGCACTTAAAGCGGACCCTTCTATCAGCCATGTTGTAGCGGTGCACTGCGAGACCAGTTCCGGCATTCTTAACCCTCTTGAGGAAATAGCCGAGGCCGTGCAGGCAGCGGGCTGTCGCTTACTGATTGATTCGATGAGCGCGTTTGGTGCGTTGCCGCTAACTGTCGACGGACTGCAGTTTGATGCCATCGTATCGTCTGCCAACAAGTGCATTGAAGGAGTTCCGGGGTTTGGGTTTGTACTGGTCAGGCGCACTGTGCTGGAAGCGGCTGCTGACTGCTGTCATTCACTAAGCCTTGATTTGCATGATCAATGGGTGCAAATGGAGAAAACCGGTCAGTGGCGTTATACACCACCAACGCATGTGGTTGCCGCTTTTATTGAGGCATTGCATATGCATCGTGAGGCTGGTGGTACTGCGGCACGGCTGGCGCGTTATCAGGCTAACCGCGATGTGCTTGTTGATGGTATGCGAGCGCTGGGCTTTAAGACGCTGCTTGAGGGAGACTGGCTGTCACCGATTATCGTGACATTTTTTAGTCCGGATGATCCGGCGTTTGAGTTCACTCGTTTTTATGATTTGCTGAAAGCGAAAGGGTTTATTATTTACCCGGGCAAACTGACTGAAGTGGATAGCTTTCGTGTTGGTTGTATTGGTCAGATGGATAATCATGTCATGCATCGTGTTGTGGCGGCTGTAAAGGAGACGATGGCAGAGATGAATGTTATGTGCGAATCTGCTGTTGGTGTTGAGTAGATAAAGATTTGGTGTTGGGGTGGTTTGTGGTGTGGCTTATGTTATGTGGCTTGGTGCGGTTCGTTGCACTCACGGGCACCCTACGGTCTTTTTTGTTTTATCGGTTGGTTTTGTAACGTCGTTTCTTATTAAGTACCCTACTTTGCTAGAGCTACAAGATCCCCGCTTTGTAGGGTGCTGTGAGTGCAACGAACCGCACCATGCCGCATCAGAATATCACGTCTGCACTCCGATCAAACGCGTGTTATACCTGAACAAAATACCGCGATACGTGACATGGCTTCGGTGATCTCTTTCTCAGATGATGCATAGGAAATACGAAAGTTAGGGCTGAGCCCAAATGCCTTGCCATGCACAGTTGCAACGCCCTGTTCCTGCAACAGTGCCATGCAAAAGTCCACGTCAGATTCGAT
>CAYMFQ010000078.1:2116-14782 GCA_964389335.1 uncultured Granulosicoccaceae bacterium
TCTGCCGGACCGGCCGCGTAGCCAATGCGCCAGCCGGTCATGGCATAGGCTTTAGATACGCCATTGACGGTGAGTGTGCGGTTGCGCAGCTCAGGGGCAATCTGTGCCATGGTGCAGAAGGTGTTATCACTGTAGTTCAGGTGTTCGTAGATGTCGTCAGACAACACCCACACGTGCGGGTGGCGCAACAGTACCTCTGCCAGCGCTTCGAGTTCGGCGTGATGGTAGACGGAACCGGTTGGGTTGCCCGGGCTGTTTATCAGCAGCCAGCGGGTTTTGTCAGTTATGGCCTGTTCCAGTTGTTGTGCGGTGATTTTAAAATCGGTGGCGGCGGAGGTATCGACGATAGTGGCGGTGGCGCCGCATAGCTCTACCGACTGTCGGTACGCCAGCCAGTAAGGGGCCGGAAGTATTACTTCGTCGCCTGCGTTAAGTGTGGCATAGAAACAGTGCGACAGGATTTGCTTGCCACCGCCACTGATGGTTACCTCGGTGGTTTTATAGTCGAGTTGGTTTTCACGCTTAAACTTGTCGCACACGGCGGCTTTCAGTTCGGGGATGCCGCCAATGGGTGGATACTTTGTTTCGCCGCGGCTTGCCGCTTCGTGGGCTGCATCGATGATGTGCTGCGGTGTTGCAAAGTCGGGTTGCCCAATGCCGAGAGAAACAATGCTACGACCGGCGTCGCGGAGTTCTCTACCCAATGTGGTGATAGCAATCGTCGCTGGTGGTTGTACGCGGCTCAGCGGTTCAGAGGTAATCAGTTTTGTCATGGTGTTGGTCCGCTGTCAGGTTGCCTGGCGTCGTTAAAAAGCGCATCGATATCCAGTGATTGTTCCAGTCCGGCTGCCAGTTGATCCAGCTCGTCTTCGATGGTTGCTTCAAAATTAAGGGTGCTGCCGGCGTCGGTGTGAATTTGCTGCAGCCACCAGTGGCGAAAGCCGTCGCTGCTGAAAAGCCCGTGCAGATACGTGCCTTCGACGTTGCCCTGCAGGTTGCTCGCACCGTCGGCTTTACCGTTGAGCCAGACGATGGGCCTTGATGTGTCAGTGCCGGTGGTCTGGCCATTGTGAATTTCGTAGCCACTCAAAACGTTTCCGCTTCGCGCGCAGGTGCCCTGTGCGGGGCGTGTGACTTTGCTGCCGTCCATGTGTGTTTCGATATCAAGCAGGCCCAGACCATCGCAGCGGCCATGGGTGCCGTCGTGCCCTGCCGGGTCGATAATGGCTTTGCCCAACAATTGGTAACCTCCACACAAACCTGTAACACGTGCACCATTGCGTGCGAGTGCAATGATATCGTGATGCCAGCCCTGCTGCTGCATAAAGCGCATATCTTCAATGGTGGACTTGGTGCCGGGAATAATAACCGCATCTGTATCCAGTGGTATGGAGGTGCCCGGGGGTACGAAGTAAAGGTTAACGTCGGGCTCCATGCGCAGCGGGTCTACATCGTCAAAGTTCGCGATGCGTGACAGCATAGGCACGGCGATATTGATGGTGGTGGTACTGGTATCGTCGTTTTGCCGTCCACTGTCGGTTTGCAGTACGACCGCATCTTCCTGTGGCAGCCGTGTGGCCGCCGACAGCCAGGGTACAACACCGCGACACGGCCAGCCGGTGCTGGTTTCAATCGCGGTGACGCCGTCAGTAAACAGTGTTGGGTCACCGCGGAAGCGATTAATAATAAAGCTGTCGATTAATTCGGCATCGCGCCTATCAAGTACCTGCTTTGTACCGGCAACTGCTGCAATCACACCACCGCGATCAATGTCGCCAATGAGGCAGACCGGTGCGTTAACCTCACAGGCAAAGCCCATGTTGGCGATATCGCGCTTGCGCAGGTTAACTTCAGCTGGACTGCCGGCGCCTTCAATGAGTATCAGATCATACTGTGCTGCCAGTCGATAAAAACTCTGCAGTACGGGCTGCAGCAGGACACCGCGTTGTTTGGTCATGTAGTCGCGTGCGGAGATGGTGTCGAGCACTTTGCCATGAACAACAATCTGAGCGCTCATATCGCTCTGCGGTTTTATCAGTACCGGATTAAAGTCAACCTGTGGCTGTAGCCCTGCGGCACGCGCCTGCAGTGCCTGAGCGCGACCTATTTCGCCACCGTCAGGGCAGGCAGCTGCGTTGTTCGACATGTTTTGTGGCTTGAAGGGTGCCACGCTGATACCGCGCTTTTTAGCAATGCGACAAAGACCGGCAACCAGTGTGGATTTTCCCACATCGGAACCGGTGCCCTGAAACATGAGTACACGCGCTGTCACGGTGAAGGCGGCGCAGAGTTATGCACGGCGTTAACGACTACTTTTTCTCATTGGCTTCGACCAGGCACACCTTCGCCTTTTCGTCAGTGTAGCCTGCATCTTCGTAGACCTGTTTCGGGCAGGCCTCTATTGAGTCGTTTTGCAGTTCTGCCATATTGATCTTTTCCGGCAGCGGCAACAGGCACTGTTTTATCGCCTGTTCTGACAACTCCACACACTGCTGCTCGCTAAACTCCATACAATCAGTAAACGCTTTGATGCTGCAGAGCATACCTGACTGATTTCGCGACATTTGCACCAGCAGGTCACGAGCGAGAAACTCCTGCGCCTGCAGCGCAGGGGCCGTGATGAGCACGCACGCTGCGACGGTCAGACCAGCCTGCATCCGCTTCCAGTTACCTGACCGGGAGGCGTAGTGTGCGTCGTTGACTGGGGTGCGCTTGTTGCGGACTGACATGTATTTCTTTTCCCGGGGTTGGTTGCTTGTAAAGTATACTGGAAAGCGTTGAAAGCCGACGCGCGGTGTGCTGTTCGGAACCGACACTACTTTTACCTGACACGCTTTCACATGTGCCCTGGAAGATAACGGTGCCCGAAGAAAACAAACTGAGCAGGCAGGCTATTCTGGATGGCCATATCCGGCGACTGGCTGAGAGTCGCCCCGGTGCTATTCGCCTGATGACCGACGAGGATCGGGCCAAATCAATCGCAGAGACACTGGCGCAGGCGCCGTCGGTGGATGATGTGTGGATATACGCTTACGGCTCCCTGATCTGGAATCCGGCTATTCACTTTGCCAACAAGGAGAAAGTGCTGGTAGACGGATTTCACCGCAGCTTTTGCTTTTGGACGGTGCTCGGGCGCGGCTGTGAAAACAACCCGGGGCTTATGATGGGGCTGCAGCCCGGTGGCGACAGCAATGGGCTGGCCTATCGCATTGATGCGGGTATGCTCGAAACAGAGCTCGATATTTTGTTTCGCCGCGAATTAATGTCATACGTGTACAAGCCAACCTGGGTTGATGCCACGCCGGCGGACAGGCCAGAGGAAACTATGCGAGTGCTGGCTTTTGTTGTTGACCCCGAGCACGAGCGGTATTGTGGTGACATTGACGAGGCCACGCTGGTGCGCCACATTGCCACTGCCAGCGGACCGTTGGGGCGCAACTGTGACTATCTCTTTCAACTAACCGAACATCTCGACGCACTGGGTTTTGCTGATGCTTCCATGCGAGCACTTGAAGCGAAGGTCAGGCAGTATCAGACTCAAAACGGCGACGGTGATAGTTCCGCCTGAATGAATAGCACTTACGCTACACGGTTGTTGTACCCCTAAACCTACTGACTAACCAGAGCACATCGACATCGCTGTAAACAATAATTTCAATAGCGATGCTACTAATGGTTTCGGTGGTTTTAGCAAAGCGGCCACTATGATGATAGTGGCCAGCGCGTTTATCGCACTGTCCACCTTTCTGGCCAAGGGCGTTGCCGGCCGGTTTGACATCGACGCGACCGGATTGCACCCGTTGCAGATTACCGCCGGGCGCTTTTTGTTTGGCTGGATGCTTTGGACAGTCGTGGTTCTGATACGTCGGCCAACATTTACGCATATACACTGGTCGCTGCATATCTTTCGGTCTTTCTTTGGCTGGGCGACCGTTGCCTGTGTGTTCTGGGCCAGTGCCCGCATGGCGTTGGCTGATGCGACTGCCATAAGCTTTCTTACACCCGTGGTGACGTTGGTGCTGGCGGTGCTGATATTAAAAGAGCGTGTTGGCCCGGTGCGCTGGAGTGCGGTGGCTATTATGTTGGTCGGTGCACTTATTCTGTTGCGGCCCGGAACCAGCGCGTTTCAGCCAGTCGCACTGATCGCGTTGGGTGCGGCAGTCTTTAGCGGCATAGAGACAACCTTTATAAAAAAGATCACAGCACTTGAGGGTCGACTACAAATACTTTTTATCAATAATTCGGTTGGCTTATTGATAGCAGTTACGGCCGCATGGTTCGTGTGGGAGTGGCCGTCCATTGAACAGTGGGGGCTGCTTGCTGCAGTGGGCTTGAGTATGGCGGCGGCACAGGTGTTTTTTCTGACCAGTATGCGAGACGGTGATGCGAGCTATGTGGTGCCGTTTATGTACAGCGCTCTTATCTTTGCGGCGGCCCTTGACTACGTATTCTTTGCAGACGCGCCTGATTTATTCGGAGTGATTGGTGCCGTTGTTATTGTGGCTGGTGCAATTTTTCTCGCGTTGCGGGAACAGGTAGTCGCGCGACGCCGGGGCGGCTAGTGTGATTTTTCCTGACGTGCTATGAAAGCCTGTTTGGATTTTCGATCGAAGCCGGCACGTTCGTAGAAGCGCATAGTATTTTCATCGAGCCTGCCACTCATCAGCATGACTTTATAGCAGCCCCTTTCCCAGGCTGTCGTCAGGCAATGTTTCAATAGCTGGTGGCCATGGCCCTGACGGCGATGCGCGTGATGAGTGACAACATTCTCAATCAACGCGTAGGGTCGCCCGCCACGAGTCAGGTTGTCGATAATTATAAGGCAGCAGGATGTGACCAGTTCTGATCCGACAAAGCCGCCCATGCATAGGTAATCGGGGTTGTGCAGGATTTTTTGCCATACCCGCTCAATGACATCGTTTTCAAGTGGCTCGTCCTGCCCGTGCAGGTCGATATACAGTGCCAGTAGCTGTTCTCTTTCATGTGCGTGTAACTGGCGGATGTCCATGGTTATCCTGTGATTATTAAACGTTGGATGGAAACGCGCATGAGTTAGCGGTGTCCTCGGCGCGAAATCTCGCAACTGTATGAAGTATTGTTACAGAGTCGTGTAGGTGTTGTATCGCTGGCAGCGTAAATTTATACTGTCATGACGTGAACATTGGGGTCTGTAATTATGTTGCCACGCGAATTGATCAGTACTTGTAAAAGAGCCCTGACTGCGCTGTGCTTTGCTTCCGTTTCATCTATTACCTTACTTTTCGCTTCGGGTGCTGTGTACGCACAGTCCGACTCGAACAATTGCGACTATAGCAGCGCTTCGGTCAATGGTGGCTGGGGCTGGAACCCGGTGACACAGGAAAGTTGTGCGCCGCTTCAAGGTGGTACTTCGGCAGGAGATGCGGAGGGGCCCGATGCGAGTGCCGGCATCGACAATAGCGGCAACTGTGATTATTCCAGCGCAGCGTTATACGATGGCTGGGGCTGGGATCCGGTCACGCTGAGCAGTTGTCCACCCATTGCTCAGTCGGCAGGTAATGGCAGGCCCGTTTGTCGGCTGGCCAATTCAGATTCGGATGGCGATGGTTACGGTTGGGAAAACGGTCAAACCTGCATCGTCGGAACCTCTGGTGAGACTGCGCCGGAAGGCGAAGAAGGCGACCAGAACACAGTACCGGTGAGCGCCCGGCCGATCTGCAGTTCCGCATCAGTGGATTCAGATGGTGATGGTTATGGCTGGGAAAATAATCAGTCCTGCACAGTGGTGGATGCCGGCGATGATGCGTCTGAAACATTGAGCCCTTCCGGGGCTATTGCTACCGGCACGCCTGAGTATCAGTGGCCGGCCGTTTCCGGTGCTGACAGCTATCGTCTGATTGTGCGTGACTCAGGTGGCAACGGATTTGACCACACTATTGATCCGCTGGCGGCTGGCTGCCAGACCGGCAGCGGCACTTGCCGAGTCAGGCCGGACACCGGCTACTTTGACAACTTTTTAAACTGGACAGTGCAGGCACAGGTAGGCGGGCAGACGCGCATTGCTGCCGGTCCGGTCTCTTTCAAAACACCGGTTTCACCGAACCTGCAACCCATCAGTTCCAACACCGCATCGTGTGAAGCCTATCCGGCCATGGCCTACGACAAGTTTGTAGTGGTGAATAATATCTGGAACGCAAGAGCAATGTACCGCAGTGGCTGGTCGCAAACCATCAACATAGAGCAGCAAAATGGCGCACCGGCAATACCGTCGTGGCAATATGATTGGCTGCAGGAATCGGACGGTGGCATTTTCGACGTTAAGTCGTATCCGGAAGTGGTGTACGGCAATAAGCTCGGCGTGCACATATCCGGCAGCAAAGCGGAAACCGGACTGCCCGAAACCGTGGCAAATTTGCAGGAATTCCGGGTCGAGTACAGTTTTACGCATGACCACGACGCTGAGGTTAACGTGGCGCTCGAATCGTTTTTTCACAGCAGTTGTGATATCGCCGGCCCGTGCGATGATGTCGATAATCGGGCGTTTGAAATGATGATCTGGGTGCAAAACCCGAGCGTCCGCACTCCGGGTGATCTGGCGCTGACCGGTGTTATGATCGACAACCGGTTGTGGGATGTATACATCAAACCACGCAGTAACAAAAAGTACATTGCCTTCACTGCGCAGAACGATCATTCCACCGGTGTGCTGAACTGGAATCGCTTCGTCGACTGGACCGTTGAATGGACAAAGAACAACGCCGAGGCACTGGAGATTAACCAGCTGTTGACCAATTACTGCATGGGTGCGATTGAAATTGGTACCGAAGTATTTAACGGCAAAGGCACGTTTACACTCGACCGGTATCAAATTACCAGAAATTAAACCGAATCGCGGCGGATAGTCACCACCCATAACAGCGCCACCACGTCTCTACCACTTGCACTGCCACATCGGTGGTGTACAGTCAGTGCCGGATATCAACGGACGTCTCGACTATGTGGCAATTTTGGGTGGATCGCGGTGGCACTTTTACCGATGTGGTGGCGCGTGATCCGCAGGGTGCTCTGCTAACCCGCAAACTTTTGTCTGAAAATCCGGAGCGCTATCGTGATGCGGCGGTGCAGGGCATTCGCGATCTGCTGGATCTGGAAGCCGCAGACCCGATTCCGCCGCACACGATCGCTGCGGTTAAGATGGGGACAACGGTCGCAACCAATGCGCTGCTGGAGCGCAAGGGTGATCGCACGCTGCTGCTGATAACGCGGGGCTTTTCCGATCTTCTGAGGATTGGCTATCAGACGCGACCGGCACTGTTTGATCTGGATATCGAGCTACCAGAGCTGCTGTATGAGACCGTTGCGGAAGTTGACGAGCGACTGGCGGCGGATGGCACTGTGCTCACCGAACTCGATATCGACAGCGCACGATCTGCACTGCAACAGGCCTATGATGCGGGCATTCGCAGCGTCGCCATTGCGTTGATGCACGCGTACAAGAATCCGCTACACGAAAACCGGATTGACGAGCTGGCCCGGGAAATTGGCTTTACGCAGGTCTCTGTGTCGAGTCGCATTTCACCGTTGATGAAACTGGTCAGCCGTGGTGATACCACCGTAACTGATGCGTACCTTTCACCAATATTGCGCCGCTACGTAGAGCAGGTTCGGTCAGCGCTGGATGCAGATCAGGGTGGTTGTGAACGTTTGCTTTTCATGCAGTCAAACGGTGGCCTGACGGACGCCAATTTGTTTCAGGGCAAGGATGCGATTTTGTCCGGTCCTGCGGGTGGTGTGGTTGGCATGGTAAAGACCGGTGAGTTGTCGGGTCACAGCCGTCTGATCGGTTTTGATATGGGGGGCACATCGACAGACGTTTGTCATTACGCCGGCCAGTATGAACGCAGCTTTGAGACCGAGGTGGCAGGTGTACGCATGCGTGCACCGATGATGAACATACACACGGTGGCTGCTGGTGGCGGATCTATTTTGAAGTTCAGCGACGGGCGGTTTCAGGTTGGACCGGAGAGTGCCGGTGCCAATCCGGGGCCAGCGTGTTATCGGCGCGGTGGGCCGCTGACCGTCACCGACTGTAACGTGATGTTAGGCAAGTTGCAGCCGGATCATTTTCCTGCGGTGTTCGGCGCAGACGGCGATAAACCGCTCGATGTGGAAACCGTGCGCGTACAGTTTGAAGCGCTTGCACAGGACATTGCCCGACAGAATGGTCAGGCGCTGCTGAGCGCTGAAGATGTTGCCAGTGGCTTTCTAAAGATTGCCATTGAAAACATGGCCAACGCGATCAAGAAAATTTCTGTACAGCGCGGCTACGATGTGACGCGATATACCCTGAACTGCTTTGGTGGTGCTGGTGGTCAGCACGCCTGTGGGGTTGCCGACGCGCTGGGTATCACCCAGGTGTTGTTACATCCTTTTGCAGGAGTGTTATCGGCATACGGAATGGGGCTTGCCGAAATCCGAGCGCTGCGCGAAAAGCAGTTTGAGCAGTCCTTAAGTGCGGTTGAAGCCGCTGAGTCAGAGTTACAGCAACTGGCGCAGTCCGCAATCGATGAGGTTCGGGCGCAGGGTATTGATGAGCAATCGATAACTCTGCTGCGGCGAGTGCAACTGCGTTACCCGGGGTCGTTTTTGCCGCTGGAAGTAGAGTTTGGTACCGAGCAGCAAATGCGGGAGCGCTTTGAGCAGGCGCACCAGAGTCGCTATGGTTTTGCTGCGGGCGAGCGCGATCTGATCATCGAGGCGCTGGGAGTCGAGGCGATTGGTGCGACTGAATCGGCACAGCAGACACCACAATCTTTGCAGCAGACTGAGGCCGAGTGGGTGGCGACAGTCGATATGGTCAGTGCAGGTGAGAGGCGTCAGGTGCGACTGTATGATCGCGCCAGCCTACAACCAGGTCAGACGCTCACCGGCCCTGCAATTGTCAAAGAGCCCACCGCCACTACCATTGTCGAGCAGGGCTGGCAGGCGACGCTCGATGCGTGGGGGCAGCTGCTACTCAGTCGTCACGAGCCGCTGCAGCAGGATTTACCCGTTGGCACCGACGCTGATCCGATCATGCTTGAAGTGTTTAACAATCTGTTCATGAATATCGCTGAGCAGATGGGCGCCACGCTTGCCAACACGGCGTACTCGGTAAACATCAAAGAACGCCTCGACTTTTCCTGTGCGTTGTTTGATGTACAGGGGCAACTGGTTGCCAACGCGCCGCATGTGCCCGTGCACCTCGGATCGATGAGTGAGTCTATAAAAACCATCATCGAACTGAATCAGCACAGCATGAAAGCTGGCGACGTTTTTATGTTGAACGCACCGTTCAACGGCGGTACACACCTGCCAGACGTGACAGTGGTAACGCCTGTTTGGGACAGCGCCGGTGAAGCGGTGTTGTTCTACGTTGCATCACGTGGTCACCACGCAGATATTGGCGGTCGTACACCGGGGTCGGCACCGCCCGACAGCAGCCACATTGATGATGAAGGTGTGTTAATCGACAACTTCAAACTGGTTGAGGCAGGTGTGTTGCGCGAAGCAGAAACCCGAGCGCTGCTTGCGTCCGGTAAGTACCCGTGCCGCAACATCGATGAAAACATGGCCGATCTTTCGGCGCAGGTTGCGGCCAACGAGACCGGTGCACAGGAAGTCCGAAGCATGGTATCGCAGTTTGGGTTGCAAACCGTGCAGGCCTATATGCAGCATGTGCAGGACAACGCTGAAGAGTGCGTGCGGCAGGTAATAACTGCACTCAACGATGGCAGCTATCGATACGAACTGGACAGCGGTGCACATATTTGTGTGTCGATCAAAGTGGACCGGGAGAATCGCAATGCAACGATTGACTTCACCGGCACCTCTGCCAAAGACCCGTTAAATTACAACGCGCCATTTGCCGTGTGCCGCGCCGTGGTTCTCTATGTGTTTCGCACTTTGGTGGATAAGCCGATTCCGTTAAACGAGGGTTGCTTTAAGCCGCTTACGATCATTGCACCGCGTGGCACGATGATTAATGCCGAGTATCCGTCGGCAGTGATTGCAGGCAACACTGAAGTGAGTCAGGCCATGTGCAACGCAGTGTTTGGTGCACTGGGTGTAATCGCTGGCAGTCAGGCCACCATGAACAACTTTGTGTGGGGTAATGAACAGCTGCAAAACTATGAGACGATTTGCGGCGGTACCGGTGCGGGTCCCGATTTCGATGGCTGTTCCGCGATTCAAACGCATATGACTAATACCCGTATGACAGACCCTGAAGTGCTGGAGTGGAGGTTTCCGGTGCGGCTGCAGGAATTTTCCATACGCCGTGGTTCCGGTGGACGTGGTCGTCATAGTGGCGGTGATGGCATCACACGCAGATTGCAGTTTTTGCAGGCAATGACGGTGACGATTCTCGGTGGGCACCGGCGTGTACCGCCGTTTGGCGTCGATGGCGCAGAGCCCGGCGGTGTCGGCAAAGATTGGGTGGAGAAGTCCGACGGAACTGTGGTGCACCTGAAGGGTATCGATGCGATTGATGTCGCTGTTGGTGATACGTTTGTCATGGAGACGCCAGGCGGCGGTGGGTATGGAGTCGTTCCCGACAAATAACCTGGCGATTATGGTGGTATAGCCGCAGCGTTTGCCTGTATAACGCTGCGAGCATGCTCCACTTTTTTTGTATAAGTGAAAAATATCGATTTTTTAGTTAAAAATCTGCCGTGCGCTTGATCATTGCGCTCGTGTGTTTACAATATTCGCTCCTTTCTACTGAGCTTTTTTAGTCTGATGTCAGGGTGAAAAAGTTGTCTGAAGTGCCCCTGTAGCGTTGCTTTCGAACGATGGTTCGTTAGATGGCGGTACAAATTTTCGGGGTTTTGTGTCAAATTTCCCGAGTTAAATCGCTCAAAAGCCTCGCGGGCAGGGTTGCTTAGTGGCACCCGCATTGTGATTCTGTATCGGTCGATTGGTGTGCATTACATGTGTATTTGAGCGAGTAGCTGTGCAACGGAGAGATCAACGCCGTGCGTTGTCACGGTCCCTACCTGTTTGCTGAAGTCAGTTTTTTTAAGGAGAAATATGCAGGAATCATGAAGGAGGGAAACATGATGTAAGAGCGCTGACGTCGGGAGCAATTGCTCCATAAGTCTGCGGGTAACCTGAGTGTACTCGCTGCGTCAGTTGATGGAATCAGTGGTTAGTAGAACGCAGGTGCAATTTGACTTCCTTCGCAGAGTATCGTGAGACCTACGAGTATCGCGGTGATAAGATTTATGAGCTGATTTACGAAAGACATAAATATTCGTTGCGGGGCAAGCGCCCCGAAGTCGTGGTGCGAAATTTAAAGTCGATTTTTGAACACGCCTTTGCTATTTCGCAGGAACGTGGCTTTTTCGCTATGTCTCTGCGTGATCTATCACGTAGCTCGAGACTATCTATTGGTGCACTATACGGCTGCATCAACTCCAAAAACGACATCCCTGATATCGCTTGCGATACCATCCATTTTTTACACGCCGAGCTTGTACAGCAATACAGTGAGCAACCGTTGTCCGATGCGTTGCTGGCATCATATATCTGCGACCGACTCTATCTTGTCGAGCTGTGGGCTAACTGGTTTCGTTTTTTATTTCGAGAAAATCAGCATCTCGATGAAGAGAGTCGAGCACGTATTGCTTCTCTCGAACAGGCTGATCACCAATTGATTGCCAGACTGATTAATCAGGCGCGAGGCCATGAAGTGACCCAGGGACAGTTGCTCGATGAGTTGCTGATTCCTCGTGCGTTGCTGTGGTCAGTTAACGACTGGTGTCTGAAAAATGACGAATACAAAAGTGATGGCATTACTGTTGATTGCTACGCAGCAGCGTTAACGGATCTGACGTTAACGCTGCTTAAGTAGTACGGTCAGGCGCTGTGTAACTAGTGCGTATGCTTTTTTTCTTTTTTATGCTCTTTGTGTGAATGATCCATCGATTCGTTTGATTTGGCGTCGTGGTGGTTACCGTGTTTGTCGTTGTGCCCCTGCTTGCGTCGGTCAACAATTTGCACGTTAACAACTACTTTGCCGGCCTTGGCGAACTCAAGTGAAGTCTCGAAAGTTTGTCCTTCAGTGAAACTTTCAGTCAGCTGCATAAACATAATGTGCAGTCCGCCTGGCATCAGTTCGACTGTTTCTCCAGCCGGAATGGTCAGCCCATCGTGCATGTGGCGCATTTTCATCACGTCGTCGACCATTTTCATTTCGTGCACTTCAGTAACGTCGGCTACAGTGGTGCTGCCGCCGATAAGCGTGTCGTCGGTCTCGCCAGTGTTGGATATAGTCAAATACCCGCCGGCGCTTAGTGCGCCAGGTGGAGTCGCGAAGGTGTAGACATTCTCGATAACCAGGTCGCCGAGACGGTACGACTCTGTATCGGCTGATGCTCTGGACAGGAGCATGGCGGCAGTGATGAGCAATACAGCGGAGATCAGCCAGGTTTGGAGCAATGGTTTTTTGTAGGGCGTCATGGGTTCTAATTCGTTTTCGGAATCTTTGGGGGAGGGCGGGCGTTACGTTTGAACGGTTCGCGTTACCGCAGGCTGCGGCTGGCAATTGTAAATTAATCGGGTTGACTGTGCATGGTCTTGTCAGCGGTGCAGCATATGCCTGGTCGCGCTGCGACAGCAACACTGGCCTCGGTCTGGTATAGTCCG
>CAYMFQ010000078.1:14882-21724 GCA_964389335.1 uncultured Granulosicoccaceae bacterium
TCCGCTGTGCTGGCTCACAGAGACACAAACTGCCGGTGTGTTAATGATTGTCACTAAATCGCAACTTATCCGCCAAAACAGCAACTAAGCTGTCGACACACAAAACAACCCATCCCTTTTTTAACACTGCCCGTCTGCGCACCGATAGCCTCGACGCAGCGCACGTAACCTGAGCGAGACATGCTGTGCTTCAAGCGTTAAAAACAAGTCGGTACCAACTGTGTGGTGTAGTGGCGTTGCTGGCCACGCTTGGGAGTGGTGTCGTCGCGGCGGCCGATGAGGCTTCGTCAGAACAGCCTCGGTCAGACCAGGTTTCTCCGAGTCAGGCTCCGGCAGATAATCCGTTTTTGGTGGAAAAGCCGCGCTGGGAAGTTGGTGTCGGTGCGGGTGCGTTATCGCTGGAGGCCTATCCGGCTTCGTCCGAGAAGACGAACCGCGCGTTTGCGTTGCCCTATTTTATTTACCGGGGAAACCGCATCAGGATGGAAGATGGTGGTGTGACCGCCGTCGCTGTTGAAAATCGACGCGTCCGACTCGACCTCTCGATTGGTGCCGCCCTTAATGTTGACTCCGACTCTGTCCCGCTACGTGCCGGGCTGCCGGATCTCGATTTTTTATTTCAGGTTGGCCCAAAAGTCGAGCTGAATCTGTGGGACAAGGTGGTGGCGTCTGAGCGGCGTCGACACAGACTGGTGTGGGAAACGGCCCTCAGGGCCTCGTTTTCTACCGATTTTTCATCTATTTCATCGCGCGGCTATGTGCTCAATACCCAGCTCGACTACGAACTCGATGGTTTCCTGACTCCGGATACCAAGCTGATTGTCGGAGGCGGTCCGATCTGGGTGACCGAGGAACTGGGTGACTACATTTACGGAATCGACGAGGCGTTTGGTACCCCCAGCCGGCCGGCTTTTCAGGGTCGCAGCGGCTATCTGGCAACCAATGTGATTTTTGGTTTAAGGCATCGATTTACCGAAAACTTTCAGGTGTTTGCCGCGCTCGGCGTTGGATTCCACAACAACGCATCGAACCGGGACAGCCCGCTGTTTGAGGATAACTTCACCACCGGCGTCGCCCTGGGTATGGCGTGGGCACTGAAAACCAGTAAAGATTCTATCTGGATTATGGAGTAAATCAGGTGCGACGCTGCGCACAGTACGCAGCGTCATGCTTTGATCAGCTGGCCAGCCAGCTTGCATCCATCTCGGTGTAAGACCCGCAGCCGAGCTGCTTCAGGCATTTATCTATCTCATCGCGGTAAATGGCCATAACCTGTTCGGCGCCATCCGGTCCCATCGCTCCCATACCCCAAAAGAAGCTGCGGCCTGAAAAACACATGCTGGCACCCAGTGCTCGTGCCCTGACGACATCGAGTCCGGTGCGAATGCCGCTATCGACCATTACGGTCATGCTGTCGCTGGCGTATGAAGAGAGTTGTCGCAGGCTGACTGCAGATGCCGGTGCCGCATCGAGTTGTCGGCCGCCGTGGTTTGAGATGATAACTCCGTCGACGCCGATATCGATTGCTGCCTGCATGTCTGCTTCATACTGAACCCCTTTCAGTATCAACGGCCCTTTCCACAGGTCGCGCATCATTTCTACTCTTTCGCGGGTAACACCTTTCATATTGAATTTGGTCAGCATCTCCGCAAGACCTTCATCCGGTCGTTCCTTGTAGCGGTTAATATTGACGAAATCCGGCTTGCCAAGTCGCAGTGTATTGAGCGCCCACACCGGGTGAATCGCACTCTGCCAAATGATATTGGGCGTCATGCTGAACGGCAGTTTCAGGTTGTTTTTCAATTCGCGATTGCGTTTGGCGCCAACCGGGATGTCAAGGGTGATTACCAGCGCGTGATAGCCGGCCTCGGTGGCACGGCTGATCAGGTCTTTCATGGTTTCGACTTTCGCAGGGACATACAGCTGAAACCAGCACACGTCAGGTGCGGCCTGCGCGATTTCAGCGAGATCGGTGGTGCTGTAGGTACTGAGAATGTAGGGAATATTGGCCTTTTGCGAGGCGCGTGCAAGCGCCATTTCCGCACCCGGCCACATCATGTTGCCCAGTCCGACCGGTGGCACTCCAAACGGCATGCTGTAGGTTTTTCCAAACACGGTGGTCGACAAATCAGCGCTCGACACATCGACCAGATAACGAGGGGTCAGTTCGACATCGCGCCAGGCTTCCCGATTGCGCTGCTTGCCATCTTCTTCGTCAATACCGCCGTCAACGTAGTCAAAGGCAAAGTTGGGAATACGTCTTTTGGCGCGCTTTTTTAGATCACTGATGCATGGGTAGCGAGTGTCGTAGTTCATCAACTGGTTCCGACTCGGGTGATAAGGGCGTGGGTGGGTGTTATGAAGTGACGGTATTTTACCCTGAATTTAGCCCGCGGTCGGTTAGCAGTACACGGAAACGTGGTGTTGGTGCCCTGTTTACGAATGTTGGAGGTTGGCACCCCAGGCAAACTGTTAGATCATTACGCTGGCATTTACAGACTACCCGGAGGACAGGTGAGCAGCCAGGATAGTAACGCGCAAAAGCGCTGGGGAATTGACAACGACTATGCACCGCTTCGCGATGTGTTACTGGGCGTGCCGGAGTATTATTCATGGGTTGATGCGGGCCCGCTGATCGCGCGCACGCTCAACAATGCACACATGACCGGGGTTAAGTTTGACCTGCAGACTGCGATGGCTCAGCACGCGGAGATGGTGTCGATCTACGAGGAAAACGGTATTAACTGTCATTACCTCGATTCTGATCCGGTGCTGCATCGGAACTTCTTTGCCCGTGACAGCTCGGCGATGACCCCGTGGGGGGCACTCATTTGCCACATGCAGCTAAAGGTTCGCCGCGCAGACTATGTGACTGCAATTCAGTTTTATCAGGCTAACGATATTCCAATCTGGCGCTATGCCACTGCCGGGCACTTCGAAGGCGGCGACTTTGTCATCCTGGAGCCGGGCAGGGTGCTGATTGGTTACTGCGGCGAACGGTCGGAGAAAGCGGGTGCGGAACAGGTGGCTGCGTGGGTGCGTGAGGAAGGGTGGGAAGCGGTTACCGCACCCATCAGTCGCGAATTCGTGCACATGGATGGTCTTGTGGTACCGCTTGATAACAAGCTTCTCGTTGCCTGTATCGATGCGCTCGAGCCCTGGGTTGTTACGCAGTTGCGTGACTGGGGTTTTGATTTTGTCGACGTGCCATACCGGGAGGCCAAAAACCTTGGTGTTAATCTGGTCGCGCTGGGTAACGACAAGGTGCTGTCGATGCACGGCGCCACCGAACTGAACGAAAAGATGCGCAGTCTCGGCTATCAGGTCTACGACCCGGACATGTCGATGTTCACGCTGGGCGGCGGCGGAGTGCATTGTTTGTGTCAGGCGTTGTGTCGCGATTCGGTGGCGGTTGCTTAGGCGCCACGAAACTTTTTGCAACGGACAGGCACTTTGACCTGTCATAGTATTCACACAGCGCGGCACCTCGGTGCGGGCTTACGACAACTCAAGCGAAATACGATGACTGAAAACACTGAATACACCCCGCCCGACGTCTGGACCTGGGACTCTGCAAGCGGCGGCGCCTGGGCCAGTATTAATCGACCGGTGGCAGGGCCCACTCACGAAAAGGAGCTACCGGTCGGTGAGCATCCGCTGCAGTTGTATTCGTTAGCAACCCCGAATGGTGTGAAAGTAACGGTTATGCTTGAAGAGTTGCTGGCGCGTGGCCATGCCGGTGCCGAGTACAACGCACACCTGATTAAAATTGGCGATGGCGAGCAGTTTGGCACTGGCTTCGTCGGCATCAATCCCAATTCAAAGATACCGGCGATGCTGGATCAGAGTACCTCGCCGCCGACGCGGATTTTTGAGTCGGGTTCAATCCTGCTTTACCTGGCCGAAAAGTTTGGCGAACTACTGCCGAGTGAGGGCAGTGCACGCACGGAGTGTCTGTCGTGGCTAATGTGGCAAATGGGCAGCGCGCCGTATCTGGGCGGTGGTTTCGGACACTTTTACAAGTATGCACCGATCAAAATTGAGTACTGCATTGATCGCTTTACGATGGAGGTTAAGCGGCAACTTGACGTGCTTGATCGTCAACTGGCCGAGCGTCGTTACATCAGTGGCGACGACTACACGATCGCAGATATCGCCATTTTCCCGTGGTATGGCGCAGTGGTTATGGATGTAGTGTATGAAGCGGCGAAGTTTCTGGACGCGGCATCGTACAAACACGTTAACCGCTGGGCAGAGGAAATATCGCAGCGCCCGGCAGTGCAGCGCGGACGTATGGTCAACCGCACGTTCGGACCACTCGAGACTCAGTTGCATGAGCGGCACAGCGCCAGTGATTTTGATACCAACACACAGGACAAGGTAGAGGCAAGGCAAGCCTAGGAATTTGCGCTGACTGACGAATCCGCGTAATAGTGCGGGCAAGACTATAATAGGCAGCTGCCGTTTTTCTTTAGTGCCGTGATGGAGTAATCGACATGCGTGCCGCACTGCCGCTGGTTTTATTGGTGTTTATTGTTGCTGCGCTGGTCTTTGTTAGTCGTGACCGCGCGGTGCAGCCACAGCTTGACAAGACTCGGGTGGAAGTCGACACGTCCGATCCCGTATTGCGTGAAACCTTTGGTGCCAGTGATACACGGGTGTGTATTTCTGCGCCACGGTTGATTGAGGTTGATGGCGGCTCTGGCCGGCGTATTAGTGGTATGGCGCAGTTTCCGCTCGACGAGGCACTGACGAACTATGCCGGTGGTACGGGTTTGTCGGTGGATTCACTGCGCACCATTACTCTTGCAGTTGACATAGATCCTGCTCAGCGCAACGACCTGCTGGTGTTCGATATGGCTGGCATCACCGCCAGCCACGCTGCCGCCGATCAGCCCGAGGCAACACTGCGTTTCCCGGGCCATCAATTCCGAAATCACTCAGTTGTCAGTGTGACGGTTCGCAATGACAAGGGTGCATTGCAGGACCTTTCCGGGTACGGCAACTGGGTATTGTGTGGTGAACCGATTGACGACGCACAGTTCGAACCTCGCGCACCCGTGGATAACGAAGTTTCGGATCTGCAGCTGGGCCCGGGTGTCAACGTGATGGGCGGTGAATATGCGTGCGCTCAGGGCTGGGGGCTGCATCATCATGTGTCGGCTGGCTTTAGTCATTCAGACCTTGCTGAAGCGCTGGCGGCCTGGGGCGTGAAAACGGTGCGATTGCCGTTGAACGAGCACTGCTGGCTGGCAGATACTGGAAACATTCCTTATCTCGATAAAAAATATAGTGGCGAGCCGTATCGCGAATCGGTAACGGCGCTGGTGCAGCTGTTAACCGGCCAATACGCCATGCATGTGTTGCTCGACCTGCATTGGACCGGAACCACCGCGGAGCAGGCACTGAATCTAAAACCGTTGCCCGACAACGAACATTCTGCGGCGTTCTGGACGGACGTGGCACGGCGCTTCTCCGGCAACGAGCGTGTGGTTTTTAACCTGTTTAATGAAGCGCATGTGCCGGCGTCCGGTCCTCACGCGCAAAGCGGCACCGAACCGATGGACGATACCGTGTTATACGATCTGTCCGCCAACTCGCCGCTGGAAGCAACCGCCGCGCTTTCAAACTGGTGGCGAATCTGGCGTGATGGCAACGAGCAATTCGCCGGCATGCAAAGTCTGGTGGACGCAATTCGCGCCACGGGTGCAGCTAATCACATCAGTGTCGGAGGGCTCGACTACTCGGCAGATCAGAGAGGCTGGCTCAGCTATGCGCCACATGATCCGCTCGGCAAACTCTGGGTTGATAACCATGCTTATCCGGCAGGTAACAAGTGCACCAACGCACTGTGCTGGGCGCAAACATTGCTGCCGTTGCGGGCTAATGGTTACGGCATCATGTTTGGCGAAACCGGCAATGCAATAGGGCAGTCGCCGCAGGGTTGCCAGACTGACTTTGTAAAGCGTGTATACCGTTTTGCACGGCAGCATGAAATTCCGGTGTTGGCATGGACCTTTATTGCCGGTGGCGTGTCTGATCCTGCAAGCAATCGGCCGAGCGATAAAAACTGCACCATACCAACCCTGATAACCCGCTGGCCCGGTGAGTCAATCGATGAAGATATCAGCCAGCAAGAAGTCAGTGAAAAACAGAGCTTTGATCCAACACCGAATGATCTGCTTGACGATGGCACCTGGGCCGGCTGTGCGTTCTATGCTTATGCTAACGGCTTGTCCCTGGACGATGCTGACCTGCCTGATATCGATCCGGCCGAGTCAGGCAATGCAACCAGCTACGGGTTGTGTGGCGGGCGATAATCGGTTGAACAGCCAGTTGACGCGTGCGAAGTAAACGTGCGCGACGTGTAGCGATTGGCGTAACGCTGCTCTGTGTAGCGGTTAGCCTTGCGTTCCACTTTCAGCGCGTACCGTGGCGTTACCATAAAATCTATATAGGCGCTCAGGTCCTGACGATGGATGCTGCAGCGCCCACTGCCGAGGCGGTAGTAACCTCGGGTAAGCGCATTGTTTATGTAGGAAGCCGCAGCGGCGCGCTGGCTCATCGCCGCTGGTATTCGTCTGTTATTGACCTGCATGGCAAGACACTGATGCCGGGTCTTATCGATGCACACAGCCATTTTCTGGCCACCGGACTGGCATCGATACTTGTCGACCTGAATGCCTCGCCGATGGGCAATGTCAACTCGCTGGATGCGCTTTATCAACAAGTGGCAGACGCCGCGGCTACCCTTGAAAAGGACGAGTGGATCGTTGGCTTTAATTACGACAACACGCGCTTCCCATCTGCGGCCCATCCGGATCGGCTGGCGCTGGACGCGG
>CAYMFQ010000079.1:0-1402 GCA_964389335.1 uncultured Granulosicoccaceae bacterium
AGAACCGCATGCACGGTTCGGAGGGCGGGGAGGTAACGCTCCTCGACCCCTATCCGGAAGCCGTGCATGTAATTGAAGTGTTTGAGCGCGATTTTAAGTTTGTGCATCGAATACAAGGTAACCCACGTAGCCAAATTTCGCCGGTGGGAGCTGATCCCCGATCGGCGAACTCCAGTACTTAGCATGTCACATATGCTGCGTATATAGCGACAGCCCAAAGCTGTATGCTCGTTCATCGGAGATGCCCCCACCTTGTAAAACCACTGTTTTTAAATATATACTGTATGTATATACAAATACCTAACGGGAAGCATGCGAGAAACCCCGCTACTGCGTCGCGGCAGAGGGTCGGTCAGCAACGCAACCGGCAGATTTGAATCAGCGCGGCACCTTGATATCGACGACGGCTGGAGTTCGTACACAGAGCCCGAAACCCGTGTGCAGACTCACTGGCGCGATGATTGTAATCGCACAATCATCACGCGCAACCAGTCGCCGGATATCCACTTTGACCGTTCGATCAATCCGTATCGCGGTTGCGAGCACGGCTGCATTTATTGCTTTGCACGGCCCTCTCATACTTACCTCGGGCACTCTGCCGGTCTTGATTTTGAGACTCGTCTGTACGCAAAGCGTCAGGCCGCTGATCTGCTGCGCGCTGAATTGTCGAAGAAAAGCTATCAATGCGAGCCCATCGCCATCGGCGTAAACACTGATGCGTATCAGCCGCTGGAAAAAAGGCTGGCCATTACACGGCAGGTACTTGAGGTGCTGGTCGAGACAAACCATCCCGCATACCTGATCACCAAGTCTTCACTAATAGAGCGAGACATTGATTTACTGACCCAACTCGCAGAGCGTGGTCTGGTGTCGGTATGTATCACCATAACCACGCTTGACCGAACGCTCGCCCGCAAGCTTGAGCCTCGTGCAACCACGCCATCAAGACGGTTGCAAACGCTTAAAACGTTGAGCGATGCCGGTATACCCACTCGTGTGTCAGTCTCGCCGGTGATACCGGCATTGAACGAAGAGGAGATGGACTCCATCGTCGAGGCCGCGGCAAAAGCCGGTGCACAGGCAGCCTATGCCATAGTGCTGCGATTACCGCACGAACTGCAGCAGTTGTTTCCCGAGTGGCTCGAAGAGCACTACCCCTTAAGAGCTGCACGCGTCATGAAAGCGATCCGTTCCGTGCGTAGCGACAAACTCAACAATGCCGAATTTGGTGAACGTATGATTGGCAGCGGCCCGCGCGCAGAGATTATCCGACAACGGTTTGAGTTTGCCTGCAGGCGCGCCGGTATAGCGGTTAGTCGAGATTTTGAGCTCGACTCCACGCAGTTTGTTGCACCGGCAGCAGTGGGTGCAGGGCACAGTCAACTCAGTTTGTTTTAATGCC
>CAYMFQ010000079.1:1502-10502 GCA_964389335.1 uncultured Granulosicoccaceae bacterium
AATACGGTCATTGCAGAGCGGGATGGTGTCGCTATTGGCGCGATGATCAGCTATCAGGAAAAAGCAGATGACACCGCTGGTGATGACGCCAGTGGTAAGCAGGCTCCGTTACCACAGGCGTTAGCTGATGCATTGCAACCCTATCGACAACTCACAGATCCAGACAGCCTGTTTATCGCCGAGTTATGTCTGTTGCCGGCAGCCCGAGGGCAGGGTGTGGGTACGTTATTACTTGAGCGTGCTAACTCAGATGCGCTGCAGCAGGGCTTGCCATGCATCACGTTGCGTGTGTTTAAAGACAATGTGGGCGCGGTGCGTTTGTACGAGCGTTTTGGTTTTACCCGGCAGGGTGAGCTACCGGTTATTCCGCACCCGGATATACAAGTCGGTGGCAACGTATTGCTGATGTCCAGGGCAGTGCAGAGCTGAATCTCCTCCAGCGCGTTGTGCCAAATGCAGCTTTGCTGGCAACAGGTATTGGGCAAAAAAGGGAGTTTCCTCGCCGAAAGTTGGTGAATTGACTCGGTTTTATTTTTGGTTATACTCAGAAATAGATAAGGAAACCAGCCAACCGGATTGTGTGGTGGTTTGTTCCGGTTGCTTGTTCTTGCAAACTGGATGGGGGAAGACAAAATGCCAATGAAAACCAAAAACGCCGGTCTCAAGCTGGGCCGACGCTCCTTTTTAAAGACCGGGGCTGCAGCAACCGCTGCTGTCAGTGCGCCGGCAATCTTCACCGGCAAAGCGCATGCAGCCGGTGAAAAACTGCGTATTGGAATAATTCCGGCCTATTCGTTCGGGCTTTACTGGCTCATACAGGATCAGGGATTTGCGCCCGGCGTGGATATGGAGTTCAGTGTCTTTCCGTCCGGCCCACCGGCAATTGAAGCGATGGTTGGCGGTTCGGTTGATGCAATCACCGTAGGCTCGGTGCCACCACTGGCGGCCATGTTTAAAAAGGTTGCAGACTTTCGCGAAATATCCATTTGCGGCGATGCATCCGGTCTTTTTCAAATCGTCGGCAAGCCGGGTATGAAATCGCTGGCGGATCTTGAAGGTAAGAAGATCGCAGTTACCAGCGGTTCCAATTTTGATTTCTTTCTCGGTGTCGCGCTGGCCAACGAAGGCTTAAGTGATATGCCGCTGACCCGAATTAATATGGAACCAATCGATGGTCAGTCGGCCTTTATAGCCGGTGCGGTTGATGCCACCGTACCATTGGCCACGTCTCGCAAGCTGATTTACGATGCATTGCCAGATGCAGCACTATTGGCTGAAGGATCACAGATGCCTATCGACAAGCGTCCGTCAATTATGGATGTCTTCATGACCACGCAACAGAGCATCGATAAGCACGAAGCGGCCTATGTTGAGATTGTGCGAGCCTTCCATGAAAAGGCCGTGCCGATGCTGCGCGACGACAATGCAGCTGTGGTGGACCGCATGATTGAGTGGCAAAGTGGAATGGGCCGTGCCGGTGTGACTGCAGCTGACGTCGAGCCGTTGTTGAATGGATACTTCTATTTCGATAAACCCGAAATTAAAGAAGTCTACGAAAAGGGTATCCTCAACAATGCACTGCGTGTGCAATCGGAGTTTCTGGTTGCCAATGAGCGTATAGGCGGTATGCCTGATCTTGATGCGCTGGTGTCTGATCAGATCATCGCAAAAATCTGAGACGCCTTGCATGCAAACCCATGTGCGAGCCTTGCGCGCCCGTTGCAAACAGATAGTGCAAACACATCCGTAATGTGCTCGTTGCAATGGAATTGCTAAAACGTGTAATTTCAGGGCGCTTTTTACTTGGCGCCCTGTCTATCTGTGCGGTGCTGCTGGCGTATTCCTACGCCACCAGCCAACCGGATAACAACCCGGCGTTGCTGCCACCGCTGAAAGACATCGTCGGGTCGTTCTTCACCAACATCAGGGCCGGCACCCTGTTCGACGCGCTGGGTGCCAGTCTGTTCCGCATTGTTCTTGGCTTTTTGATCGGTACCACACTCGCGGTTGTGATTGGTTGTCTGGTTGGGTGGTACAAGCCGATTGAATATCTGATAGATCCACTGATCGAGGCAATTCGCCCCATACCGCCGCTGGCTTATATACCTATCATTATTATCTGGTTTGGTATTGAAGAGTTTAGTCGTGTGCTGCTAATCAGTATTGCGTGCTTTATGGTGTGTGTGGTGAATGTGATAGCGGGGATGAAAAATGTGCCTCAGGTCTATGTCGATGCGGCGTCGACAATGGGCGCCACGCGGTTTCAGGTATTTCGTACTGTAGCGATACCAGCGGCCACGCCCTTTATTATAACCGGCTATCGAATTGCACTGGCGGCAGCCTGGACCACTCTGGTGGCGGCGGAGCTAATCGCTGCTCCCAGCGGGCTTGGCTATATGCTGCAGGAAGGTCGACGCTACTTTTTAACTGATCAGGTGATGATGATTATCGCCATCATCGGCACCTGTGCGTTTGTCATGGACAGGGCCTTTCGGGCAATTCAAAAACGTTTGATGGTATGGTCAGAGATGCGTGAGTAATGTCTGAAATCATCGTTGAAAACCTGACGCATACTTTTGGCAAAGGCACGTCTGAAGCGCTGACGGTGCTTGAAGATATTAATCTGACGTTTGCGCCTGAAAGTTTCACTGCCATTGTTGGTACTTCCGGCTGTGGCAAATCCACTCTGCTTAAGATGATGGCGGGTCTGTACGCACCAAGCGACGGCCGCATCACGCTCAATGGCGTCACTATAAAGGGCACCGGCCGCGAGCGTGGTATGGTGTTCCAGCAGGATGCCGTATTTCCGTGGATGACGGTGGCGCGCAACATTTCTTATGGGCCACGCCTGCGAGGTGCCGGTTCCAAAGCCTGTGCGGAAATAGAAAAAAAGTGGATCGAACTGGTGGGGCTGCAGGGTTTTGAAAATCGCTGGCCCCGAGAGTTGTCCGGCGGCATGAGAAAGCGCGTTGACATCGGTCGTGTATACGCCAACGACCCTGACGTACTGCTGATGGACGAACCCTTCGGCGCTCTTGATGCACAAACCAAAGAGCGCATGCAGAGCGACCTTCAGCAACTGTGGCAGGTTACCGGTAAGACCGCTGTGTTTGTTACCCACGATCTTGAAGAGGCAATATTTTTAGCGGATCAGGTGGTGGTGTTGTCCGCAAGGCCGGGGCGGGTGCATCATACCGAAATGATCTCGTTGCCGAGGCCGCGCAGCGCCGAGATGCGTCTATCTGAAGAGCTGCTGGCGATTAAACGCAAGCTTTGGCACCTGCTTGAACACTAATAGCATTTGTTTAACAGCTGATAAAAACTGGCCTGCAATCTTTACGTGAAAAGGTATGTTAAAGCCAGGTTTTTAACGCCGCATTGAAAATCACAAGATGAATATTGTACTGATACTGGTAGACAGCTTAAATCGGCATGCGCTGCCACTCTATAACCCGGACTCGCGCTGCCAGACACCGACTATCGATGCACTGGCTGCAAAATCCGTGGTGTTCAACAATCACTACATATCCAGCCTGCCTTGTATGCCGGCACGTCGAGAGCTGACCAGTGGCCGCAAGGAATTTATGTGGCGACCGTGGGGGCCGCTTGAGGTATACGACCCACGCCTGCCAGCCGTATTAAACAGTGCCGGTTACAACACCGGGATCGTGACTGATCATTATCACTACTGGGAAGAGCAGGCCAACGGTTACGTGGAGGACTTCTCTTCCGCCGAGTTTATTCGCGGGCACGAAACGGACTTCTGGAAACTGCCTGAACAGGGACCGGTGCCTGCATGGGTGGACAAGATCAGTGAGTTTCGCAGCAGTGTGCACCCGCGACAGTACTATGCCAATGTCAAAGATTTCGAAGGCGAAGAGGATTTCTTTCCAGCCAAAGTGTTCAGTACGGCGGCAGACTGGTTGCGTGAAAACGCCGGCAAGGGAGACTTCTTTCTGCAGGTAGAGTCATTTGATGTGCACGAGCCGTTTGACGTGCCCGAGCCCTACGCATCCATGTACAGCGACGACGGCAGCGGTGGCAAAGACAAATATAATATCTGGCCACCGTATCAAATGTACGATGATCTGAAAGCGTTTATGGAGCAGACCACGCCGGAAGAGCTTGCATATCTTGAGTCTCAGTATCTCGGTAAGGTGACCATGGTGGATAAGTGGCTTGGGGTGTTCCTGCAGGAGTTCGACAAGCTCGACCTGTGGGAAAATACCATGCTGGTGTTTACTACTGATCACGGTCATGACTTTGGTCAGCGCGGTGTTTTTGGTAAGCAGTTCCCGCACTACGACTCGCACGCCAACCTGCCGCTGATGGTGTATCACCCGCAGCGCAGTGGCGCTACCACGCCGGTCGATAACATGACGCAAAACGTTGATTTATTTGCCACACTAATAGAAGCGGCCAACGCCGATGTGCCCGATGAAAATCGCCACAGCTGCAGCTTCTTGCCGCTGATTACCGGTGCTCAGCACTCCGGGCACGACGCTATCCTGTATGGCACTTTTGGACAAGGCGTGTGCCTGAACGATGGCACATGGACTCTGTATAAGGCACCGGTTGAGGGCAAACCGCTGTACAGTTACTCAACCATGTTGCTGAGGCCTCTCATTGTTGACAATCCGGTAGACGGGCGTGTTGGCAAACTGCCGCAGCCACCGGTTGACCAGGGTTACTTTGACCCTACAGTGCCGTTGCCACAGTGGAAGATCCCGATCACCGTCGACCCGCGTACCTACGAGAACCATTTGTACAATCGGCAACTCGACCCTGAACAAAAAAACAATCTGTGGCACACTGAGGCAGACAAAAGAACAGAGCTGCTGGTGAAAATGAAGTCGATGTTAATCGCAGAAGGATGCCCTCCGGAACAAATTGAACGCCTTGGACTTGATAACATAGAAGCGGCGTAATGCCTCGATCTTCAGTTAAGCCTGTGGCGGTTAAGTCTGCATCAGTCAGTGATACATCACCCGGGTCAGCTGATCGTGGGACCTCCGGTTCCCCCAGACCACGGGGGCGACCGTCTTTTGAATCGTCAGAGTGCGCCAGTGCCGCCAATTTTAGGGAGGTTGTTGCGCGCAGCCGTATTCAGCGCGACAGCGACGTGCCATTGTGGGTTCAGGTGAAAGCCTGTGTGGAAGACGCCATTCACCACGGCAAGCTTGCCGCGGGTACTCGTCTGCCACCCGAGAAAGTGATTTGCGAGCTGTTTGGCCTGTCGCGACCGGTAATACGCAGTGCGCTAGCTGCGCTGTCGGCAGAAGGGGTGGTGGTCAAAATGCCGCGTCGTGGCATGTTTGTGGCCGAGCGTCAGATTGAAACCGGCTTTGTGACTGGTAACCAGAGCCTGTTTGATGACTTGTCCGGCAAAGGACACCAGGTCGATTTTGAAACATTCGAGTTTGGCTGCTATGCGTGCAGCGACATCGAACAACGCGTGTTTTCATTGAGCGCGCGCCAGCAGGTGGTGCGATTGCATCGCGTCTACCGTGTGGACGGGGTACCGCTGACGGATACGCATATCTCTTTTCCGGCTAATCTGGTACCAGGCCTGCACAAGCTGGACGTAACAGGGTTGCCGATTCTTGACGTACTCAACCGCAACTATGGCATAAAGCTGCATCGTGCGGACCGCTGGATTAAGGGGGCCATTGCACCCGCTGATGTTGCCGAGCGTATGCGGCTTGAGCCCGGTGCGCCATTACTGGAAATTGAATCCGTAGCGTTTGACCATGCCGGTCACGCGGTTGAGTATTACCGTGCCCACTACAACTCCGCGGTATCATCGCTTCATATCGCCACTGACAATATCTACTCTCATTTATCGCTGTAGTTATTGCCCGGCGCTAACTGTTGGACTGGCCGTCCAGAGTGCCGTCGAGATTGCGGTCAATCCCCATCCACTGTCCCGATCCCGGTGGCACACAGGTAAAGGTGACAGCGCCGTTTGGCCGTAACGCCTGAGTGCGCAGCGCTGCATAAGTTATCGTGTCACCCGCGTCGCTCTGGAAGTCGCCATTCGGCTGTAACAGATAACCGCGCAGCTGCGTGTCTACCACGCCTTTGGCAATCAGGTCGCACTCGTTCAACTGGGCGCGCTGCTTAAGCAGCTCGATGCGCGCATCGGTGGCTGTGTTGGTCGTGTCAGACAGGGTAATTTGTTGACCGACGATTGGCGCCATGTTGCTGTCGATAGCCATGATAAAGTCCACTAATTCCCGAATCATCGTGTCGTTGACAGCCGGGTCATCATCAAAATGAAACACGCTGCCTTTAAAAAAGTTCTGCAGGGTATCCATATTGCCGTCGTGCATAAAACCATAGCCACTGACCTGTGCGCCAAAGTCACCGGTAGTGCCTGAAAACCTTCCGCTGTTGCCGAACTTGCCGACTTTCTGATAAAGGTTTCGCAGGTGCGGCACTTTAAACTCCTGTGAGATATCGTCACCTTCAACCGAGCTCAGTCCGCTAGTGCCAAAGTGTCCACTCGCAGGGTCGAGGGTATGACAGTTGTTGCAGGTGAATATCTCTCCGGTGGTGGGTTTACTCATGTAGGTTTCGAGGCCGCGTGATTGCTGGTCTGTGAGGCTGTTGTCAAGCGATCGGATCGGGTTGGGTGGATACTGTATCGTTAACGCAAAACGCGCAAACTTATGCATATCAGCTTCGGGCAGCGGTGATGCTCGGCCCAGTAATTCAGGAAAGGCCACATTAAACTCTTTAAATGCTGCCAGCTCCAGTGATTCATTGTCGGCAGCCGATACACCGGTGCGATCACCGCGCCAGTGCATTGGGCCGGCGTTGGCAAGGCCGCGCAGGCTTTGTGTCGTCATGGGTCCTTTCAATGGGTGAAATACGGCATCACCGTCCGGTGCCAGAAAGCGATTCACAAAAGCGTTGGGGTTGGCTGCGACAGTGGCGCTCGGATTGCCAAGATCCCAGGCCAGAGCGTCTGTATCACCAAATACGTGGCAAAGTCCGCAGGATGCATCGCCATGACTGGATGTGTCAGTGGCATCGTATAAGAAGCGGCGTCCGTCGGTGACCGTCGCAGGTTCGGGGTTGGACAGTGCGATGCTGTTTAACTGTGTGTGGGTATTCAGGTCGACCACGGATATGCTGTTGTTAAAGCGGGTCAATACATATAATTTGTTGCGCTTGTTGTCGACCACCAGACCGGTAGGTCCGCCACCGCTTAATGGTATTTGTGTCGGTGTAGCCTGAAGACTGGAGTAAGCTGCTACCATACCCGACGCAAACGCACTGACATACAGTGTGTCACCTGAGAATGCCATGCCGAGCGGTTGTGCAATGGCCGGGGTAGTGTCAGCCGGGCTGCTGTGGTCGATGTGATCGTTGAGGTTATTGATCACTACGCCATCGTCGCTAACAACACTTATTCGGCTGTGTGCAAAGTTGCCTGTCAGTGTTGCGACGTCGGTGCTGTGGCCTTCAAAGCGGTTAACGTTCAGTGCCTCGGTGTTACTAACATACAAACCGCCATTAGTGGGGTTAACAGTCATATTAAACAACGTGGTGCCAACGCCACTGACCCTGCGCTGTACTGTCGGGTTGGCGGTGGCTGTTAATGCAAAGATATCGTAGTCGGGCAGGGTGAACGGCACCAGGCTGTTGTAGCTTGTGCCATTGAGGTCACTGGTGCTTTTTGTTTCGTCGCGCCAGTCACTGCCGTCGAATTGCACAATGAGACCGGTATCCGGCTGCAGTATGCCGTCATTACCCGTGGTGGGGCCAGGCTTTGACAGCTCGTTTTCACCGACAGCGGTGGTTTGGTTGCCCGAGTGGAAAGCGGCTGCATAGACCGTGGTGCCATCGGTGCTGACTGCCAGTGATCTCAGTGACTGCGCAAATACTGTCGTTACCGACAACGGGTCGCCACCGAGCGATGTACCGGTGTTGTTAACATCAAACACCCACACATCGGCACGTCCGATTCCCGGTGTTTGCAGCGTTGCATCAATCGGTTTGTCCTCAGGGCCATTTTGACCTCGGTGCGCGGCGGTGACAAACGCAAGGTGGCCGTCGCTGCCGGCAAAAACAATATCACGCGGCTCGTCACCGGTTAACAGGGTCTTTGTGACGCGCGGTGGATTGAGTGTCAGGTCGACCACACTAATGCTGTCAGACAGGTGATTGACTACCCATGCTTCGGAGTTGTCGTTGATCGCCACGGCTACGGGTTCCAGCCCCACCGGCACCGAGTGTGTCGTTTGCAGATCGCCTTCCCCGATCATCAAAATATCGAGCGTGGCATTGGGGGTGTTTACAGCGACGAGTGTGTCGCCGTCGGCGGATAAAGCCAGCGGTCTGACCTGACCAGTTTCAAAGTTGACGAACGCGCTGCCGACGCCGGTGTCCGGTGCGGTTGGTGGTGAATCGTTTCCCCCACAGGCACTTAGCAGCATACCGATGCATGCCGTGAACAACCGCTGAGGTGATAGCTGAGTGATAACGCTTGTGGCTGACATCTTCGATACCCACAGTTTGGTTGATCAGATATACCAGGTTCGACCCGGATCGTTACAGGCAGGCTGATGCAGCACCCGTAACGCAAAGACTAGATTGCTGCCGTGGCTAAGGTTGTATCAAAGTGTAGGCGACGAGATACTGTGACGAAGTTCTGGTTTGCGGCCTGCGGGTGGTGTCGTTCTAACAGTTGCCGTTCAGATCTCTTGACGTATTCTCACCCGCCAGAAGTGCCGGACGCGGTAAACTCTCTGTTCTTTCGGATGGAACCTGATTATGGAATCTGTCCGTAAGTATCCCAGCAAATAACAGGGCTCCTATGATTGTAAGATGGATGACAGTAGTACTGCTTGCAGTGGCGCTGAGCGGCTGTCTCAGCAGCAGTGATGTCGAGTGCTCAACCGTTGACTGTCAGGTGAATACCGACACTGGCGACGGCAGCGGCAATAACTCGGATACTGACGGTGATGCGGGTGGTGATAATAGCTCAGGTGA
>CAYMFQ010000079.1:10602-19997 GCA_964389335.1 uncultured Granulosicoccaceae bacterium
GATAACAACACCGGCGATAACAGCGACAATGGCGACGATACCGGCAATAACAACACGGATATACCAATGGTTTCCGGCTTGGCGCTGCGACATCGCAGCGGCCAGACGTTTCTCACCTGGAACGAACCGGAAGTCGGGCTGGGTTACCATGTTTATCGATCAGCATCGCCCATAACATCTGACAATATTGGCGCAGCAACATTGCTGACCAGTCGCTGGGGGCCGCTCGACAGCGATACCTCTCGTAACAAATATGCGGTTAGCGATGTACCAGCGTATTTCGTAGTGGAAGATCTTGGGGCACCGCTATCCGATAGTGAAGGGTTGTTTGTACACACTGTTAGCAGCGGTGGTACGGCGTACTATGCGGTGACGACTGTGGCTGGTGGCAGTGAAAACCGAACGGTCAACGCGGGGCAAAATTCCGCTTCCGTGCAGGAAGGCGTGGCCACGCCACAGCCCGTGCTGACGTTGTCGGTCAACGGCGGTAAAGGGCGTCTGTACACCCACTATATGGACTACCAGCAGTGGAACCCGACGCTTAACGGGTATGCATTTAATTACTACGTTGCGCTGCCCTTCAACTATAACCCGTCACAGTCGTATCCGCTGCAGATTGAGTTGCACGCCTATGACTACTTTCCTTTCCTGCTGGAAGAAGTGCGCTATGACTGGCAGGTCGTGCAACTGTTACCCATTGACCCGGGCGACAGCCAGAACACCTCACACACCTGGTGGTATGGTCACGCGCGTGACCACGACTATCGCAACGGCAATACACCTTCGCAGGGGGCAATTGAGAACTTCACCGAGCAGCGCGTTATGAAGGCCATTCAGGAGACTATCGACAATCCTGATTTTAATATCGACGCCCGGCTAACGCATGTGTTTGGCAACTCGATGGGCGCGTCCGGGTCGGTCAGTTTCGGTCTGCGTTACGGATCGGTATTCGCGGGTATCTACGCCAGTGAGCCGATGATGAATTACCGAACCAGTCCGCTGTTTACCAACAACTTTGTCAGGCTCTTTGGGTCGGTCAGCAGTAATCTGCCAATCGTTAATCGTGGCCTGTACTCCGAATCCATTCAACGTTACGGTGAGGGGGGTAACCAGCCCACTGGTGTGTGGGACTGGATGGATCATCACACACAGGTACGCCGCCGCCGTGGCGACGACTTTGCGTTTATGATGATTGATTTTGGCAAGGCCGATACGGTCATCGACTGGCAGACACAGGGTGTACCGACATTCTCTGCGCTAAACGATGCGCGCGTTGCCTACAGTGCCACGGCTCGCGAGGGTATCGCGCACACCTGGCGCGCATTCGATGCAGTGAACGAAAACCTGTTTCGCTTTGAAGTGCCAGGCTGGCGCTACTCCAGAGATGTCAGCTACCCGGCCCTGACCAACGCATCCGGGTCCGGGCGCATTAACCCGCCGTCCAGTGGTGACGATGAATATCAAACGTCACTGGAGTGGTCGGTACCGCACTTCAGCTTTGGCCAGGGGATAGTCGATCAGGGTAACCAGTATGCGGTCACGCTGCGCTCGTTGGCTTCTGATCAGACCGTGGATGTAACACCACGTAATACCCAGTCGTTTAATCCGTCTGCAGGTACCGGTTGCTCATGGTCGGCGCAGCACGTTGGCAGCGGTGCAATTGCAGGGTCAGGTACCCTGCAGGTGGATGGCAGTGGTCTGGCGACTGCGGTGCAGGTGCCGGTGACAACCGGCAGTGGTACGAGGGTAAGTATTAGCTGTTAGCTGTGTACCAGCGGGGGAGATAACACAGTCGCTATCTCCCCCGCGCTGAACTAGGCGGCTTTCTTACCTGGCTGTGAACCATACTCATTATTGAGCTTGTTGATGGCAGCGGGTATGTCGGGGCTGGCTACCGGCTTTGAGTAGAAGAAGCCCTGTACCACATTGATACCCAGATCCGCCACCTGGTCGAGTTGCTCGTCAGACTCGACACCTTCGGCCACGGTCTCGAGGCCCAGTACGTCGGCGATTGAAGCAATTGTGGCAGTCACTGAGTTAGACACACCTGGTGAATTGCTAAGCTTGGAAATAAAGCTGCGGTCGATCTTCAGTGTGTTGACTGGCAGATCCTGCAGCTGACTCAGTGAAGAGTAACCGGTACCAAAGTCATCCAGCGCGATCTTGATGCCTGCCTCTCGCAACTGTAGCAGCGACTTGACTACCCAGTCAGTGTCGGCCATGAACACGCTTTCCGTCAGCTCAATTTCAATCCTGTCTGAGTGCAACTTGTAGTGGGCCATGGTGGAGAGCACGTCGTTGACGAAGCCCGGCTGCATAATCTGTTGCACAGAAACGTTGATGGCTACTCGCAGCATGATGTCGGTTTTATGCTGCCATTCTGCAGCCTGTCGACAGGCTTCGTTGAGTACCCACTTGCCAACCGCCGGCATCAGACCACAGTCTTCCGCCACGCTGATAAATTCGAAAGGCGATACCATGCCGCGTGTCGGGTGCTTCCAGCGCAGCAGCGCTTCACACGCATCCACACAGTTTGCATCCAGGTTGAACTGAGGCTGATAGTAAAGCTCGAACTGGTTTTCCTCGATGGCAGTAGCGAGGTCGCGTTCGATCTTCATGCGGTTATCGAACTCTTCGGCCATCTCGCGGTTATACAGCTGAATGCAGCTCTTGCGTTCTTTTTTACCGTCGCGCTTGGCGAAGAACATAGCGTAGTCCGATGTGACCTGCAGGTCTTCGGCATTCTTGGCGTCTTCGGGGTAGTAGCTTATGCCAATGCTGGTGCCAATGTTGACCATGCCGCCATCGATATCAAATGAACGTTCGAGTTCACGCAGGATATTTTCACTGAGCCTGACTGCCTCGACATCGTCTTCCGGCGGAAACAGCATGGCAAACTCGTCACCACCCATTCGAGCCACACACATGCGGTTGTCGGCGCACCCCTGCAGGCGCTCTGCCACCTGCCGGAGGAGGCTGTCGCCAACGGCGTGTCCAAGTGTATCGTTGATGGCCTTGAAGCGGTTCAGGTCAATGGTCAGCAATGCCAGTTTGGTATTTGCCTGACTTTTACTGATTGATTCCAGAACGTGTTGCTTAAAGAAGCGACGGTTTGGCAGTTGCGTCAGGTCATCGTGCCGTGCCTGGTACTGTACCTTCTTGGCAATACCGGTGGAGCACACAGCCATGCCAATACATAACAGCACCAGCAGTGTATCGAGCGCCAGATTTCTTATGGCCGTGTGCTCGATATCGCGAGCCGTTTCGATGGTACGATTAACAGACTCTGTCGCCAGCAGCTGAATATCGCGTCGTGTAGCGTCGGCAACAAGCCGCCACTGGTCGAGATTGATTTCGCTGTAGTTACCTTCAGTGAGATCTTCTACCAGCTTGGTCTCAAGCACTCGGTAAATTTCATGGAAGTTTCGGGTAAATTCTGACAGCTGGTTTTCAAGGCCGGTTTTATCAACCGCTCTGTCTGAAAAACTGGCGGCCTCAAACAATGCATGGTCGGCCGTTTGAATCTGCTGATAGATCCTGAACAACAGCACATCTCGCTTTACCGATGAAAACAGACCATCGCGGCTTTTAATCAGGTAGCCGTCGAGTAACGCGCCAATCTGTCGCACTGATTCGTTGAGGTCCCAGATGGCGTTCTTGATACTGTGGGAGGCAATCACTTCCTGATAGTTCTTTTGTGGCAGGAAGTGGGTGCGTAGCCGCAGGTTATTAACCTGCTGGATAAGTGTGCCATAAGAGTCGAACACCTGCATACGCATGGCGTCGTCACGCTCTGACGGGGCTATAGCAGCCTGCAATACAATTAGCGAGCTATTCTGTGACAGTGCCTCAAAGCTTGCCATCAGATCTGACAATTGTTTTTCTATCGTCTGTTCGTCGTACTGATGTCTGATCCTTGCCGATTCAGTCTGACGCGACTCTCTGATTTCATTGACCGCATTGGTCATCAGCTCTTTTGACTGCAGGGAAACATCATACAGGGAGTCAAGAGTCTCGGCCGCCGGGTGCCGCTCTGCCAGAATGGTATGCAGCAGGGAGCGCTCTTTGCCGAGCGTCATTGCCAGTCTGAACAATGTGTCTTCGGGCTGCGTTGAGCGCTGCAATTGTGCGGCACCGCTACGTTGAGTATATGCTTCCAGCCAGAAGCTCGCACTGAGCCAGAAAATCAGCAGCGTAGAAATCAGGCTGATAGCAATCAGGTTTTTGTTGACACGCGCGTTTATTTTCACGTTGAAAGTCTTGTGTTTACTGATATCTACTGATGATCACTCGCCAGCAAGAAATTTGCTATCCTTTCGTGTCGCTATCCGCTTACTACTCCAATCTTTTTCGGTGGCTTGGTCGCCATCTTTTTCCATTACGACAGTAAGAGAGACGGCATCGTATTTGGAAATTTTACGAAATTTGGGGCTTAAGTACCTGTAACGAGTAACTGCGCACGCATGGCGGCGGAACTAACAGGAATATTGCTGTTGCAGCTAAAGCCATAGTGTTAACTTCGACACGTTATGGCTCAGGCTCGATCAATCGATAAACATACCCAGAGAATAAATGAGACTCCGTACCAAGCGAGTTGTGACCTGGCTGCTGATATCCAGCACAGCTGTGCCGGTTGGGTTAGCCTATTCTGTCATTGCCGGCGGCGGCTTTCTGATTGGCGCCAGCATCGGGTTTTTCATTGCCGCGGGCATTACCGGGCTTGAAATATTTTACATTCAGCGCAGCGCCGGAGAACCGCTACGCAGGGCACCGCTGCCGGTTTATGTGGCCGTAACTTCACTGTTGTGGCTGATTATCATCTGCATCGGGCTTCGAATTGTGCCGGCCTTCTTTCTGGGGCTCGACTATATCACCCAATATAACAGTGACCGCTTTACGGGTGACTTACTGTTTGCATTGGCCATATCGGTCATCAATAACTCAATCTTTCGCATTCGCAGCCTCGTTGGCCCCGGTGTATTTTTGCGTTTTCTGATTGGTCGCTATCATCGGCCCAAGCAGGAGACTCGTGTCTTTATGTTTTTGGATATGGCTGATTCAACTCGACTAGCAGAGGAACTGGGCGATATCCGTGTGCAGTCGTTGATCAGCCGGTTCTTTTTTGACATTGCACAGCCGATTGCGCTGCATCGTGGTGAGACTCACCGCTATATTGGTGATGAGGTGGTGGTTACCTGGTCACTGGATAAAGGGATAAGAAATGCAGCGTGTATCCGTTGTGTGGCAGATATACATCAGCTGATGTACGAAAAGCGCGACTGGTATCAGCGCGAGTTTGGTTGCGTGCCGGCGTTTCGCGTGGGGCTGCACGGCGGACCCGTGGTAGCGAGTGAGATTGGTGACAGCAAACGAGAGATTGTCTACTTCGGTGACACCATCAATACGGCCGCACGCCTCGGCAGTCTGTGTAAAAAACTAAACCGCCATACATTGGTGTCTGCGTGGCTTTTCCGGCAAATGAGTTTGCCCGACGGCATTCAACACAAACTCCTGGAGGATGTGCAGCTGGAGGGTAAGGCACAGCCGCTGGCCGTTGTGTCGATTGAGTCCTTCTGACGGACTCAAGCCATTTGTGTGGAGTTCACGGCAGGTCGTGGAGGTATGCAGGCTTCCGTCGGCGCACTAACCAGTAACGATATCCGCTGGTGCGAATATCTTTACGCGGTCACTGGCGCCACGCAGCACATGCTCGCCCAGGGGCTCCCAGTTGCCGTCTGTCAGGTCTGCGAAGTTCTCACTCACCAGCACGCGACGCTTTAGCGTTTTGCACAGTGTTTCCAGCCGGGCAACCTCGTTGGCTGCAGGACCGACGACTGAAAACTCAAGCCGTTCGGCAACCCCGATATTGCCAAAAGTAAGTTGTCCGACGTGCAGGCCGAGACCAAAGTTGATGGGTTGCAGCTGATCGGCCTGGCGTTGATGGTTGAGCTCGTTGAGGCGGTTATTGGCATCCTGCATGGCCTGCATAGCGAGTGTCGCGGCCTGGCGCGCCTGAGTGTCTTCCTTAAACGGAAATATGGCCAGCACGGCATCGCCAATAAAGCGCAGCACCTCACCATGATTAGCCAGAACAGATCCGGCTGTGCATTCAAAGTAGGCGTTGATCAATGTTAAGAAAGCATCGGGCTCCAGGTTGTCGGCCCAGCGCGTTGAGTCGCGCATGTCGCTGTACCAGACAACGGCCTGTATCTGTTCGCCAGTGTCGCGGCGAATATTGCCCTCGATAACACGGTTACCGGCGTCTGGCCCGAGATAGGCATCGAGGATGTTTTGGGTTACCGCCTCGCGTATCTGTACCTTGCAGGCCACAGCCATGCGGCTCTGCACGCGCATCAGCCACAGAATTTCCTGATCAGTAAATCCGGAAGGACGTTCGGTGGTCCATGACCCGATGATGCCATCTTCGTATTCGTCCTGATCGGGCTCGCTGGAAAACGGAACCTTGTATGCCAGGTAGTCGGAGGCTCCCTGTTGCTGCAGTTCTTCCAGTACCGGAAAATCGAGCAGGGCGGTGTCACCGCGCAGACGGCGGCGCAAAAAGGGTGTGCGGGTGCTGGACAGACGATAAATAGGGCTATTGGTAAATTGGTCTGACGTAAACGCATCCTCGTGGCGTGTGCGTGAAGAGCGTACGTTTTCGCCACGATGCCAGAACATAATGGTGGACGCGTACAGTGGGTGCAGGGTGCGAAAGTAGATCATCGCCCGCGCCACTGGCAGGCCAGCGGCATCGAGACGCTGGCAGCAGCCGTCGAATATATCCTCTATATCTGCCTGACCGAGCGCCTGTTGCATCAGCCAGTCGGTTACAGAATTAACCAGTACGGCACCTCCGGTGCTTTCGGATTGATCATTCATATTGCGGATTTACAAAGTCACTGATAAGGCGAAGAACTATAGCGCGTGCTGTGCGCGACGAGAACCACAGGCGGCATTTACATCCTGTTACAAACTGATACCGGTGTGCAATGCAATTGACGGCGACAGGTCCGATACTAAAATTGTCGGGGCGCGTCGTTCCCGATGTAGAGCACATCCACTCACATCAGGGAGCATGCATGAAAACTGCGCAGTCCAATAACATTGTGCGCCGTACTATCGGCAGGTTCGATCACTGGTTGCAACGGCAGGGGGCTGCCAGACACCGTGGTACGGTGCAACTCGACCAACATACGCTACGGGATATTGGCATATCCCACGCACAAATTAAACTGATGGAAAGTGGCCCGACCAGGAATCACTGCCAGCAGTGCTAAGCTGCTAAGTTCTGTGCCTGGTGCGGAGTAATTTAAACCGCGCCGGTATGCGGGGTTGCGTCGGTGATGGTCACGGCGTACACATAAGCGTCGACCTTACTATTGTCTTGTGACAGCGTAATAGTAACTGCTGTGCGCTGGTATTCGTCACCTTCGAACGCATCAAGCTGCGACCAGAACTGCGGCAGTGCATCTGATGTAAAGACGTAGCCTTCAACGTTATCGCCTTCATCCGAGGGCACAATGCCCGGGCAGCCCTGGTCCGCGCCCCAGCCCTGATCGTACAATGTACCCTTCAATGTTGCACGTTGCCAGTCGCCGCCGAGTGGCTTCAAAACGCTGTGATTGGGCTGGCCAGGCGCCAGCGTACCGTATACAAACAGTTTGTTATTCATCGGGGCAGTTCAGTAGTTGACAATGGTAGTTTACCCTGCCTGACCAGGAGGTGTTTGGATATGCGTTTGTTTGCCGGAGCGGTGTGCAACTATTTGACCCCTGTGGCGGTCGTAAGCATTGATACGTCGAAGCGCCAGTGAATATCCCTGAATCTCCTCAATACATTGCCAGTTTACCCTGGTATGACCATGATAAGACACGGCTCGCGCTGGATCAGTTCTGGCATACCGTAGCGCAATATTTGCAGTCGCATGGTATTGACGGGGTACCATCTGAGTTGCAACGTCTGGTGGATATCAAATCTCAGTGGCGCTCGTGTGGGCTCATACTCAGTCAGTGCTGCGGTCCGGACTTGTTCACGCCCGAGGGCGCTGGTCTTGAGGTGATTGCCCGCCCCAGTTTCGCAGACCTTAGCTGCGAGGCCGGTTGCTACTACAGTGTTATCGTCGGGAACCTCACCAAACCACACGGACCGGTACGTGCCGCGGTGAACTCACTCAGTTCACGCTCAGGTCACTTTGCACTACGTGACTGGCTGCAGTCGAGCGGCATTGAAATATCCTCTGTGCAGGTGAGTGGCTCACATATGGACAGCCTGCGGATGCTTGCGCAAAAACAAGCTGACATCGCGGCCATTGATGCGCATACGATTAATCAGTACCAACTGAGTATTGATTTGCCGGTGTTAGGTATTAGCGAGCCTGCACCAGCCCCGCCATTTGTCTGCCACCAGGATAGTGGCATCGACTCCGGTCTGCTGTCAGACGCATTGACGCATGCAGTTGAGGTACGCGGCGAGGCGATTGGAGTAACAGGCCTCGTTGCGGCGGACCGTGTAGACTTCAGCCATATGCAGGCCGCAAACTGAATCCGTAAGGTCCGTCGAGCAACCGCTTCCACAATATTTACGCATTGTGTACACCCACGCTTAACACCACAGATGCCGATGCCGGTGTGTGGCTTGATGGCACGAATCTGTATCAGGCCAGTGGCAGTTTTATTGCCGATCTTCCGAACATCTATGGTGACGGCACTGACAATGAACTGTGGGATCTTTTTGAAGATGATGGTGTAACCGTTCGTGTAACCACCACGCTTGAGGGTTGTATAAACGCAGCGCAGCCACAAGTGCCTGACGAATGGAACAGCTATTGTGTGCAGTGCGCTTTGGAGCATGTGAATGTCAGCGATGGTGGCGATGGGGATCGCTCGATGACCTTCCTTATTCCGGTAACTCCAACGGTTGCCAGTGAGGCCATTGCACTACAACCATCTGCGGGTATCGCGTTAACCGGTTTTCAACTCGCGTCTCGAGCTCCGGTTGAGGATATCCTCGCTAATTATACGGTTGCAATTTTTGATGACTGCGGTGGTCATATAAACCCGTTTGATGGTTATCACTATCATGCGGCAACCGGTGCAGCCGCGTGTAACAGTGCCGGCGCGGATACCAGTGGGCATCCTGCCATCATGGGCTATGCGCTTGATGGTTATCCCATACATGGGACGTTGGATGAGGTTAACGACGCAGAGGCACTTCAGTCACTTGACGCCTGTCGCGGTCACAGCGATGAGACCTACGGTTATCATTATCATGCCAATAACCCTGACGCGAACGAACATATCGCCTGTTACACCGGCTTAATAGCGGCTGATGAAATGGGACAGGGCGGCCCGCCGAATGGTCCTCCAAACGGGGAGCCCCCAGTCGACCAGGCGCCG
>CAYMFQ010000079.1:20097-21619 GCA_964389335.1 uncultured Granulosicoccaceae bacterium
GGGTTATCGATAGCAGGTTTCCATCCGGATCTTTCAGCCAGACTACCCTGGCCCCACCCGGTGCAGCCCATACCCCCTTATCATCCTGATCAAGACCGTCAAAGAGTTCGAACGTGACACCGTTGCCTGCCAATGCACTCACAGTGGCTGACAGATTCTTTACCTCCCAGCCGAGTGATGTGTAGGGCGGAGCATGGACCTTGTCGGTTATTTGTATTCGAAGCTGTGTTTGCCCCGACTCAAACACAATGGCAAACGGTGTTTCGTCCAATAGAGACAAACCGAGGCAATCACGATAGAACGCTTTTGCTTGATCAGGCTTGCTGGTTGCAACAAAGCCGATCAGAGCTGAGTTCTTCAGCATGTTTGTCTCCTCCAGTTTCGTCAGTAATTACAGGGCGCTTACCGGAGCTAGCGCTCCGGGGTTGCGCAGCACCGGACAGTGTAGCGTCCGGTGCTGAGCGCTGACAATAACCCCTGCGAAGGCAGATTGGGGTTAGCGACGGGTTATATTGAGTCGGTCGATGGTGAATGTGCCCGCGCCCCAGAAGGTTTCCGTACCCAATTCAATGGCTCCCATGCACGTGTTTCGAGCGAGACCAGGTACACCGAAGGCCGGACCGCTGTTGAGTGTCCAGTCAATAAACTGGTTCCAGTTTAACTGGCCGGATGAAAACGGGGACTGAGCCACAAAGGCAACGTAACCCCAGCCAAGGCTCGGGTTAACGTGCACATCCCAGTCGCGGCCGTCAATGCGTGCCGTGGTCACGATAGGGCCGGGTGTGCGCGTGTCTGGCTTGCCAACCCAGACCATCATTTCAAAATGCTTGTTGTTTTCTTCGGCTTCGCAGCTGTAGTGAAAAAATGATTCAAATGCCACATTGCGCTCTGCATTGCCGGTCTCGGAGTAGGCAAAGTCAATGGTGTATTGCGGTATACTGCCAATAGACGCAGGAAGACCGGTTTCCGCCACAGAGCCGGATTGGTTAAAACGTGTTTTGCGTCCGTAGTAAACCTGCGGATAAGACTTTACCGAGAACTCATTGCCCTCAAACCGGCCCAGCCAGTTATAGTCCCAGCTTGCAACCGGCTGCGCTGCGCTGCCTCGCAGCGTAATGCACTGAGCCCAGTTGTTGGAGAAGACCGCACTCGAATTCCAAACGTTGTTCTGCAGACGGAAGTTGCCATACGGAATCTCAAACCAGTCTTCGCAGATACGCTGATTGAGCAGTGGAGCATTGCGCGTGGCAGTAACGCCAGGCTGGACCACGCAAGTATTGTTGAACTCATACCCGAAGCCACTGTTGTTAACATCGCTGGCGTCTGTCAGGCAGACTGGTCTGCCGTTGTTAAAGCCTGGCAGGGCTGCAGCAACCGGGGGTGGCACTGTGACTGCGGCATTTCCTGAGTTGTTTGACGTGTTGTTCGGTGTCGTCGACACTGTTCCGTTAGATGAACCACTGGTTGCACCAGCCACAACAATACAGGTTCGATTGTTTTCCCATCCGAAGCCATCACCGTC
>CAYMFQ010000080.1:0-8511 GCA_964389335.1 uncultured Granulosicoccaceae bacterium
ATTAATTCAAGATTACGCACTGAACACAAGTTCGCCGGTGGGAGTTGATCCCCGATCGGCGAACTTCAGTACTTAGCATGTCACACCAGGCTGCCGTACTTGGCGACAACCTAAAGCGACATGTTCGTTCATCGGAGATGTCCTCCCACAAAACATCGCCTGCAGTACCATGCTGTAGCGTCGCTATTCGTTGCGTAGCATTTTGTCGAGTGCCTGTAACCGTTCCACGGTACCGACATCGAACCACAGTCCATCGTGATAAGTCGCACTAACACTACCGGCCCGAATGGCGGGTATCAGAACCTCTCTCAATGCACAGGGTGCTGGCGGCAATCCCTCAAACAGTGAAGGATGAAACAACCCTATACCTGAGTAGGTGCAGGATTTGTCTGATGGATCATTTTCAGCCTGCAGACGCAGCGCATTGCCACTATCTATACAGAAATCCCCATCGGGATGATGCGGTGGGTTGCTGACCATCAACAGGTGCGCCGCAGAGGTGCTGGTGTTGCTCAGCAGATCGGTATAGTCAACATCACACCAGATATCCGCACTGATCACGAAGAACGGGTGCTCACCGAGCAGATGCAGTGCCTGGCGAATGCCACCGGCGGTTTCAAGTGCGGTGGGCTCATGGCTGTACTCGATGTGCAACCCGAACGCAGATCCATTGCCGAGTGCCTGGTTGATCTTTTCAGCCTGCCAGCTGGTATTGATGACAATTTCAGTAATACCCGCGCTGGCAAGTTTTTCGAGATGATAAACAATCAGCGGCTTGTCGTTGACGCACAGCAGAGGCTTTGCCGTATGGTCAGTCAATGGGCGCATGCGTTCGCCACGCCCTGCAGCCAGTAGCATGGCGTGCGTGATGTTATTTTTACTTACTGCGATGGTTCGACTCCCTGATCAGCCTGTTGTTTTGCATTACCAACGTCATCGCATGCGCATGATGCAGCCATCGTTGTTGTGAGGATCGATGAATCATCAAGCACCCGGCAAAGCGCCTCCAGTTCCGGATAGGTATTGCAAACGTTTTGGATATGTTTATAAACCAGCGGGATGCTGTCCAGATAACCGGACTTACCGTCGCGGTAGTGCAATCGGCAAAATATACCCAGTATCTTTAAATGGCGTTGCAGCCCGGTCAGATCAAACCAGCGCCTGTAGGTGCCGGGGTCGACTTCGGTGCCGGTTAATTGCCCCAGTGATTGCCTGTGCGTTTCAATGAGTGGTTCGAGAAAGGCTGCAGGCCACTCTATATAGGCATCCCGCAACAGCGACACCAGATCATAGGTTGCCGGTCCGCGCAGTGCGCCCTGAAAATCTATTATGGCAATGCGATTGTCTGGTGTAACCATTAGATTGCGACAGTGGTAATCGCGATGTACAAAAACCTGTGGCTGTTCCAGTGCCGTCTCGATACACCACTCAAAACACAGTTGTAGTTGCTGACACGTACCGGAATCACAGTGATATTGCAGGTGTTTTTGCAGGTACCACTCGGGAAACAGATCCAGTTCCTGCTGTAGAAAGGCGGCGTTGTACTCGGGCAGCGTATCGCTGGAAACCTGGCTCTGTATGGTGATTAAACTCTGCAACGCTTCCTGATACAAACGCTGTGCTGCTTCGCCTGATGCTGCGTCCTGCAGGTGCAGCGCGCCGAGGTCGCTTTGCAGCATAAAACCTTTTTCCAGGTTGTAACAGAGTACCTGCGGTGTGACCAGGCCGCCTTTGTGCAGACGATGGGCGACTTTCAGGAAGGTGGCAGTGTCCTCGTGTTCAGGCGGTGCATCGACAGCAATCAGGCTGCCATTATCGGTTTGTAAGCGGAAGTAGCGCCGGAAGCCCGCGTCAGCTGACATTGGGCTGAGCCGATCTGTGTTGTAGCCCTGCTCGGATAGCCAGGTGCAAAGCTGCGTCAGCCTTTCATCACTAACAAGATTGTATGGTGTTTTAGTCATCTACTGAGTTTCAGTTTGGCCGACTGTCCGGTACGATGCCGAAATTGGCATGAAACCTTTGGATTGCCACCCGCTACTGCTTTGATCCAACCGCTTGTTGTGATCTTGCAAATGATATCCCATTGAACGGAACAACCATGCGCATATTCTTACCAGTCGTCGCTGCTTTGGCTTTGCAATTTGGCAACACTATGAGCAATGAGGCCAAAGCCGCAGGGCTAGACCTGGCCTTGAGTAACGAAACTGCCAATATTGAAGTGTTTACGCCGCTCAACAATTTCATTGAACAAGGCTCACAGCTGTCACTGGGGCTGTTCTACAACGAACTGGATGACGCGGTTGGCTATGCCAAGCTGGTTGCTGTTGGCACGCAAACCAACACACGTCTGCCTTATCGACTGGCTGTTGGTGCCAAAGCCTATGCGGGTGAAGTAAAAGAAGCGAATGCTGACGTCGGCGCCATCGCCATTGGTGGTGCCATAGAGATTCAGTACGCCGAGGGTTACAACCCGATTGATCTGACCATCGAAGGCTTCTTTACTCCAGGTATCACCACCTTTGGTGATACAGAATCAGTTATCGAAATTGGCGCCAGACTGTCAGTGGAGATTGTGCCCCAGGCTAAAGCGTTTATTGGATATCGAAACTTTGAGGTTGAAGATACCAATAACGTCACCTGGGAACTCGACGATAACGTCCACTTTGGTATTCGGCTGCAGTTCTGATATTCCCACACAGTATTCAATGTCCCACAATACAGAGGATTTGTCGCATACCAAAAGACTGCTCGAGGTTATGGCAAAGCTGCGTGACCCGGACGAGGGCTGCGAGTGGGATATTGAACAGACCTTTGAAACGATCGCACCCTACACCATTGAAGAGGCATATGAAGTTGCCGACGCAATCGACCGCGGCGATGTCGATGCAATAAAAGAAGAGCTGGGCGATTTGCTGTTTCAGGTGGTGTTTCAGTCTCAGGTTGCCAGTGACGACGGCCTGTTCACTTTTGAGGATGTGGCACAGTCCATCGCCGACAAAATGATTCATCGTCACCCGCATGTATTCGGTGACCGACAATTCAGTCGTGAAGAACTAAAGGCGCACTGGGAAAAATCCAAAGCAGAGGAACGTGCAGCTAAGGCATCAAAGACGGTGTCCGAACTTGACGGTGTGGCGCTGCCGCTTCCTTCACTTACACGTGCAGAAAAAATACAAAAGCGCGCCGCGCGAGTGGGCTTTGACTGGCCATGTGTAGAGCCGGTACTCGGCAAGATAGATGAGGAACTGGCCGAGCTCCGTGCGGTGGTCGATAGGGACGACGATGCATCGGCACAGGCGCTTGAGGATGAACTGGGTGATGTGCTTTTTTCGGTAACGAACGCTGCCCGCCACCTCAAGGTTGATCCTGAACTTGCGCTGCGAAAAGCAACCGCCAAGTTTGAACGACGATTTCGTCATGTAGAGCATAGCATTACCGGACAGGGGCAGTCGATGCAGAATGCCACTGCAGATGAACTTGATCGCTTGTGGCAACAAGCCAAGCAACAGACGGATTCAGAGCAGTCAGACTCATAATGGGGCACCTTCAGTACCACTATGGGTGTGGCGCAGCAAGCGTAGAGTGTATTCGTTGAATTCCAACCGACAGCTGACGGTTCTGGCGTTGTCGATTTTTATTGGTGTGGCGTTTCCGCAGCTCGCCAGTTGGTTTAAGCCGTTTCTACTCCCCACTATTTTCCTGATGTTTACGTTTGCGATACTGCAAATTAGATTCGCCGATGTAATTCGCTATGCGTTAAGGGAAAGATCCACCTGGATCATACTACTATGGCAATTGGCGGTGTTGCCTCTGATTGCAGCCATATTGCTGCGCCCGCTGCTAAGTGACTACTTTTATTTGCTGGCTGTGGTATCCCTCTGTGCCGGGGCGATTACCGCAACTACCGCGCTGACCAGGCTGTTTGGCTTAAACGATGCGCTTGCGATGGTGGTGGGTATGTTGGGCACGATAGCGATGCCGATTCCTTTGTATTTGTTTTTAAACGCTGGTACGGCACTGGACGCCAATGTTGAGCTGTCAGTGTATATCAATCGCATCGTTATCTTCATTGCGGTGCCCTTTGCATTGGTGGCGTTGATCAGATGGGTAATCAATGAGCGTACCGATGCATGGATTCGACAGCAAATGCCAGTGGCGGTACTCATACTGCTGACGGTATTTGGCTTATCGGTTATGGACGGTGTGCAGGCATTGCTGCTGGAGCAGCCACTGTTACTGCTGCAGTATGTGGCGCTGGCGTTCTGCGTAAGTCTGGTTGTACAGCTGGTGACGTTTGCGGCACTGCGTTTTTTGGGGCACCGCGATGCGATGACAGCGTGTATGTTATCGGCCTACCGCAATATGGGAATGGTGGCCGCCATTGCCGGTGCCTCTCTCGGTGAGCACTTCTTTATTTATGTGGGTATCTGGCAGTTGCCGATGTATACACTACCGAAAATTCTCGCTGGTGTTTACAGCATGCACTCCAGTGGGCAGTCGTGATTGTGATACCAGTTACCGTTTACTTGCCAGCTGTTGTAAGAGTTCCATATAGCGCTTGTCATCGGGTGCTGCGTTATCTCGCTGAGCCTGCCACAGTACTTCGCCAAGGGCTTCCATCATTTCATGTTCCATCAGGTGGCTGTCACGGTATTTAAGCAGCATTTTGCGGGTTAGATCGGTAATGCCGGCGGGTCTATCAGTGGCAACCTGTTCTCGCAGCGCGATATGCATTCCCATGTGCAGAAACGGGTTGGTCGTGCCGTGTTCAGGGTAGAACTCGGAATCGATCGCAGCCTCTGCGTTTTTTAGCAGTGGATGATACTCCGGGTGATCGGTGATCACGTCGGCAATTAGTTGCTCCAGCGGTTCAAGCTTTTCGTGGCTATTGGCCTTTGCCCAGACATCCAGATACTGCTGTCTGAGTTTGCTGCGATCCTGAGAAAAGATCATGCGGCTTCCTGTGCAGAATATTCGGCAGAATGGCGCTGTGTGGCAGCGTTAGCAAGCAGATTGCGCACCGCCAGCATCAGGCCAAAGAGAATGAATGCGCCCGGTGGTAACAACGCCACAAGCAGTCCGGTAAAGTGTTCCGACAGTGTTAGCTGCCAGTGTGCGGCCTGCGCTCCAAACAGCAGATCGGCGCCGGACAGCAGGGTGCCCTGACCGAGAACTTCGCGGATGCTGCCGAGCACTGTCAGGACCAGTGCAAAGCCCAGTCCGTTGGCAATTCCGTCTGCCAGTGATGCGATAACACCGTTGCGTGATGCGAATGACTCCGCGCGTGCGAGGATTGCACAATTGGTGATAATCAACGGGATAAAGATACCCAGTGTCAGATAGAGATCGTGCCACCACGCATTCATAATAAGATCAATGCAGGTTACGCAACCAGCGATCAGTAATACGAATATCGGTATACGTACCTCGGCAATCAGCCAGTGTCTAACAGAGGAAGTCAGTACGTTTGAAAGTACCACGGTTACCAGCGTTGCAATGCCAAGGGTTAAACCATTTATAGCGCTGGTGCTGACCGCCAGCAACGGGCACAGGCCCAGCAACTGGACCAGTGCCGGGTTGTCACGCCAGACGCCGGCGGTGAGTGCGCTAAGGGGCTTGGACGACATTACTTAATCAGGTGTTTGTTGTTGTGAAAAAACTCAAGGGTGCGGTACACCGCACGGGTAACGGCACTAGAGGTAATAGTAGCACCGGTCAGCTGATCAAAGTCGCCACCGTTTTTCTGCACCGCCCAGGGCGTCTGTGAAAGCAGGCGGGTGTCTTCAAACTGACTGATCCAGTCAGAGCGGCGGTGCTCTATTTTATCACCCAGGCCCGGTGTTTCCCGATGCGAAGCGACTCTGACCGAGGTAATGTTGCCGTCTAGCGTGATACCAACCAGTAGTTCTATGCTATCGACGTAGCCATCTGGTGCGGTGGCTGTTATTACGACAGCGCCGGGCACACCATTGTGGCGCGCAATGTATACCTTGCGTTGTTCGTTATCACCAGTCAGCGTAATTGAATCTTCAAACAGCGTGTTATCGAAGCTGTCGGCTGGCAGTACAGCGGATAACTGTCGCTGCAGATCCTGCCGTTTATTGTGGGCAATTTTGTCGCGGGTCGCGTAGCTGGTCAGCGATACGGCGCTGGAGATCAGCAGCGCAAACAGCGCCAGTCGTCGCGCATGTGGCGACAAAATACTAGTCCGCATGATGATTGTCGTTTGCGGTAGCTCGCCACCAGATATCCATCCGATCAATAGCGGGTACGGTGCAGTTCATTAACAAAACGGCAAAGGCCACTGCATCCGGATACGCGCCAAACGTTCTGATCAGATAAAGCAGGCATCCGATACCCACAGCATACAGCAGTCTCCCCCGGTTACTGGCGGCAGCGCTGACAGGGTCTGTGGCGATAAAAAACGCACACAACATCGTCGCGCCGCCAAACAAATGGAAGCCGGCGCCTGCCAGTTGTGGATTGAGCCAGTGGCCAAGCTGTGCACACAGAAACAGACTTGCGAGCATTGCCGCCGGTATGTGCCACTGAATGATGCGTCGGTACCATAGCCACACACCGCCGACTAGAAAGGCTGCGTTTACCCATTCACTGTGCGCGGCACCAAACCAGCCCATTGCCTCGGTGGGTGCGGTGGCTGTACCTGGCTGCAGCAGCCAGTTGCGGTGTTGATCGAGCGCTGTCGCACCGGTCAGGGCATCCCAGTTGGGTTGCTGCTTTATGCCGCCCTCGGTGACGATAACTAATGCGTCGTGCAGACTGGTGGAGAAACCATCGGGTACTGTCAGCCACAGACCGAGGTCGAGCGGATAGCTGACCAGCAACAGCGCGTAACCCGCCATAGCCGGATTAAAGATGTTGTGCCCGATTCCACCAAATACATGTTTGGCCAGTAGTATGGCAAATGCCGTAGCGAGTATTGGCAGCCACCACGCCAGCAGTGGTGGCAGGCACAATGCTATGAGCCATCCGGTCACTATCGCTGAGTAGTCTTCGAGGTTGTTGCGGATCGAACGTTGGCGCAATGCGCTGGCAATTGCTTCACAGGCGACGGCTGCGGCAATTGCAAGCGCCAGGTTAATAATGCCGCCCCAGCCGGTGTGATAGATAAACCACGCGGTACCGGGAATCAGCGCCAGCAGTACCATGCGCATCAAGTCACCGACGCTGGCAGCGGCTGGCGTGTCGATTACGGCTGCCATTATGCGCGCCTGTCGGTGGGTTTGGCGGTGCTGTTGTTGTTGCTGCTGCTGTTCCTGCTGTCGGACGGATTGGCCTTTTTGTTTTTAGCCCGCTGCAATGCCGCCTCTACCAGTTTGCGTTTGGCCTGCTGGTCAGCCGTTTGATTCAGCTGTGTTTGTTTGTCATCGAGTTTTTTAAATTGCCGTCGCATGCTGCTGTCCAGACGCGCCTGTCGTTTTTCAAAGCGTTGCTTTGCAAGCTCTGCCTGTCGTTTCTGGTGCTGGTCAGTACGCAGGTAATGCTGCGCTTCGGTAAACAACTGCGCCAACGGAATATGACTGGGACAAACGCGATCACAGCAGGCACAGCCGATACAATCATCCACGTTTAAAGTCTGCAGCGTTGCGCTTTGCATCGGGTTGGTTGCCGCCAGCAGATACTGCGGCATCAGTTGTACCGGGCACGCATCAACGCACAAACCACAGCGTACGCAGGGTCGGACCGATACCGGCTCCGCCAGTGGTAAAAATTGAATGCAATTGCTGGCCTTGCTGACCACAGCTTCCGGTTCAGCCTCGCGGCCCATCATTTCGCCACCGACGATGGCACTGAACTCTGCGATTGTTGTTAATTGCCGCAGTGGTAATCCCAATGGCAGACGTCGAGTGACCGGTTTTTGTTCGTGGTCGATGACCGTGGCTATGCGATGTGTGTACGGCTTGTTTTGTAGTAAACATACAAACATCGCGTGGCAGGTGCCCACGTTAAATGTAATCAGTTTGCTTTGGTGTATGTCTCTAGCGCTTAAGCGTCGGTCAAGGCTGTATGACATCAGTAGTGTTTCAGCCCCGTTGGGATACTGTGCCGGTATCAGTTTCAGCGCGGTGCTTTCGCTAAATTCGGAGATAGTAAGTTCGCACACCCTCTGCAGCAATGATTCTGCAACGGCCAGTTTATCGGTTTCTGCGGCGATAATCGTGCGACGAGCCCGAGTGGCCAGTTGTGCGAGACAAATGCCCAGTGCCACTTCTTCAAGGCAACTGCTGAGCAGTGCTTCATCGCATTGTATTAACGGATCGCATTCGGCAGCGTTGATCAACAACACATCGGCAGCATCATTGCCAAGCTTGTTGAGCTTGGCTGCAACCGGATAGGCACTGCCGCCGAGCCCCACCAGTCCGGCGCTGTGAAACTGTTGAGTAAATTCGGCACGAGTCAGATGGGTAAACGGATCAACTGAGTGCTGTGCTGGTGTAACCGGTTCAGCGTGCTGACTATCCTCAGTTTTAACAATACAGATGTGCTGGT
>CAYMFQ010000080.1:8611-9853 GCA_964389335.1 uncultured Granulosicoccaceae bacterium
CCGGTACAGTGATCGGCAATGACTGTGTGCATTAGTTTTGCGGCACCGACGATGGCATCAACCGGACAGGCTTTAATACACAAGGTGCAGCCAATGCACTCGCTCTCTCTGATAACGGCCAGCAACGGTGGCTTAACTTCGCCAAATTCCGGGTTGAGGGCGATAACCGGCTTACCCAATAGTTCCGCCAGTGCTGCCACGCCTGCCTCGCCACCGGGTGGGCACTGATTGATTTCTGCTTCATTGTTGGCAATGGCGTCGGCGTAAGGTCGGCAACCCGGGTATCCGCATTGTGCACATTGTGTTTGTGGCAGCAGGCTGTCGATCTGTGCGGCCAGTGAATCCTGATCAGCGGTAAACCAGCCAGCGGCATAACCGAGCACCATGCCAATCAGCAGCGCCAGTGCGGTCACAACGATTATGCCCGTCATCTGCGCTTGCCTGTCTCTGGAATCTGGCGTCGGGTCTGCATGGATCAGGTGAACCCGCCAAACCCCATAAACGCCAGTGACATAAAGCCTGCACTGATCATTGCCACCGCCGCGCCTTTAAAGGGTACTGGTACATCCGCCTGGTCGATGCGTTCGCGCATGGCCGAGAACAGTACCAGCACCAGGGTAAAGCCCAGTGCTGCACCCATGCCATAGATGGTTGCGCTGAGCAGATCGGTATTTTCGCGCAGGCTCAACAGCGCAACACCCAGCACTGCACAGTTAGTGGTGATCAGCGGTAGAAATATACCGAGTACCTGATGCAGCCATGGACTGGTGCGGCGCACAAACAACTCGGTGAACTGCACCAGCCCTGCGATAATTAAAATAAATACAATTAAGCGCAGGTACTCTATCTCAAGCGGTACCAGTATCCAGGTATTAACCGAGTAGCTGACAACCGATGACAGTGTAAGTACAAAGGTGGTCGCCAGCCCCATGCCGATTGCCATTTCGAGCTTGCCCGACACACCCATAAACGGACACAAGCCCAGGAAATGCACCAGTACAAAGTTGTTCACCAGGATGGTGGTTGCCAGTATCAGCAGCCATTCACTCACTGTTACTTCACTCGCATACCTGCGTTTGCACCCTGATCCGGAGACAGGATAAACAGGTCACTGCCACCGGGGCCTGCGGCCAGTACCATACCTTCAGATAAACCAAAGCGCATTTTGCGTGGCTTGAGGTTGGCCACCATGACTGTCTGTCGACCAATCAGTTGTTGTGGGTCGTAAGCGGACTTGATGCC
>CAYMFQ010000080.1:9953-20354 GCA_964389335.1 uncultured Granulosicoccaceae bacterium
GCGCTTACCTGATCGGGCTCAATGCGTTTGATCATCGGTTTAAACTTGTTGATCGGGTGATTATGCAAAGGTGTTTTTGCATCGTCCCAAACCAGCTCGTCGGTATTTAAAAACGCTTCGGTTTGTGCGGCAATCGCAGGCAGCACCGGTTTTAAGTAGATCACCAGATTGCGGAACAACAGAATGCCAAGCGAGCAGATTTCGTGTACCTGCTGTTCTTTGCCTTCTTCTTTGATCAGTATCCAGGGTGCGTTTTCAGCGATAAACTGATTGGCCTTGTCTGCCTGTGCGATGATTTCTCTGATCGCGCGGCTGAACTCGCGGTTTTCGTAAGCCTCGGCAATAGAGTCGCCGGCCGCCACGGATGCGGCAAACAGATCATTGTCAGGTAACGATGCCGACAGCTTGCCGTCAAAACGCGAACTGATAAAGCCCGCACAGCGACTGGCGATGTTTACCACCTTGCCAACCAGATCAGAATTGACGCGCGCAACAAAGTCTTCCAGGTTCAAATCAATGTCTTCAACCTTATTATTGAGCTTGGCTGCAAAGTAGTAGCGCAGATAATCGGGTTGCAGATGATCGAGATAGGTACGGGCTTTAATAAACGTGCCACGCGACTTGGACATCTTGGCGCCATCGACGGTTAAAAAGCCGTGGCAGTACACCGCAGTTGGTTTGCGAAATCCGGCACCATCCAGTACCGCAGGCCAGAACAGGGTGTGAAAGTAGGCGATGTCCTTGCCGATAAAGTGCACCAGTTCGGCCTCGGAGTCAGGGCTCCAGAACTTGTCGAAGGTATCGTCGCTGTCGTTTTGGCGCGCAATAAGGTGCCGGTGACTGGCCATGTAACCGATGGGTGCGTCCAGCCATACGTAAAAATATTTACCCGGCGCATCGGGAATTTCGAATCCCCAGTAGGGTTTGTTGCGCGAGATGTCCCAGTCTTTTAAGCCACCGTCGAACCATTCCTGTAGCTTGTTGCTGATTTCAGGCTGCAGTTGATCACCGCGCGTCCACTCGCGCAGCATGGCTTCGAAGTTATCGAGTTTAAAGAAAAACTGCTCGGAGTCTTTTTTTACCGGTACCGCACCGCTGACCACTGATACCGGGTCGATCAAATCGATGGCGTCGTAGGTACTGCTGCAGTTCTCGCAATTATCTCCATACTGATCCGCGGCGCCGCAGTTAGGACAATTGCCACGTACAAAGCGGTCGGGCAGAAACATCTCTGCTTCCGGGTCGTAGAGTTGCTCAATGGTGCGGCTCACAATGTGGCCGGCTGACTTGAGACGGTTGTAAATCAGTTCCACACACGCGCGGTTTTCATCGGAGTGGGTGGTGTGAAAGTTGTCGAAGCTCAGCTGAAAGTCGACAAAGTCGCTTTCGTGTTCCGCTTTCATCTGATCGATCAGCGCCTGCGGGTCAGTGCCGAGGTTTTGCGCTCGCAGCATAATCGGCGTACCGTGCGCGTCGTCGGCCCATACCCATATGGTGTTGTTGCCACGCATGCGCTGGAAGCGAACCCAGATATCGGTTTGCACGTATTCCACCATGTGCCCGAGATGGATCGATCCATTGGCATAGGGCAGGGCGCTGGTGACGAGAATGTCTCTTGGACTGTTGTTGGTCATTGACTGTGCTGAAACGTCGGTATCGCTGTGGGGGGTGAGAGTATAGCGTTTTAACACCCGCGCCGCGCAGCACTGTCGTGGTCCGTACAGTATTCTCCGGCCATCCCGCCCGCCGCATTTGTCCGTTCCATTGCCCGTCGCATTGCCTGTCGAATCGATCCGGGCTCAATCGGACTCACTGACCCAGAGCGCTGGTGTATGATTGCCGGCATGCAAATTTAGACCGTGGACTGCGGGAGAACAAATGACACAGGTTGATAAAGCGGCCGTCGAGCAGGTGCTCGGTGGCTGGAATGATCGCTACACAGGCAAGAGCCTGGTCGCCGGAAAAAACGTCAGAGATATTCGCATTGACGGAGACGAGGTCGCCGTTGACCTGCAGTTCGGTTACCCGTGCGCTGGCATAGAAAAGGAAATCAGCGACGAGGTTGCAAATCTGCTGACCGCCGTCGACGGCATCAGCACGGCAAATGTGGCGGTGTCGAGCAAAGTGGTCGCGCGCTCGGTGCAGCACGGAGTCAAACGGCTGGAGCGCGTCAAAAACATCATCGCTGTAGCATCCGGTAAGGGCGGTGTTGGTAAATCGACGACTTCGGTTAACCTGGCGCTGGCACTGTCGGCAGAGGGGGCCAAGGTCGGTCTGCTCGATGCTGATATCTACGGACCCAGCCAGCCACGCATGATGGGGTTGTCAGGCCAGCCCGAGTCATCCGATGGCAAGTCCATCGAGCCAATGCGCAACTACGGCATCGAGACAATGTCGATCGGTTTTCTGATCGACGAAGAAACCCCGATGATCTGGCGCGGGCCAATGGTGACGCAGGCACTGGAGCAGCTGCTTAACGACACCAACTGGGATGAGCTGGATTATCTGATAATCGATCTGCCGCCGGGCACCGGTGACACACAGCTTACACTGTCGCAAAAAGTGCCCGTCAGCGGCGCCATCATTGTCACCACACCACAGGATATTGCCCTGCTTGACGCGCGCAAGGGCCTGAAGATGTTTGAAAAAGTCGAGGTTCCGATACTCGGTATCGTTGAAAACATGAGCACACATGTTTGCAGCAAGTGTGGGCACGAAGAGGCTATTTTCGGCACTGGCGGCGGTGGCCGCATGGCATCGGACTACGATATCGAACTGCTCGGCTCACTGCCGCTGGATATGAGCATTCGCGAACAGGTCGATGGCGGCAAGCCGACAGTGGTGTCTGATCCGGACGGTGCCATTGCACAGAAGTACCGCGACATTGCGCGCAGAGCGGCGGCCGGTCTGGTAGCACAGGGCAAGGACTACAGCGCCAGCTTCCCGAATATCGTTATTCAGTCAACCTGATATGAGCATAAAATCTGACCGCTGGATCCGCCGGATGGCCAGCGAACACGGCATGATTGAGCCATTCGAGAGCGGTCAGGTGCGCAACGGTGGTACCGGTGCTGACAAGCTGATTTCGTACGGCACCTCAAGTTACGGCTACGATGTGCGCTGCGCGTCGGAGTTCAAGATTTTCACTAACATCAACCACGCGATTGTCGACCCCAAAGACTTCGACACCGACAGTTTTGTCGATGTCGACAGCGACGTCTGCATCATTCCGCCAAACTCGTTCGCGCTGGCACGTACCGTCGAGTATTTCCGCATTCCGCGCAACGTATTGACGATCTGTTTGGGCAAATCTACCTATGCGCGATGCGGAATTATCGTGAATGTAACGCCACTGGAGCCCGAGTGGGAGGGCCATGTTACGCTGGAATTCTCTAATACCACCCCATTGCCAGCCAAAATTTACGCCAACGAGGGTGTCGCCCAGATGCTGTTCCTGGAATCGGACGAGACCTGCGAGACAAGCTACGCGGACCGTGCCGGCAAATATCAGGGGCAGCGCGGTGTGACTTTGCCAAAAACGTGAAGCTATCTCGCACGCCGATTCAAGAAGCGCGCTGCGCCAGACGTTAGCCATCAGGCACATTTGCGGTTTGTTCACAAGCTCGTTGAAGGGATGAGGGCTTTGTGGAAGAATTTGGCCATAAAAGATAAAAACTGGTGCCAACATGATTGACTCTGATGGATTCAGACCAAATGTAGGTATCGTCCTGAGCAACGGCAGCGAAAAAGTATTTTGGGCTAGGCGAGCTGGCAAAGATTCGTGGCAGTTTCCACAGGGCGGCATCAAGCGGTCTGAGACACCGGAACAGGCGATGTTCCGGGAATTGCGCGAGGAGACAGGCCTGCAGCGCGGAGATGTAGAGGTCATGGGTTGTACGCGCAACTGGCTGCGCTACCGATTGCCGGCGCGATACATTCGCAAGCACCAGAATCCCATCTGCATTGGCCAGAAGCAAATCTGGTACATGCTGCGGCTGGTTGGCGATGAGTCACGCGTGCAGCTCGATCATAGCGACTGCCCGGAGTTCGACAGCTGGGAGTGGGTCGATTACTGGCTGCCGCTGCGAAAAGTGATTTTCTTCAAGCGCGATGTGTATCGTGGCGCCCTGGAAGAGCTGGCACCGCTGCTGTTTCCGGAAGAGCATGGCAGCCAGGAGAATCGGCACAACGAACCGACAATGTAGCTCTGCGGCCCAGGCCGCTGGTTGGCGTCATAACCGGTCTCGCTGGCCGGGTTACGACCGCTAAGAGGCACTGCCGCTTAACCGCTAAACGGTTTAACCACGGCAAGCACTACCACCGCGCAAAGTACCAGCACCGGCACTTCGTTGAATACGCGATACCACACATGGGTGCGTGTGTTGGCGTCTGCGGCGAATTTTTTCATGATGCGACCGCAGTAGATGTGATAACCCAGCAGCAATGCGACGAGTACCAGCTTAATGTGCAGCCAGTACATGGTTTTAAGTACAGCAGCCGGATAGTAGGTTGTTAACCAGATTCCCATGATCACCGCCACCGCGGCGCTCGGGTTCATAATGCCGCGGTACAGCTTCCGCTCCATTATCTCAAACCGGTCTTTGCTGATCTGATCGTCAGCCATTGCGTGATACACGAACAGGCGCGGCAGATAGAAAATCCCCGCAAACCACGAAACAACGGCAATTAAATGCAGTGATTTTATCCAGAGCACGGCTGGTATCCAGAGCAAGGCTTGGTCCGGGGCAGATCCGGTTTTGTGCGCTGTGCCTGGCGCCTGGTGATGACCAGGCTCTGAGTCACTGTACGGCTCGCTGCGCCAGTGAAGTCTGGCCGTCGAGCGCCTGTATCTGCTGATCGAGTTCGTCCGCTTGCAGGCGACCGACGATACGCTGGACGATATTGCCCTGGCCGTCGATCAGAAAGGTTGTCGGTGTGAATCGCACCTGTACAAACGCATCTGAAATAGTGCCATCTGTGTCTGCCACCAGTTCGAAACTTATATCTTTGTCGGCGCGAAACTGCTTTACCGCATCGATGCTGTCGTACGGCATGGTAACGCCAACCACCTCGACCGGGCTTTGCCTGTCGTTTAGTGCGCTGAGCACCGACACGTTGCGATTCGACACCGGGCAGTCGGGCGACATAAATGTCACAAGGCGAGACTTTCCATCAATAGCAGCCAGATCAAACTGTCTGCCTTCAAGTGAACTGACAGTTAGTACGGGTGCCGCACGCAGCCCCGGTGGGCTTGCCAGATACACAATGGATAAGGCCGCGATAACAGCGGCGATGATATACGGGATTCTGAGGGTCACTGGGCTGAATGTCCTGATCTATCGGCCGCAAGTATATGTGGTTAGTCCGCAGGTATTAATTGCGATCAATTAACGCTTGCAGGCGTCCCAACGCGTTAGTTGTGTTCGAATAACCGCTCGTTGTTCCCACATGTGCCTGGTGTGGCAGTGTCATTGACGGTGGATGCAAGTGCGTTCGCGAGTACCACAGTGACTGTGTGATGCATGAATTGCGTGTCTACCCTGACTGGTGTGTTTGCCGATGGCGGAAAAATGACAGTGGGACCACACTGCAATTTTGTTACCTGCTTTTTCTTGAATTCCTTAAAAAACACAAACCTTGGTGCAAATCTTTAGAGGCCGCGTCTAAAGTTTCCCGCCTCCCTTGCCGTCGAGATTAGAAGTAGTGCGCGAGCGAAGACAGCTTCGATGCGCGTGCTTATCGCTGGTGCTTAAACGAATTGAAAAAGAGCGGAGACTTCCAATGAAAAAGACTGCGGCAGGCGCAGCGGTATTACTCGCTCTGGCAGGTGGTAGTGCCGGAGCCGGGACCCTGGATTTTTTGAAAAGTGGCTGGGATGCGTCCGATTTGTATATGGGATTGCTGATATCCAACAGCGATATATCGGGTGAAGAAGGCCTTGGCCAGGACATGAACGTCTACAACGCGCTGGTCGGCTTGTCGCTGCCTGCCAATCTGGCTCTCGAGGCCCGCTTTGGTGCAGGTTCCGATCAAACGGAAAGCGTACTGCAGGACCCTCTGTCGAACTACTTCGCCGGTATGTTGCGCTACCACTACACATGGGACAACAACATCATGGCTTACGCCGGCGTTGGTGCAGCGGCACGCAAGCACAGTTCGCTGCTTGAGGATGTTGAGTCGAACCAGGTTGGCGCAGCATTTGCGGTGGGCCTCAATCTGTTTGGCTCAGACAACACGGCTGTCAACATCGAATACTTCTATATGGGTGGCGAGCAGGCGACATCATCCATTGGCATCGGCTTTCAGCACTATTTTCGGTAGGGATTCACTCGGCAGCGTGGATTAGCCGGAGCCGCGAGCCACTATGCTCAGCTTGTAGGTAGAGTTCCAAGAGAACGACAATGAAAAAAACACTAGCTTTAATTTTGCTCGCAGCGGTCTTTGTTGGCGGTTGTACAGGGCGCAGCGAGGATACCGCGACAGCCGGTAGCGGATCAGGTAGCCTCGGTGGTGGCGCTCTTGATATCGGTGCGGCTGAGGCAGCGGCAGGCAACATCCGGCTACTGAGTGACAAACCCAGCCTGAGTACAGGCGTCGGGGATGTCACTGTGGTAACCGCGCTGGTCACAGATGATAACAATCGTGCTATCTCCGGGCACGATGTCGAGTTTTCGTCAGACGGCGGTGTGCTGCAGAACGTGCAGGCCACAACGGATGAATCGGGTGCGGCGACAGCCGAGTTGTCGCTTGCCGGCGATTATCGAAACCGCGATATTACCGTGTCTGCCAGTGTTTCAGGATTGTCTGCCGAACTCTCGGTAGCGGCCACCGGCTCCGTGGTGCAGATGGATGCACCGGCCGATCTGCTGGCCGGTCAGACTGCACCGGTGATATTCACGCTTACCGCCGGTGATGGTCAGCCAATCCCCAATCAAACATTGTCGATTGCTTCAACTGCGGGTAACAGCCTGAGTGAGTCGGTGCTCGTCACCGATGCGCTGGGGCAGGTTCGCATCGACGTCGGTACCGATGCCGGCTCAGACACACTGACAGTGTCGGGACTCGAAGGGTCACTCAGCCAGTCGTTCTCGCTGACCGTGGCAGAGTCGGTAGATGATTTGATTACCGATCTTCGCATCCGTGTTATCAGTGATCAGTCGACCATCGAAACCGGTGGCAGAAATGTCGTGCAACTGTCGACACTGGTGACTGATGAAAACTTTCGTGCGGTGTCGGACTTCAATGTATCGTGGCGCTCGGATGGCGGTATTCTGCAAAACATCACAACCACAACGAATGAAACCGGTGAGGCAACTGCCGATCTTAGCCTGGCTGGTGACTACCGTAACCGCAACATTACCGTCACTGTTACAGCGGGTGACGACGAAGCCAGTCTGCAGGTGGCGGCAACCGGTACTTCATTTGCCATTGATGCACCTGACGATCTGATCATTGGTCAGACCGGTACCATCACATTCACGCTGACAGCAGGTGACGGCCAGCCTATACCCAATCAGGTTGTCGATATTGCATCAGCTGCAGGGAACACACTCAGCGACACCTCACTAACAACAGATGCAGCGGGTCAGGTCGTACTGACCATGGGTACTGATGCGGGCCCTGATACGCTAACCGCGACGGCGTTTGATGGCACTGTATCGCAGGCATTTCCGATCGCCGTTGCCAACAGCGTGCAGGACGTTGTCACCGAAGTGCGTATCCGTGTGATCAGTAACGAATCATCGATTGAAACCGGTGGTAACGACATTGCGCGCATCACCACACTGGTGACTGATGAATCCAACCGCGTTATCAGCGGTAAAGAAGTACAGTTTTCATCCACTGGTGGTGTATTGCAAAACATTTCTGCCGTGACCAACGAAGCGGGTCAGGCAACTGCAGAACTGAGTCTCGCCGGCGACTATCGCAACCAGGACATCACAGTTGAAGCAACGGTTGATGATCAGGTTGGCAGTGTCACCGTATCAACCAGCGGCAGTGCAATATCGATTGCCGGCCCGACAGCGCTGGTAACCGGCAATACGGCGGAACTCGAAATCACACTCAGTGGTGGTAACGATCAACCCATTGCCAATGAGCCGATTGAAATTCTCTCGAGCGCTGGAAACACCATCAGTAACCCAAGCCCCACCACCAATGCATCGGGCAAGGTCCTGGTCACCGTTGGAAGTGCGGCGGGTGATGATGTTATTACCGTCAATGCACTGGATACGACAGTGACCGGCACCCACGTCATTAATGTGGCCGAAGATATTCTGGCTGTTGAAACCATTGACGGTGTTGACTACGACTCACTGCCGGTCGATAGCTTTTGGCCTTTCCGTGTTCGCTGGGAGAGCAGTAACAATCCGGTGGTTGGCCAGCAACTGAAGTTCGGTATCACCGCTGGTGTGGTTCGACAAAGTGGCTCTGCCGATGCGGGCAGCAGCAGTGTTGTTGCAACTACCGACGCGAGTGGTGTGGCCACTATCGAAGTGAAGTCAAGCAGCGCGGGGCCGGCAACAATCTCTTTTGCTGACAATGCAGATTCAGATCCCTTCTCGCAATTTGACGTTGAGTTCGTTGCTTTCAACGTAACCAACATTGAGGTTGAGGCAGCGCCAGCCAGTGTGGCAACCGGCAATCCCAGTACCATTGCTGCGGTAGTGACTGATGATTTCGGTAACCCGGTCAGAGACGTTGTGGTTGAGTTCAGTAGCCCGGATCTCAGAGGCGGTAATCTGTCTCCGGTTACCGCGGTCACCGACAGTGACGGTCGGGCACGTATCACATTCACAGCGGGTGCGTTACCCACGCAGGAAGGTGAAATCTCTATCGTGGCCGCCGCCACGGACTTCACCTCAGTGGAAGATACCGTGCAGATGACAGTAACTGAAAGACAACTGAATGTTGTTATTGGCCTGGCGGGTACCGTGTCACAGGCAGATAACGACACACGTTATCGAAAGGCTGGTGTGGTGCAGGTAACTGATGGTCTTGGACGTCCGGTACCGGATGCATCAATACTCGTTACGCTAAATCCGCTGGTGTATCGCTACGGTCAGATGATTACCATTGATGTTAACGATGACGGCGAACCTGACCAATGGGCGCGTGCCGCTGAGTTCTCACAGGATACAGCGGATGCAATCATTGCCAACGGTGAAGACCCGGCGGATTATGCATTTACCTATACCTGTGTGTCTGAGGATAAAAACGGTAACCGTATTCTCGATACCGTTAACGAAGACCTTAACTTCAATGGTGTACTGGATGCAGGTGAAGATACCAACGGCAACGGCATACTGGATATCGATGAAGACGTTAACAACAACGGCGAACTCGATCCGCGAGACCCTGCACTGGTTACCGAAGACGAAGTAAACACACCAACCGTAATTGGTGGCGAAATAACCACTGACTCTAACGGTGTTGGATTCTTCTCGCTGGCGTACCCGCAAAGTAACGCGCTATGGTTTGATGTGACCATCAATGCGCGCGTGCAGGCACTGGGTACAGAGGCGGTCGCTGAGTTTGAAACTCCACTGGTGATTGCAACCAGCGATATCGAAGACCCGGAAGTTGAGCCACCCAATCGAATCAGTCCGTATGGCAGATTCGACTACAACAACCAGCCTGTGTGCGAGCAGCCATAGCGTCTGGCGTGTGATTGGTGGTCAGTCCGATTGGCGGATTGATCACCAGCTAATAAACTTTAAATCAGCGCCCTGCATTGCAGGGCGCTTTGTTGTTACAGGGCGCTTGTCGTTTGCAAGGCGAAGTTGAAGTTACTGTGGCTTCCACATAAAGTAACCGCCTTTTTCAACGCTCTCTTCCAGCAACTTGATCAGCGGCGCGGCCCTGGTTTTTAATCCAACACTCTCTTCCGACTCATCAGATGCCTGGTCTGATTCGGCTGGCATTGACTGCAGCGATGTTCGCAGGCTGTTAAGTGCCGCTGGTACATCTTCCGCACGCACAGCGCCCTCTGTCTTGCCGGACTGCCCCATCATTTTTAACAGTGATGTGGCGATATTGCCGAACATCACGATGCTGCCAGTGTGTTCTCCCTGAAATTCGATAAGCATTGTCGGACACTCCGCTAAAGTAATGAATGGTACCATACGAGTTTACAACGTCAGCAATCGAGCCGTTGCGTACTCGCCGGTATTGCAGGTCTTTTGACATAGTTGCTGTAACAGATCAGCAACAAAAACGAATTTGAAATTTTAGTTTTTATTCAGGCACGATTCAGTGTTAGAATAAGTGCCATCAAAAGGTGGTTCTGCTGCTGCAGAACACAGCCGATTGGGGGTGGGGCAGCGCACAGTCGTTGCCCCTTTTTTATGCGCGTCGCCTCCGCATCTTCCGCGCAGTCATTTTAAGTTCTGCTCGCTGTTT
>CAYMFQ010000080.1:20454-21606 GCA_964389335.1 uncultured Granulosicoccaceae bacterium
CCGGGATTGTCGCTGATACTTTGCGTAATCAAGCCAAGGCGCGAATGGCCCTGGCGACTGGCAATGCGGAGAGAGTAGTTATTCGCTGCGTTGATGGTCGACCAATAAAATCTCGACGCGCCGGTTTTGCTGCCGGCCTTCCACCGTTGAGTTATCTGCAACTGGATCGGTATCGCCGAGACCGCTGACACTAAGCGCGTCCGGGGCAATACCTGCTTCTCGAGTTAGAAAATTAGCCGTCGATACCGCCCGTGCCAGCGATAAACCCCAGTTGTCGGTAAATCGCTGCTCCAGTTTGGCACCAAGTGGAGTGTTGTCGGAATGACCTTCAACTACGATCTTACGCTCGACACCGGTTATTGACTGACCAACTGTTGCTAGCAGCCCGGAGCCCTCTTCGGTCAGCACTGAACTTCCAGGTCTGAACAGGCTGCTGGATCCGACACTGATTGCGATGGTCTGATCGCCCTGCAAATCCACAGTAGCGGTGGTAAGGCCGGCATCCTGCAATTTTGCTTCAATGCTGCGAGTCAGCTCTGCAGAAGCTTTTTGATGATCGTTCCGGGCTTGTGCGCTTGCCTGTTTTTCATTCATCAGCTCTGCAAGTGCGCTCTTTCTGTCTTCGAGTCGCTCGTCTGACGCACGTAGCTCCGCGCGCATTTGCTCGAGGCTGAGTGCGACGGTCTCATTGTTTGACTGGCTTTGTTGCAGCAGGTCTTTGAGGTTTGTAAGGTCTGCGGTTAGTGCTTCTACCTGCTCTGTCAGGGCGCCGTTCCGGTTGTCGGCTTCTGTCAGCGCTGACTGCATAGTATCGATTTGGCCCTGCTGCTCGTTGAGTTCCTGCTCCTTTTGTTTCAGCACACCACTGATTGATCCGGATTCCGACAGAGCTTCATCCAGTTTCGCTGTTGTATCTGCCAGCCGTGCATTTGCGTCGTCCAGATTTGCGCCTGTTTCTGCAAGTTTGGCGTTTGCCTCTTCCAGTTGTGAGGCGCTGGCCGTGGCGTTCTCTTCCAGTTGTTGGGTAACGTTCGATAAATTGTCGGTAAGCTCGGCATTATCCTGCTGCAGGCTATCGAAGTCGGCGGTCAGTTTGGCCAGTTGTTCTTCGAGCTGTGCGATGGACTGTTCGTCTTGCCGGGCCTTCTCTTT
>CAYMFQ010000081.1:0-19958 GCA_964389335.1 uncultured Granulosicoccaceae bacterium
TCGAGCTTTTCGCGATCTTCCTTGCTTTGCAGCCGCTCGCGGCCACCGGCTGGCTTGCTGTCAGACTGCATCCACGGCTCAACCGCTTCGTACTGGCGATAGAAATTATCGAGGTCCGAGACCAGATCTTTTACCACCGGCTGATGCGGCAGCGGATGAATTTTGATATCGCCTTCGACATCCTCGATTGCCATGGTGCAGGCGAGGGTGTTGGCGCCGTCGATGTTCATCGCGCAGGAGCCACAGATTCCCTCACGGCAGGAGCGGCGAAAAGACAGCGTGGAATCGATCTCTGACTTGATCTTGATCAGCGCGTCGAGAATCATCGGCCCGCAGTTATCGATATCGACCTGGTAGGTATCGACCGACGGATTTTCACCGGTGCTGGCATCGTAGCGGTACACCAGAAAGTTGCGCACGTTTTTGGCGTCGGCCGGCGCCTCGTACGTCTTGCCTTTTTTGACGATCGAATTAGCTGGCAGCGTAAATTCAGCCATGTTGAATGGTTCCTTGCAGGCGGACCGGCCTCAGCAGGCACGGCCCGAAATAAAAGGTGGAAGTCTGCGGCATAGCGCCAGGACGTCTAGTACACACGCTTTTTGGGCGGGATCGTTTCCGCCTCGTCTGTTAGCGTGTTCATGTGTACCGGACGGAAATCAAACGATACCTTGCCGTCCTGCACCCACGCCAGTGTGTGCTTCATCCAGTTTTCGTCATCGCGCTCGGTATAGTCCTCGCGGGCGTGGCCGCCGCGCGATTCAGTCCGCATATTAGCGCCCTCCATAATGGTTTGCGCCTGACACAGCAAATTCTCAAGCTCCAGTGTCTCAACCAGATCGGTATTCCACACCATACCTTTGTCGCTGACGCCGATGTCTTCCCATTCGGCAACGACGGCTTCAAGCTCCTTACAACCGGCAGACATGGTTTCACCGGTGCGGAATACCGCCGCCCGGCTTTGCATGGTGCGCTGCATTTTGTCGCGCAATTGCGCGGCCCCGGTACCACCGGTGGCGTGCCGCACCTTGTCGAGTCGGTCGATCAGGGCACCGGTGACATCGTCGGACAGCGGCTTGTGCGGGCTGCCGGCTTCGACCAGTTCTTTGGCACGTAATGCGGCGGCGCGCCCAAACACAACAATGTCGAGCAACGAGTTGGAACCGAGTCGGTTGGCACCGTGTACTGATACGCAGGCGGCTTCGCCGATTGCCATCAGGCCGGGTACCACGTGGTCCGGATCGCCTTCCCACAGGGTGACGACTTCACCGCGATAATTGGTTGGAATGCCGCCCATGTTGTAGTGCACGGTTGGAATGACCGGAATGGGTGCCTTGGTAACGTCGACACCGGCGAATACCTTGGCGCTTTCCGAGATGCCGGGCAGGCGCTCGTCGATCACTTCCGGGCCCAGATGCATCAGGTTCAGGAAGATATGGTCGCCGTCGTCGCCGACGCCACGGCCTTCGTTGATCTCCTGCGTCATCGAGCGGCTGACGACATCGCGCGAGGCCAGGTCTTTGGCGTTAGGTGCATAGCGTTCCATAAAACGCTCGCCTTCAGAGTTGGTCAGGTAGCCGCCTTCGCCACGCACGCCTTCGGTAATCAGTACCCCGGCGCCGTAGATGCCAGTGGGGTGGAATTGTACGAACTCCATGTCCTGCAATGGCAGTCCTGCGCGCAGTACCATGGCGTTGCCGTCTCCGGTACAGGTGTGGGCGGAGGTGGCGGAGAAGTAGGTGCGTCCGCAGCCGCCGGTTGCCAGTACAACCTGATGGCCTCGAAACTCGTGCAGATCGCCGGTGGCGAGATCCCATGCCATAACGCCGCGGCAGACGCCCTCGTCCATGATCAGATCGGTGGCGAAGTACTCAATGAAAAACTCGGCGTTGTGCTTTAGCGACTGCTGATACAGCGTGTGCAAAATTGCGTGACCGGTACGGTCGGCCGCGGCGCAGGTGCGCTGCGCGATACCTTCGCCAAAGTTGGTGGTCATACCGCCAAACGGACGCTGGTAGATTTTGCCTTCGTCGGTGCGCGAGAACGGCACCCCGTAGTGCTCCAGTTCGATAACCGCGGGTATGGCCTCGCGGCACATGTATTCAATGGCGTCCTGATCACCGAGCCAGTCAGAGCCCTTGATGGTGTCGTACATGTGCCACTTCCAGTGGTCCGGGCCCATGTTGCCAAGTGCCGCGCTCATGCCACCCTGTGCGGCAACTGTGTGGCTGCGAGTCGGGAATACCTTAGTGACACAGGCGGTCGATAAACCGGCTGTTGCCATACCCAGTGTGGCGCGCAGACCGGCACCGCCAGCGCCAACAATCACGACATCGTGCTGGTGTTTAATAACGTTGTAGGACATAAGTTTATGCTCCCAGCGAAATCTTGAGTACCGATACCACACCGAGCGCGGCGAACAGCCCGCTGATCAGGGTGACAGCTGCGATAAGCAAAGACCGCCGGTTCAGGTTGGAAACGTAGTCTTCAATGATAACCTGCAGACCGAGTTTGCCGTGGTACATGCCCACAGTGATCACGAGGATCATCAGCGTGGCGTTGAGCGGCGAGTGCAGCCATGCGGTTAACTGTTCATGCGTCATTTGCGGCAGCGATGCCACTGAAAAACAAAACCACAATGCCAGTGGAATAAGCGCTACCGAGGTCAGTCGCTGAACCCAGAAGTGACCTGTGCCGTGAGAAGAGCCAGACATGGTTATGATCCTCCGGCAGCGAAGGCCACTACCCAGGTTAATACAGTTAATACGAGCGCCGACAGAAAGGAGATTTGAGCGCCTTTGTTGGCTTTGCTGACATCGAAGCCATAGCCCATATCCCAGATCAGATGGCGGATGCCGTTGCAAAAGTGTGCAAACAGAGCGAACGTGAAGCCAAACAGCACCAGGTAACCAAACCACGATCGCAGCAGACTGCCGATGCCTTCAAAGGATTCTGGCCCCGCCGCTGCAGCAGCCAGTACAATGACCAGTAACACGGTACCAATGCTGAGGACCGCGCCGGTGCCGCGATGCAGCACGGACATGAGTGCAGTCGGAGGGAGTTTGTAGATTTGCAGGTGGGGCGATAGTGGTCGCGTATCTTTCCAGGCCATTGAGGTTCCTGAGCGGGTTGGTTAACGAGAAATTGTCACGCGCGATGATTTTGCGCAGATTGTTTGGTAAGTGATTCAGTTAGTTGATTGTAGCTGACCGCTGTTGGACAGCAGGCCTGCTGCAGAGTGTCTGCTGGTAAAGCTGTGTTTAAAAGTCAGTGCAGCGGCCATTCTTTTCCCAGTCGCCATAGCGTGTGGGCTCAAGACCGGTCGGCCCGCCGTGCTCTGCAGGACGGCGAGGTTCTTTGGTCGTGTTTTGGTTCGCAACGTCGGCCGTTGCGGTGCCATCGGCCGTGTCAGCATTTTCATCTGACTTCTTGTCGGCGGTGATGCTTGCCTCGTCCATGGTGTTCCGGGGTTTGTCTGCCATTTGTGATTACTGATCCTGAAAGCCTTCGTTACACCGCAAGCGGGTAAAAGTGCCAGGCTGTTCTGTGTTGGTTGTCTCGCTATTGCTGCTCTGTACTACTGATCGACCCGTTGTAACGCCCTATAATTGACGCATTGCACAACTGCCGGAAGCCACCGTTCGAAGTAACGTCAACCGGATGACGCGGGCCGGTCCTACTGGCCGTTACTGATTGATGGATCACTCCGGATCGGTGCACAGTGTCGTTGCGAATACACCGGGGTGTATCAATGGTGGGCCTGCGGTAGCGGAACAGGCCGCCACGAGCATCTGGATATACCAGTGTATGCCCATAACATACCAGTTTTCGCAGACGCCGCATTATACATTGATCAACGGTGCTTTTGTGTGTTTACACTGCGGCCGTTTCGCCGGTAACAAGGCCGCCAGACCCCGGGTGAGTAAATTGATATGAACAGTGATTGGTCAAGTTTTTTACAAGGAACTGACGCGGTAACGGCCGGTGATGCCGACTCTGCCAGCGCGCTGAAATTTGCCGGTGACCAGCAGCGGGCATCTCCCGAATGTTTGTGTGACTTGTCGGCGGATGCACTGCTGCATGTTACAGGCGACGATGCCAGCACCTTTTTGCAGGGGCAGTTTTCCAATGACGTGAATCAGGTGTCACCGCAGTACAGTCAGTTGAGCACCTGGTCCACTCCCAAAGGGCGTGTGCTGTTGTTGTTTCGGCTATACAAGCTGGATGATGGCTTCCTGATCAGAATGCCGGCAGCCCAGGTGGATACGGTAGTTAAGCGGCTGCGGATGTATGTATTGCGCGCCAAGGTTCAGATAGATGTAGTTACTGATCAGGTTGTGATTGGCGTCTCAGGCGAGGCTGCAGCCGGCGTACTGGCCGACAGTGTCGGCGCACTGCCAGCGGCTGTTGATGAAACGACCGTCAGCGATGATCTGCTCATTACCCGCGTTCGCAGTGCAATGCCGGCTGTCGATGTGCCACGCTATGAAATAGTGGGTCCGGTTGGCAGCATACAAAATCTCTGGCGCAGCATCGCATCGGTGGCACAGGTGTGCAGTCAGGCGCGCTGGCGTTTGCAAAACATCGATGCTGGTGTACCAACTATCGGTAATGACACCGCAGAAGCGTTTGTGCTGCAAATGCTAAATCTCCAACACATAGACGGCGTCAGCTTCGAAAAAGGATGTTATCCGGGCCAGGAAGTAGTCGCACGTATGCAGTACCTCGGCAAGCTAAAGCGGCGCATGTATCGTGCTGCCATCAAGGGCCAGCCGCCGGCACCCGGTGCTGATATATTCGCCGCTGGTGCGAACAGCGCTGTCGGCAAGGTGGTTGACGCACAGCACGACGGCAACGGTGAAAGCCGCCTGCTCGCGGTGCTTGCCATTGGATCGGCATCCGAAGCATTGACCATTGGTAAAGAGGGTGAACAACCGTTGCAACTGCTTGAGTTGCCCTATGACATTCCCGTCGATGACTGATCGTGCTGCTGAGCAGACTCCGACGTTGCAGCCTGGCTTAGGTAACCCGTCGAATAACGCGTCAGGCTGAACACGTGCTACTGGTCTACGAAGCGGAAAATCTCATCGACGGTCAGCTTGCGCTCGATGAACTGCGGGCCGGTGGATTGCACGCGGTCATGAAAGGCCATTACCTGTCAGGAGCAGTGGGCGAGCTACCCACCAGCGGGCTGGTTACCGTGTGGATTACCGAGCCCCGACACGAGCAGCGGGCTCTGGAGCTGATCGCCGACTACGAGCGCGACAAACGTCGCGAACAGCCACCACAGCAATGCAGCAACTGCGGCGAACAGATTGAAGGTAACTTTGGGCGTTGCTGGAATTGCAGTGCCTGGCTTGATCGTGATTAACGCCGTGCCCTCAACATAAAGCACTTATTAAATAGCTATGCGGACCTTTTTTGCAGTAACACCGGATGCCGAAACCAGCATTGCCATTCACCAGTGGGTGCAGCTTTGCTGGCCGGCTTTGGCAAAGCCGGTACCGGTGCAGAACTATCACATTACCCTGGCGTTTTTAGGTGATACCAGCGCCGATCAAATGCAACTGATCGAAGAGGCACTGGAGGGTTATACCGTGCCTTCGTTTGATTTGCATTTAACCGATACCGGTTACTGGTCAGAGCCGGCGGTGCTATGGCTTGGTCCTGCCGCAGCGCCTGATGCGCTGCAACAACTGGCAGACAAGTGCAAGCGGGTGGCCAATCGGGCCGGTATTCGCGTCAGTCAACGACGTTATCAGCCACACCTGACGCTGGCGCGGAAAGCCACCACGCCGCCATCGATGCCGTTGCTCGAGCCGGACTTTAGTTTTCGCGTTGACTCGTTTCAACTGGTGCGCTCACTGCGTGATCGCAGCGGCGTCAGGTATAACGACTTATTGTCGTGGCAATTGAATTAACAGGCCCGCGTTACGTGTTGCCCTTGTTAGGCATCACCCGCGTTACGCATTGCCCTTGTCACGCATTATAAGACGAGCTGGACACATCGCCGCCTTCACCGGTCCAATTGGTATGGAAGCGTTCACCGGCAGGTTTGTCGAGCCTTTCATAGGTGTGTGCACCGAAGTAGTCGCGCTGTGCCTGTAACAGGTTGGCGGGCAGGCGAGCGGTGCGATAGCCATCGTAAAACGCCAGTGCCGAACTCATGGCTGGCACAGGTATACCCTGTTCAACTGCCTTGCCTATCACTTTGCGCCAGCCACTGTGTGTAGACTCAATGGCGTCGGCGAAGTAGTCGTCGAGTAACAGGTTTTCGAGTTCCGGGTTTTTGTCGTAAGCGTTTTTAATATCATCGAGGAACACTGAGCGGATGATACAGCCACCGCGCCACATCTGTGCGATAGAGCCGTACTGAAGGTTCCACTCGTATTCGGCTGCAGCAGAACGCATCAGCATATAACCCTGTGCATAGGAGATGATTTTCGATGCCAGTAGTGCATCTCCCAGCCAGTTGATCCACTCGGTTGTTTGCTCGTCAAACGTGGAAGTCTCAGGGCCGCTTAGCACGGTGGAAGCTTTTATGCGCTCATGGCGAATGGCTGATAAATAGCGGGAAAATACAGCTTCACCAATTAGGGTAAGTGGCACGCCCAGTTCCAGCGCGTTGATACCGGTCCACTTACCGGTACCCTTTTGCCCTGCGTGGTCAACTATCAGGTCAACTACTGCCTGACCGTTTTCTTCGAAACCGAGAATGTCGGCGGTTATCTCAATTAAATAGCTGCCAAGCTCGCGTTCGTTCCACTGACTGAAAATCTGTTGCATCTGATTGTTGCTTAAACCGAGGCCTTTTTTCATAAAATGATAAGCCTCACAGATCAGCTGCATGTCGCCGTACTCGATGCCGTTGTGGACCATTTTTACGAAGTGACCGGCGCCGTTCTCGCCCACCCAGTCACAGCATGCTGCACCGCTATCGGTTTTCGCACTGATGTTTTGGAACAGATCTTTAACCAGTGGCCAGGCCTGCGGGTTACCGCCGGGCATGATCGACGGTCCGTTGCGCGCGCCTTCCTCGCCACCGGATACACCGGTGCCAATGAAAAAATAGCCCTTTTCTTTTAGCGCTTTGGCACGCCGCTGACTGTCTTCAAAGTTGGAGTTGCCACCGTCGATGATTAGATCGCCCTTGTCGAGCAGCGGTAGCAGGCTGTCAATGGTGGCATCGACCGCTTCACCTGCACGCACCATCAACATGACTTTGCGCGGCTTTGACAACGATTGAACGAGTTCTTCGAGAGTGTCGGCGCCAGTGATGTTGGTGCCTTTGGCCGGACCAGCAAGAAACTCGTGTGTGCGAGCGGGGGTACGGTTGTAGGCAACCACGCGATAACCGTTATCGTTCATGTTCAGAATCAGGTTCTGACCCATTACTGCCAGACCGATAAGGCCGATGTCAGCATCTTTCGCCACAGAACTATCCCCGTGTTGGATTGGCTTAAGTCAGCGTGAGTCTACCTGATTCAGGTTGTAACCGTCGCCGTTATTAACGATAGGCGTGATGTTTGGTTTTGTGAAGTGCGGGTCCGGGGTGTGTCAGGCCCGAATAGCCAGGCCCTTGTGAAAATGCCTGTTATCTTCAATAGGGGAAACGATTGGGGCGGGATATCTTTGCCATTTCACCTTCTATCCAGCTTTGGGTTTCTTCCATAATGGCGTTGGCGGATTTACCTTCGCTGCTGATGACCGGGCCAATGCGAACACTGATCTTACCGGGCCATTTAATAAACCCCATGCGTGGCCAGAATTCACCGGAATTAACCGCCACCGGCAGCACACCGGCGCCGGTCTGTTCTGCCACTGCCGCACCACCGATGCGATAGTTCGGTGCAGCGCCGGGTGGCATGCGCGTGCCCTCCGGAAAGATAACGATGCTAATGCCGCGGCTGAGCCGCTCTCGCGCCTGTTCGATCATCTGTACTACAGCGACTCGACCAGAGCCTCGATCAATCATGATAAAGCGCAGCGCTGCAATGGCCCAGCCGAATATAGGGATCCACAGCAGCGACCGTTTGGCCACAAACGCGCAGTGTGGCAGGGTGATGTAGAGGAAGTAAGTTTCCCAGGTTGACTGATGCTTCGACAGCACAATGCAACCTGCTGCGGGTATGTTCTCCTCGCCCTCTACCTCACAGCTGAGATTGCAAAACAGCTTCAGGGCGAACAGATTGGTTTTGGCCCAGACTTTGGCGAGGCTGGCGGCGAGGCGGTAAGAGAAAATACTGCTGCCCAGTACCGGGATAGCCATCAGCAGAGTATTCAGGACGGAGCATACCCAGAAGCACAGCGAGCGAAGATAGAGCAGCGGGCGATTGTACGATTGCGTTGCAGTGGTCGGATTCGAATCAACGGTCATGGCAGCAGTCTACCTGATTACGCGCTGTTGCCCGCGGGTTTCGTCGGGTACTGATGTTGTGGCATGTGGTTGTTGTCGCGCGCGAGTTTGGCCATTTCGGCTTCAATCCATGTTTCGGTTTCCTGATTGATCTGCGCGGCGGTTTTGCCTGTGCTGCTAATCAGCGGTCCAAAGCGTACACTGATTGTCCCCGGTCGCTTCATAAATCCATTGCGCGGCCAGTACTCGCCGGAGTTAAGTGCCACTGGCAAAACGTCTGCGCCGGTTTGTGCGGCGATGGCAGCACCACCAATCCGGTAGTTGGTTTTTGCGCCGGGAGGCATGCGCGTGCCTTCAGGAAACACCACAATACTTATGCCGTGGCTCAGCCGGTCGCGAGCCTGTTCGAACATCTGTTTCAGTGCGGCGCGGCCGGATTGTCGGTCAATCATGATGAATCGCAGGCGCGCCACTGCCCAGCCGAAAAACGGAATCCATAGCAACGATTTTTTCGCTACGAACGCACTGTTGCGCAGGGTACCAAACAGAAAAAAAGCTTCCCACGTTGATTGGTGCTTGGACAGCACAATGCAGCCGTGCTCGGGGATGTGCTCCTGTCCCTGTATATCGACAGCCAGATTGCACAGCACACGCAAGCCGAATAAATTTAAACGCGCCCAGGTCTTCGCCAGCCCGGCCGCCAGTCGATAGGAAAACAGACTGCAGATCAGCACCGGTAGTCCAAACAGCAACGTAATGGCAAGAACGAATATCTCGTAGGCAACACAACGCAGGAACTGCAGTGGACGGTTATAGTGCACGTAGGGGCCTCTGGCTTTTTTGATGCTCAGCTTTTTTGATTTTCGGCCGGTACGTATTCAGTGCCAATGCCGGCTTCCCGCTTTGCCTTTATTGAGCGAATACGTTTTTTGTTGATGGCCACACTCTCTTCACGCTTTTTCTCAAGCGTCTTTCTGCGGTCTGAGGTTGTTAGACGTGCGGACTTTACACTACTTTTCTTGCCGCGTTTTTCACCGCCCCGCTTATCGCTCTTGTGTTTTGCGGGCTTGCCAGTGTCGGTTTTTTTGGCACCGAACTTATCGCCCTTGCGCTTTTTACCGTCGTGTGAGCGCTCGGCATTCGGTTCTGAGTCAAATCTATCGATTCGCTTTCGGTGACCACCGGCGTGCTTGCCGGCACCGCTGTGATCACCGCGTTTTGGGCCCCTGTGTTCGGAGCTCTTGTGTTCAAAGCTCTTGTGTTCAGATTTCCCGCGCTCAGAGCCCCTGTGCTCAGAGTGTCCATGTTCAGAACGCTTCTTATCGAATCGCTTTTTGTCAAAATCGGGCTGTGTGCCTTTGGCGCCGCGAGTGTCGTCTGACTTAAAACTGGTACGCTTTGGTTTGTCAGAGGCTCGTGAAATTTGCAGCTTCTGGCCACACACCCAGATTTTTTTCAGATCCTTAAAGATGGGCTTTGGCATACCCTCTGGCAGTACCACAAAACTGTGGTCGTCGTTTATCGTGATGGAACCGATAAACTGGCTGTCGATGCCTGCTTCATTGGCAATAGCACCGACAATGTTCGACGGTTGTACACCGTGATCACGGCCGACTTCGATACGGAAAGTTTCCGTATCCGCTGAATTTTCTGACGCATGTGGTCGCTGTGACCTTGCTTCTTTATAGCCTTGCTCTCCGCGTGCGTCTTTATCACGGCCGCGCGCATCTTTATCACGGCTGCGAGTATCTGCCTTATTGCGATTGTCTTTGCTGCGATCGTCTGTGCCGCGGGTACGTGGTTGCTCTTCGTCAAACCTGCGTTTGCGTGCGCCAGTCTTATCGGTTGTTTTGTGGTGCGAATCATTTCTGTTGCGAGCATTGAAGCTTTTTGCGTCTGCACCATAGCGGGTGTCTGGTCGTGTGGCGTACAGAAAAGGTGTGTCGCCCTGTAGCAGATGTGCCAGCGCTGCTGCAATTTGCTGTGGGCTGTGTTCATTGTCGCGCTGGTAGTCTTCCAGCAGGCCGGTAAAAAAAGACAGGTCTTCTGTATCAATGGTATCGCTGATGCGTTGTTTAAAACGCGTGATGCGGCGATTGTTGATGTCATCACTGGAGGGAATGTCCATCTGCTCAATGCGCTGGCCGGTGGCGCGTTCGATGGTTTGCATCATGCGCTTTTCGCGCGGGGCAACAAACAGAATCGCATCACCATGGCGTCCGGCGCGACCGGTACGACCAATGCGATGCACGTAGGCTTCGGTGTCGTACGGAATATCGTAGTTCAATACGTGGCTGATGCGTTCGACGTCAAGGCCGCGTGCGGCAACATCGGTGGCTACGATAATATCGAGTTTGCCGCGCTTGAGTTGATCGACGGTGCGCTCGCGTTGTTTTTGCTGAATGTCGCCGTTGAGCGGTGCACAGGCGTAGCCACGCGCTTCCAGCTTTTCTGACAGCTCAACTGTGGCGGTTTTGGTGCGCACGAAAATCAGCATCGCATCGAATGTTTCCGCCTCCAGAATACGCGTCAGTGCATCCAGTTTATTGCGACCACTGACCGGCCAGTACTTTTGTGTGATGGTGTCAGCGGTGGTGGTTTTGACTTCTATTGTTACCAGCGCCGGATCATTTAGATAACGCGTGGCTATGCGTTTGATCTGTCCCGGCATGGTGGCAGAGAAAAGCGCTATCTGACGGCTTTCGGGAATCTGCTCCAGAATCCATTCCACATCGTCAATAAAACCCATACGCAGCATTTCGTCGGCTTCGTCCAGCGTCAGCAGCTTGAGCTCGTTAAGCTTCAGGTTGCCGCGGCGCATGTGGTCCATGATGCGGCCCGGGGTGCCGACCACCACGTGTACTCCACGGTCCAGCGCGCGAGTCTGTACCCGATAGTCCTGGCCACCGTAAACCGGCAGTACATGAAAGCCTGGAATATGCGATGCGTATTTGCGAAAGGCCTCGGCTACCTGAATTGCCAGCTCGCGAGTTGGTGCCAGTACCAGCACCTGCGGTGCCTTTTGTTTGATATCCAGCGTCGACAGCGCCGGCAGCGCAAACGCCGCAGTTTTACCGGTTCCGGTCTGCGCCTGCCCAAGTACATCGCGGCCGGCCAGCAACAGCGGAATAGTGCTGGCCTGAATGGGAGAGGGTTTTTCATAACCCACGGTTTCTAGCGCTTTCAACACAGGCGCACTGAGCGCCAGCTGGTGGAATGCACTTATGCTGTTACTATTCACGTTGATACCGCGGCGGGAGCCGGCTGGAGTGGGGGACGGGCCGGTGACGCTAACCTAAATGGACACAATAAGCAACACACGGGCGCGTGTGAAAGGCCGTACAATGGCACTGTTCGGCCGCTTTGCGAGTGCCGTCACGATGCAGATGGCGGTCGTTGTCTCCGCCCAACTTGTTCAACCTGCCAGAGCAGCGCCACAGCAACATGTGCCCACAAGCGCATACCCGATGTAAAGCCTGTGCAGACTGCAGGGCCAGCGTTGCCGGTGCGAGGGTAAAATGGTGGCATGGGCGACCGGCGTGCCTGCAAGACTTTAAGCTCAGGTTCAGATCCATCGGTGCAAATAACGTCAACCGTCGTTGGTTTACTGGCCGTGTGCCAGCTCCTCGCCCAATGTAACAATCCAGGTAACCACAAGAGAAATCCGTGATCAGTCGTTTTTTGTTTACTGCAATGCTTTTGCTCGGTGTCAGTGCCGCGCGTGCCGAGACCGTGTCCGTCAGCCTGGCCGAGCTGCAGCAGGCGCTTGAGTCAGAGCGTGGTCAGCCCGATTCCGTACGGCAACTGGTACTCGATAAGATTCAGCGCGAACTCGACGCGGCTGATCTGAACTTTCGCGACGGCGCGCTGCTGATCGAAGATGAGCTGTTTGATCAGACAGTAGAGGATGGTTGTACCAGCACCGTCATCAACAACATGCGCACGGTAGTTGAAGTGGCCACGGACTCTGCGTTATCGCTGGAGCTTAATTCGCTGTTTGAACCACTGACCATACAGCTCTCGCTAAACACCGCACTTGATATAGCCGGCACTGCACGGCAGACCTTTGGCTTTCGTTTGGGAAGCTGTCAGCAATTGGCGCGTGATACTTTTACATTTACCGCGGACGGCCCACTGTCGCTCGACCTGTCGATTGCTCTCGAACTAAACCCGGTGTGGATTGCCGAGGACATACTTCGGCTGCAGCCACAGTTATCACTTAATGGTCAGCTGACCGAGTCAAACATTCGTGTTGACGTCGATGATTCCATCATCAGAGGGCTACTTGAGAATTTCCTGCAGGACGAGGTCGAAGCACTGCTGCGGCCCTCAAGGCTCAACGAAGAACTTACGCGGCTGCAAAGTAGTGTCAACGAGCAGCTGGCGGAGTCGCTGGCTGACGACAATGGCGACAACGCCGGTATACTGGACATAGAGTTACCTGCTGCCGACGATGAGCAGATACTTGCACTCTACGAACTACTCACGCCAATTGCGCGCTTTCCTTTGACTACTGGTTTTATCCGCGACAATCGCTTTGAGCTGCTGGCTGCACTGCTGCTTGATGATAACGATTCAGTAGAAGAGCTACTGCAAAGTGCCGCCGAGTGTCAGCTTACCACCGTGTTGCAAACCGGGCTGGCACAGCCGACCGCGTACAGCAATAACACGGGTGCATGTGTGCTTGAAACTGATTTCACGCAGGCAGGTACGCTGTACGCAGATGCCAGTTGCACCACAGGCTTTGATTTTTATCCCACGTCATTGCAGGACTTTTGTACGGTTGCGCTGTCGTCGGAATTACTCGGCAACGGTGCTGCTAACAGCACGCAACTTCAACGTTGGACATTGTCGCCCGGCACCCGTTTTGATGTGGGTGCATTATCCATTAGTGGCAAACCTCAACCCTACATTCAGCGTGTCAGCTATAAGCAGGTGCAAAACGAGGTCGGCACCTGTGACCTTGAGATGCGTGTCTATTCTTCGCAGCCAGCGGCTTCATCATCACAAGCCGTAGCGCCTCTTAAGCCGCTTATCGCACTGCATGGTGGCAGTTGGCAATATCGAGGCACCGGGTTTCTCGGTGTTGAAAATATGGCCACGCACTTTACTGACGCAGGCTTTGTTGTGTTTGCACCGTTCTATCGTCTTGTCGGCGACAGCGATGGCACCGCTGCCTGTCAGCAGGCAACCCTTGATGAGATAGTGGACGATGTCAACGATGCACTGGCCTGGGTCAACGATAACCAGCAGGCCTATGGTGCATCCGGCAAGCCGGTGTTGTTTGGTCAGTCTGCGGGTGGACACCTGGCGGCGTCGCTCGCTATTAATCAGCCCGAGCTTATCGAACGCTCAGTGTTGTTCTACGCACCGGTAGACTTCCGTGACTTTGCGATACAACTACAGTCTGGCGCTGACGACAACGCGCAGGGTAGCCGTATCCTCGAAGCGGTCACTGGCCAGACCATTGAAACACTGGATCTTGACAGCGCGCTGGTGGCTAACAACTCGTTTCCATCAATTGTGGCGGCGCAACCTCAGCTGTTTCCGCCGTTTTTTATGCTGCACGGTGAATCAGACTCGCTGCTGCCATCCAGACAGTCTGAACGCCTGTGTGATGCACTGTCCGGTCAGCTTGACGACAGCACGGAAGTTACACAGGCAATTGATTTCAGTTCGATAAAAAAATCGTCTGCCTGTGATGATCGTGGCAGTCAGTTACATCTGATCGCCGAGGGCGAACACACGCTTGACCTGTGTATTTCAAGTGAGCTGTGTTTATCCGGTTCTCCCGCAAGTGCTGAGGCCACAGCGGACGTTATACAGTCAATGATTGACTGGAGCGCTGCAGACAGCCTGTCTGATTTGCAGGCGGAAGATACCAGTGAGGAAAGTGGTGGAGGTAGTGGACGGTTTGATCCGGCCTTGGCACTGGTGCTTGCTGTGCTTTTATCGCTCAGGCGGCGCGTAGTGCGCGCGCCGTTGTAAACTCCGGTAAGCTCCCATCCCACCCGATGGGAGCTAAACCCTATGCGATCACGTACCGGTAGTTATATACCGATGCGCGATGGCAGTCTGGCCTCGCAGTCCGCACTACCGCTCGGCGCGGTACCGCCTTCGACAAAGCCATTTTGCGTATACCAGGTTTCGAGCTTGCCATCGTTATCAAAACGCATTGCCTGGTAATCAATACCGTCGCGGGTTTCAAGCCCACCCGCCTTGACGATGCCCTGATAGGTAGCGCCGAGGAAGTTGATGGTCATGACCAGGTTAAACGTACCGGTGCCATCAAACCCGGGCCCGGGCAGCATGCTCCAGAAGCCATCGGCCACATCGCCGCGGGTATTGCCATCGCCGAGCGTACCGTCTTCATTGGCATCTTCAATGATCTTTACGCAGGCGGTAAAAGATCCGTCGGTATCTCCGGGCTGCCCGTTGAAGTAGAACTCCACTTCACTGTCGTCGAGTTTTGCCGGTGCGCTGCCAAGATGCAGGTCAGACAACCGAAGGGTAGTTCCGCCGACGCGTGTGATGGCGGGCGTGTTGTCTGGAATGCTCGATGACGCGGCAATCTCCAGTACCGAGTCGAAATCGGTGCCACTGAAGTCATTGGTGGAGAGTGTGCCAAGGTCAGCAGTATCGGAGTCAAGGCTGTCAATTAGTGCACCGAGAAGTGGCTCGTTGCCGTTGTCCGTGAAAAACTCAACCGCGCTTTCGATAGAGGCATCGTTTTCGTTAGACTCGTTAACCGCCTTGAGTACCAGTGATTCCAGCGCACGGGCACGGCCCGCCACGTTTTCAAGTGTAGCGCTGTTCTCGTCAATGAGTGCATCTACCACCGGCGCAATGTCACTGACGACATCGGCAATGCGAACAAAGTTTTGTGGATTGTCAGCGTTGCCCATATCCGCTGGCAGCGAGAGGTCTTTGCGACGATAAACCGCTTTCAGTTCTTCCTCTGCCTGATCGAGTACCTCGTACAGGGCTGCTGGTTGCAGCGCGCCGTCAAGTGTACCAAGGCTCGCAACGCTTTCAGCCAAAGCTTCATAGACCGCGGCGGTAGCGTCGTTCGGTGTACCGAAGTTCTCGCCAATTTCATCATAGGTATCGGTCAGTCTGTCGGCCAGTACTGTCACTGCCTTGTGAATGGTCAGGGCTTTGTTTAACAGCGCTGCGTCTACCGCACCGTTGCCATCACTGTTCAGGTAGTCAGTATCGAGATCAGCAGAGTCAAGGCCCAGTGCGTTCAGCATGGCATCCTGTTGTTCTTCTGTCAGCGCACTGGTCAGCAACGATGTAATGGGTGATATCAGTGAGTCTGTCGGCGCGTCGCTGGAAGCGTCCACGCGGCGCGTTAACTGACCGAGAAACGGCTCGCCGGTCAGTACGTCATAACCGCCGTCAACACGCACAACCACATTGGTGTGGCTGGTGCTGCTTACCAGACAATACTGTGCCTCCTGGGCACTGGCGGTATCGGCGCAGTAGTCGGTGTTGGTGTTGGGGTTAAATGAATAAAAGCCTTCGTTATCGGTGAACGCAAAGGCTTCCCACGCATCGCGGGTGCCGTTGTTGTTTGAGTCGATAAATACTGTGGCTCTGGCGAGGTAACCGTCAAGTACCGCGCCGCTGAATTCCTGTGATGCAGACGAAGGGGTACCATCGTCCTGACCGGTGCCGCCGCACGCAGTTAACAGCGCGGCTGACAGGCACACGGACAGCAGGGTTTTGTTGGTGGCGAGAGCACCGTTATTATTCTTGATCATCTCTGTTTTCCGTTAGGTTGATCGTGGTCCGGTCTCTGAACGTTAGAAACGTTCTTCTACACCCAGTGCAATACCGAAACGTCGTGGTGCGGAACTGCCATCGATAGAAGTGCTGTCCAGCCCGTATTCCATATCAAGCGACACAAACTTGAACAGCGACATGCCGACAGTCAGGCTCGATTGCTGGGTACCTGTCAGATTACTTTGCAGGCCAACACGCAGCGACGGCACGATGTTATTGTCAAAGTTGTACATGGTGGCCAGATGCAGCCACTGGTTTTCAAAACCAACGATGTCATCGTAGGCCGCAAGGTCCAGAGAACCGGAAGCACTCCAGCGCCTGGTGAAGTTAAACAGTCCGTCGACGCGGGTGCGAGCGTGCATGGTGTGCTCTTCACGCGCTCTGATTCTGCCGTCCTGCTGGATGAACTGCGCGGCTGCCTCACAGCTTGAGCGTGCCGGTGTATTTTCGGGGCGGCTGGCACAGTCGGTACCGATGGCGCCGTAGTTAAAGCTGGGTGAGTTAATATTCTCGAACGTAAAGCCCAGTCGATAGCGACCGACATCCCAGACCACGCCGGCACTGAACGCAATGTTGGTGGTCTCTTCCAGATTGCTGTCGTATTCATCGGTAATAATATCGCTGACGTTGTCGCCGTCGAGCTGTTGCACCGGTGATACCTGCTTGCTCAGCTCCATGGAGATCAGACGCGCTGAAACACCGCCGTAGAGCTTGCCTTTATTGGCAAATTCCAGTGCTGGTGTATCCATGATGGGGCGGCTGTAAGTCAGTGTTAATGACTTCTCGATACCGCTTTTGAGGTACAGTGACGTTGCGGTAGAGAACGTGCCGTTCTGATCATCAAACGTCAGTGCACTGTCGAGCACTTGTACGCCAAACTGCGCCAGTACGCCGGCACTGACACCGATGGAAGAATCGTGATAGTCCGTCTTGTGCACCAGTGGCAATATCGGTAGCCCGAAAGACAACGAGCCCTTCAGGTAACCGGAATCACCCATTTCAACCAGTGTCGAGTTAAACCGGTCGAGTACTTCACTAACCGGATCTGAGGTGGACGACGGGTCGTCAACGATATCAATCAACTCTTCCAGATCGTCCGAGAAATTATCGACGTCACCGAGTTCCGTGTTAAATCCCACGCTTGGCAGATAAGAGATTCGCCAGCGCTCCCGGTCTGGCACCACCAAAGAGGTCATGGCCGGGTTGTGGGTCGTGGCCTGCAAAGACAACGGACTGGAGGAGGGGCCGGTTGTCATGCTTGAACCGGAATTGACACCGGCTGTGCCTGCGAACGCGGGACCAGAGGATACTAATAGTGCTACCAGGAGTTTTTTATTCACGCCGTCTCCGTGTGGCTCGAACACTTGCGACAATCTGTCGGTCGTGCATCAGCGGGTTGAATGAACGTCGGCAGCGAGTACAACTATTAAACACATAGTCTGTATTTCGTCGGACACAACGAGGACGAAACTGGTGCTGCGCCGGTTCAAGTGTTTACAATCTTTAATAGGGGATCGGCGTGTTGCGCTGGTTCTAAACCGGCGAATTAGGCAGGATTGGCTGAAGTGCTTTGAACCGCTGTGCAAAACGTAGAGGGAAAACGTAAAACGAAAACCGCTGTCACAGGTAATGTGTGTCAATAGACCGTCAGTGGTACCAGGCGGCTTGTTTGTGCGGAAGTCTGCGACTATTCAGTCTGTAGTTGCAATATCGGCGAATGGATCACAGCTGCTGTTACGCAGCCAGGTCGTCGTCGTTCAAATTAGGCACTAAAATGGTAAGCATAAACTTTAATTTACTGACCACTTTCTACCTACAGAGGATCATTGCAAATGGGGGCATTCAAGGAACCGCACGGCGGGACATTAAAGGATTGCTATCTCACCGAGGCCGCTGCTGAGGAGGAGAAGGAGCGAGCCGGCGATTTTCCGGTCTGGAGTCTGACCGAACGCCAGTTGTGTGATCTGGACATGCTGACCAACGGTGCGTTTTCGCCACTCGAAGGGTTCAACACACAGGCCGAGTACGAAAGTATCTGTCGCGATATGCGTCTGCCCGATGGTGTGTTGTGGCCAATGCCGATCTGCCTTGATGTCAGTGAGGAATTTGCTCAGGACATGCACCCCGGACGGCGAATTGCGCTGCGCGATCCCGAGGGCGTGCTACTGGCAACCATGGAAGTGCAGGATATCTACACACCTGACAAATCGATGGAAGCCGAACGTGTGTACGGCACGCGTGACGAAACCCACCCGGGTGTGAACTACCTGATGAACGTCGCTGGTCCGGTTTACCTGGGCGGGCGTGTGCACGGTATTGAGCCGCGTATTCACTACGACTTTAAACTGATGCGCGACACGCCGGCCGAGTTGCGTGGACGCTTTCGCAAACTTGGCTGGCGCAAGATTGTCGCGTTTCAAACCCACAACCCGCTGCATCGAGCGCATCAGGAACTGACCTTTCGAGCAGCCAGAGAAGTGCAGGCCAACCTGTTAATTCACCCAACTGTGGGCCTTTCGAAGCCCGGTGACGTCAGTCACTTTGTCAGGGTGCGCTGTTACGAGCACATTCTCGATCAGTATCCGGAGCAGACCACCGCACTTAGCCTGCTTAACCTGGCTATGCGTATGGCCGGACCTAGAGAAACCCTGTGGCACGCCATTATCCGCAAGAATTACGGTTGTACCCATTTGATCGTTGGGGAAGACCATGCCGGTGCCGGTGTTGATAAAGACGGCAAGCCGTTTTATCCGCCCTATGCCTCACAGGAGCTTTTTAAAGAGTACGAAAGCGAACTGGATATCGCGATGGTGCCGTTTAAGAAGATGGTCTACGCGGAGAATCGGGCTCAGTACGTTACTGAAGATGAAATCGATGCTGACGACAAGGTACTCAGTATCTCCAGTTCGGAGTTCCGCCGCCGGCTGACTGAGAGCCTGGAGATTCCGGAATGGTTTTCCTACCCGAAAGTCATTACGGAATTGCAGCGCGCCTATCCGCCGCGCAGCAAGCAGGGCTTTACCGTTTTCTTTACCGGGCTTTCGGGTTCGGGTAAGTCAACCATTGCCAACGCACTGATGGTGAAGCTGCTCGAGGACGGCAGACGGCCGGTGACACTGCTCGACGGCGATGTTGTGCGCCAGAACCTGTCGAGTGAACTGACGTTCTCAAAAGAGCACCGCGACCTCAACATACAACGCATTGGTTATGTCGCCAGTGAAATCACCAAGAACAGTGGTATTGCGATCTGTGCTCCTATTGCACCTTACACCCGCACACGCAAACATGTGCGTGACCTGATAGAACCCATGGGCGGTTTCATCGAAGTGCATGTGGCAACTTCACTTGAAGAGTGTGAGCGACGCGACCGCAAGGGTCTGTACAAGCTTGCACGCGAAGGAAAAATTAAGGAGTTTACCGGCATCAGCGATCCCTACGAGGAACCGGAAAACCCCGAGGTGTTTATCGATACGCAGGAGCTAACACCAGATCTGGCAGCGCACCGTGTACTGCTGAAGCTGGAAAGCATGGGCTATATCGCCTAGCTACCATCCAATAACAACCCGGGGTAGCGCCCCGGGTTGCACTACCAGCCAGCGAGTTTCTTTGTCATTGCTGCGGCGGAAATCTCTTCACAGCCGCTCGCGTTCTGTCCACACCAGTGTGAACTGAAATCACTGTTGCCCTCAGCCTCTGACGCGTTGCGCAAAGCTGTGACGGCTATAGACGACAGTGGAAACGCAGGTGCCTGCTTACAGTCGGGGCCAATTTCAGCCATCAATCGATTGACAATGCCACGTGCCGGTCTGCCGGAGAA
>CAYMFQ010000081.1:20058-21441 GCA_964389335.1 uncultured Granulosicoccaceae bacterium
GTGGTGACATCATCCGTTAAAAACATACCGCGATGGCCACCTGCCTCAACACCCTGGGCAATGATGGCATCAGCGCCGTTGGCAGCCAGCCACTGCGCCTCGTCGACCGTTGTTGCCGATGACCATACGCGTGATCCCCAGCCTTTCACGCGTTGCAGCAGATCTGTTGCAGGCAATCCGAAATGAAAGCTGATTATCGGCGGCTTGAAAGGTTCAATGGCATCGGCCATCTCGTGGCTGAAAGGTTGTCGACTGGCGGCGTTTGGTGTCGCCGGAGGTTCGAGATCAAGTTCTGCAAAATACGGTGCCAGCAGCGCCATCCATGCATCGTAACGCTGCTCGTCTATAACGGGTTGCTGATGGCAAAAGAAGTTAACGTTGTAGGGCTCGCTGGTCGCGGCAGCAATGGTTGATAGCTCCTGCTGCGCTTGAGATGTATCAAGCATTGCGCAGGGCAGGGACCCCAGGCCGCCAGCGTTACTGACCGCCACAGTCAGTGCACTGTTTTGCACGCCGGCCATGGGTGCCTGAACAACCGGGCTGGGTGTAAGGGTTACCTCGTTGGCTGCACTCATCGACAGGTTTCAATGGCCTTGGAAGAGAGCACGATAGCAAAAACCCTCTGGTGCCTGCTATGTGCCTGCGTCACACAGCAGCACATAACAGCAGGTGCGATAAGCGGCTACATCGGCAGCACGGACAGATCGTACGTCTGCGAGGCGGTGGTAAAACACAGGCCACTATCCAGATTGCCGTTGCGATGAGATACCTCCACCGAAATATCAATGGGAAACTGACCCAGTTCAGTGGCCGTGCCTGAGAAAATCAGCTGGCGTCCAATTTCACTGACTTCGATGCCCGTGGGTAACTCACCGGTAATGGCAAAGTCATAATCGAAGCGATCGTCGAGCGGTTCGTTGTCAATCGATACCGTAATGGACTCCGAGTAGACCTGATTCAGCACCGGGGCCACCACCAGCGTTTTATTGAACTCCGGTCCGTCCCGATCAATACAATCAATGGCGAGATCGAGCAGCGGCTCGCAGCCGAACAATAGCGGTGTGCTGGCAGCAACAAGGAAAGAGCGCAGGGTTATTCTCGTCGTACTAATCATTCGCCGAAAGTAAGTCTGTTTCGTATGTGCGTGCATCATAACCCGCACAGATTGTCAGATGAGGTATCTGTCGGTTGTTTAACGCGGGTAGTTTATCTGAGTATAAGAGTCCACTTATCGGGGATCGACTCCGGCGAATTGAACACGTGCACGATTATTAGGTGCGAGTATATCCCCGATTAACGAAACTGTTGTGTCGGGTACATGTATAACATGCTAAGTACAGGAGTTCGCCGATCGGGGATCAACTCCCACCGGCAAACTAAACA
>CAYMFQ010000082.1:0-21245 GCA_964389335.1 uncultured Granulosicoccaceae bacterium
CATGGCGGTATTTGTCATTGCGATGAAACCAGCCACTGGCAGCGCTCACGTAGCATCGGGCACTGACACTCAGTCAGCAGTGTTGCAGTCGCAGGTAGTATTGCCGACGAGCTGAGTGACTGTATTTCCATCGTAACGGTTGGCTGGTGCTGCGGCGTACTTATTTGTTGCCTAGCCTTAGCGGCAGGAACGCGCGCAGTGCCCGGGCCGCGCAACCTCACTAGTCTGTCGTTAACACCACTCTGCCAGTAATTTTACCGTCGCGCAGATCCTGTAGTGTGGCGTCTGCCTGATCGAGCGGACGGGTGCTGACCGGAATGTTTTTAACCTTGCCGGTCTTCACCAGAGCCACCAGCTCACGCAGATCCCTGCACGAGCCAACATACGAGCCTTTCACGGTCAGTGCCTTTTGCGGCAGCATTGGCAGTGGCATTTTAAAGGTGCCGCCGTGTAGCCCAACCAGTACATACCGACCGGTTTTCACCAATGCCTCTACCGCGTTGTGTGACGTGGCTTCGTTACCGACGGTGTCTACAGCCGCAAGTAACTTGTTGCCGGTAATTTCCCGTAATGCTTCCACCACGTTCGGGACCTGCTTTGCGTTGATTGTTGCTTTGGCGCCCATTTCCTCGGCGGCGGCCAGTGCATTGTCGTCCACGTCGACCGATACAATTTGTGTGGCGCCCATGGCACTGGCGATTGCCACTGCATTAAGGCCCAGTCCGCCGGCGCCCATCACGCACAGCCATTCATCGTCTCTGATCGGCAGCGCGGTACGCAGCGCGTTGAACACGGTAACGCCGCTGCACGCAAGCGGTGTGGCATGGTCAAGGTCGATGCCATCGACATCCACCAGAAACTTTGCGTGGTCTACCAGTACATGTGTGGCATAGCCACCATCGCGGAAGATACCAATAGAGTTCATGTTGGTGCATTCGTTTTCGCGCTGTTCATCGCAGGCGTTGCAATCGCCACAGCCAATCCACGGGTGTACCAGCATCGTTTTGCCGATGGGCGCATCGGTGGCGTCCGGACCAGCCGCTACTACTTCACCGAGTATCTCGTGCCCGAGTGCCTGTGGCAGTGTCATGCGCGGGCCTACATCCATTTTCTTTCCTTCGCCCAGGTCGAAGTAGCCATCGGCAATGTGCAGGTCTGAATGACAAACGCCGCTGCGCCGAACTCGTATGAGTACTTCCGTGCCGACGGGCACCGGATCGGGTGATTCGATTTCCTGTAATGGTTTGCCAAATTCGACCAGCGCGTAGCGTTTCATTGATCCTCCGGGTGTTCTGAATGGCTGTTGTGGACTGTAACACATGGCGGCGACCGGTCTGACAGGTGGTTGCTCGGACACGCTGCGCTACCAGGCAGTTGATCTGTTGCGTGGTGTTTACTAGAAGTGTATAGTGAATTCACAATTCATTATATGGAGTGCATATGGACAACAGCAATCCCGACACTAATACAGGGCAGTTTGATGAATATGATGCAGTGGGTCAGGCGCAGCTGGTAAGCAGTGGCCAGGCCAGCGCGCTGGAATTGGTGGATGCGGCCATCGCCACTATCGAGCGTCTACAGCCATCAATTAATGCGCTGGTCAGTGACAATTTTGATCGCGCCAGAGAGACAGCCAAAAGCAGGCGACACCAGGGTGTGTTTGCCGGTGTACCCACGTTGCTAAAGGACTTGCTGAGCTACCCGGGCCTGCCGCTTGAATGTGGCTCATCACTATTTAAGGGCAACATAGCCGCCGAAGGCTCCGACTACACCGCAGCACTCGATGGCAGTGGGCTGATCGTGCTTGGCAAGACGGCAACCTCAGAGTTTGGCCTGCTCGGCAATACCGCGCCACTGGTAAATGGGCCAACACGCAACCCGTTGAATCTCGATCATTCAGCCGGGGGATCGTCCGGCGGTTCTGCTGCGGCCGTAGCCAGTGGCATGGTTAGCGTTGCACATGCGTCCGATGGCGGTGGTTCGATCCGTGGACCGGCCGCGCTAAACGGCCTGTTTGGTTTCAAACCGAGCCGCGACAGAACGGTAACAACGGGTATGGCTGCACATACACCGATGAGCCGATTGCTGAGTGAGCATTGTCTCAGCAAATCCGTGCGCGACAGCGCTACCTGGCTCTCAGTCACAGAGCGTAACGATGTACCCTGGCAGGCGATTGATACGGTCCATACGCCACTAAACCGATCGCTTAAGATTGGCTGCTACTCGGACACTGCATTTGCACGCAGCGCAGATGAATCAGTGCTTCGATGTCATCAACAAACGCAGCAGCTATGTATCGATCTGGGTCACGAACTGGTGCAGATAAACGGCCCAGGGTTCGATGCCATCGCCAGTCGCGATGCGTTTTTTTCGCTTGCGGCTAACACCATGCAGGGCATGCTCGAAATGTTGCGCGGAATGATGGGAGATATGATTTCCGAACAGGCGCTTGAACCCTTCACGCAGGCATTGCTGGCGTGGCACAGGGAGCATCCGCAAACGGTTGAGGCGGCATGGTTAACGCTCGAGCAGTGCGCGGCCAGTGCGGCAGATTCAGTTAACGATATAGATGTACTGCTTAGCCCGACCACGCCGTTCAGCAGTATGCCGCTGGATGCGCTGACGCCTGCCAGTGAATTTGCAGAGGTAATGACCATCACCGAGGCGCTGGCCGGTTACACAGCGATTGCGTCGTTTTGCGGCTGGCCGGCTATGTCAGTGCCGTTATACTGCACTGACACTGGTGAGCCGGTTGGCAGTCATTTTGCCGCGCGCAGTGGAGATGATGCGCTGTTATTTCAGCTGGCGTATCAACTGGAATCGGCACAACCATGGGCCAATCGGTTTTAAGGCAAACAGAGTGTTATGGCACAACGGTTAAAAGAGGAAGTTCGCAACCGCATCGTAACGGCTGCCGGTGACGCGTTTATGCAGCATGGTTACAGTGCCACACGTTTATCTGATGTGGCCGGGGTTGCCGGTGTTTCCACCGGCAACCTCTATCGATACTTCAAAAACAAGGATGCACTGTTTGACGAAATCGTCACAGCGCGACTGGCAGCAGATTTACTGCGACTGCTGCGAAAGCGTGTGCGTGAGTTGCGATCGTTCGATCAGTGGGGAGAGGCGACGGCCGGCGCTGCCCCGGGCGTCGATGCGTTACTTGAGTTCTGGATAGTTAACCGTGTGCCTGTTGTTATTCTGCTGTCCGGTTCTGAACAAACATCACTCGCGCACGTTCGCGGTAAAGTGGAAAACGAACTGGCACGCATGGCAGCGGACTATCTTCGAGCGCAAAGCGGCGGTACACCGGTGTCGGCGCAAACGCGGTTTGTGCTGCAGCAAATATTTGCCGGCACCGTCAACATGATTGTGAGCATACTCAGGGAATACGAAAAAGAAGCACACATTCGCGCCGCCTTTCAGTGCTTCTGGCGTTATCAACTGGCCGGATTGAGTACGCTTCTGTCTGCTGCAGACCCACCCGCTTAACGGTACGCCATTGCAGTGGCGCAGGATAGTTAGCTGGCGCTTTGCGATGGCGCGTTGAACAACGGCTCTGTTATATTGCACGCAACGATAGAGCGCAGGTAACAGACAGATGGGTGATGGTAAACAGTACGGCATGTTTCAGTCAGATCCCGGTACGAGAAAACCGCCCTCAGAGATGCCGGCTGCAAGTAAGACTGCCGAGGCATTCAAACCTTTTTCCGAAGATTATCTGCAGAATCCCTATCTGTTCTTTGACAAGGCACGAGAGTCAGAGCCGGTTTTCTATAGCCCGGAGATGGACTATTGGGTGGTACTTAAGTACGAGCACATCGCAGAGGTATACCGTGACCCGGAGACCTATTCGCCGGTCAATGCGCGCCACCCGGTCACACCCATCTGCCCGGCCGCGGCGGCCGTACGCGACGAACAGCAGCTTGGCATAGAGCCATCGCTGGTCGATGAGGCCGCTGACACACACAAGCATCATCGCAGAATATTTGGCAACGCTTTTACACCAAAACGCGTCAATCAGATGGAAGATCGCATTCGAGCCATTGTCGATCGCTACATTGACCGATTCATCGATGATGGCCGCGCAGAGCTGGTGTCACAAATGTTGTATGAAGTACCCGCGCTGGCAATATTTTTATTCCTTGGTGCCAGCGATGAAGATGCTGTTTTTGTAAAAAAGCTCGGCTCAGACAGGGCCATCGTCAACTGGGGGGCGCCATCAGAGGCTGAGCAGATTGCCATGATGCATGGTATGGGAGAGCACTGGCAGTTCACTGTGGATCTGGTAGACCGCGCCTACGAGAACCCGGGTGATAATTATCTTGGCGATATGGTGCGTATTCATCAGGAAGATCCATCGCTGTTTACTAAAAACTATCTCTGCAACGTGATGTTCCTGATGCAGTTTGCCGGACACGAGACCACCACACAGGCATCTGCCAATGGCCTTCGGCATCTGCTGACCAATCGTACGCAATGGGAGCTCTTATGCGAGCAGCCTGAACTGATTGGCAACGCGGTCGAGGAAATACTTCGAATAGACTCATCTATCTTTGCCTGGCGACGGCTGGCAACTAAAACCACCACACTGGGTGGTGTGACTATACCGGAAGGCGCACGTATCTTAATGATGATGGGGTCAGGCAACCATGACGAAGCCATGTTTCCCGACGGCGCAACATTTGATGCCACTCGCAGGAATGCCAAGAAGCATCTGGGTCTTGGTCTCGGTGCTCACTTTTGCATGGGGGCACCACTGGCGCGCCTTGAGATGCGGATTATCCTCGAGCAGCTAACCCGCCGTTTGCCAAACCTGCGGCTGGTCGAGGGTCAACAGTGGCAATACCTGCCAACACTGGTGTTCCGAGGTGTGCAAAAGCTGGAGGTTGAGTGGTAACCTGCTAGCAAGACGAACCATCAGTCGTCACGCTACCGGACACTTACATGCAGGCACAGCAGGACGCGGTGTTCACACAGGGCAGTCTGATGCGACACGTGTCGGTGATGTCCGTAACGTCGAGCATCGGGCTGATGGCGATTTTTGCCGTTGACCTGGTCGACATGGTGTTTATCGCGATGCTGGGCAATCCGTCACTGGCCGCAGCTGTGGGCTATGCCGGCAGTGTTTTGTTTTTTACGTCATCGATCAGTATCGGGTTGTCGATTGCCGCGGGCGTGTTGGTTTCAAGGGCGCTTGGAGCAGGTGATAAGCAACTGGCGGCAGAGCATGCCACCCGTGTTATTTTGGTCGGTGTCATTATCTGTGCGCTGGTTGTGTGGCTGTTGTTTGTTAATCTTGAAAAACCGTTGACGCTGCTCGGCGCCAGTGGTGAAACACTGCAACTGTCGCTCAGTTACCTGCGAATACTGTTACCCACGATGCCTGTGTTGATGGCGGCAATGGTGCTGATGGCGGTGTTACGAGCGCACGGTGATGCACGGCGTGCGACTACCGCAACGCTTGTGGGCGGGCTGGTTAACGCGGTGCTCGACCCTTTATTGATCTTTGTAGCGGGTTTTGATCTCGAAGGTGCTGCAATGGCATCCGCCAGTGCGCGGATTACTATGTTCCTGGTCGCGCTGCTACCGGTGATACGTGTATACAACGGGTTGTCGGCACCGGGGTTATCTTTGCTGGTAACAGAGCAGCGCCGCCTGCTCGCGATTGCACTGCCATCCATACTCGCCAATGTGGCAACACCGGTCGGCACAGGTATCGTAACGCGGGAAGTGGCACGCTTTGGCACTGACGCTGTCGCGGGTATGTCAGTAATTGGCCGCTTGACGCCGGTGGCGTTTGCCGTGGTTTTTGCGTTGTCTGGCGCAATAGGCCCCATTGTCGGGCAGAACTTCGGCGCGAAGTTATACCCGCGTGTGCGCGGTGCGTTGAATGCCGCACTGTTGTTTGTGCTGGTCTATGTCTGTATTGCAGCACTGATTCTGTATTTTCTGCGTGTACCCATAACGCAGATGTTTGATGCGACAGGCGAGGCGCTGACGCTGGTGTTGTTGTTTTGCGGGCCACTGGCAGTAGCGCAAATATTCAATGGCTGGATATTCGTCAGTAATGCCTGCTTTAACAACCTTGGCCATCCTGTCTACGCCACCTGGGTTAACTGGGGTCGGCATACCGTGGGTACATGGATACCTGTGACAATCGGGGCATCGCTGGCGGGGGCTAGCGGGGCACTAATCGGACAGGCGCTTGGTGGTGTGGTGTTCGCGGCCATTGCATTGTGGCTGGTTAACCGTGTGATGACCAAAGAACTTGCGCTGCCGGAACGGCACTGGTTCGATCAGCAGGCGCGTATGCATATTCTGCAGTGGCGACGGCACTAGCCTTGCCGAGGATCCGCTAAAAAAACAAAGGTGCAGCACACGCAGGTTTTGCATTGTCGGTATACTTTCGCCTGTTTAAACGTGTCGGGTAAGAAAACTATGTTGCCGAAAATGCGGGAGGGCTCGCTGTTTGCCGTGCTGCTGAGATCACCGTGGTGGTACAGCGTGTTGATTGCGGTGGTGCTGATTTCCATCAGTTTGCTGTTGGTCGGGAGCCGCTATGTGATATTTGGCATTGCCCTCGGCATTCCGTTTTTAATCATTGCGGCACTGTCTGCGTATCAGGAGTTACAACGCCCCGGGAGCAAACGCATTCTTGAGGTGGTCGAGTCTGCGCGCAAAATGTCATCTAAGCAGATCGCGGCCAAAATCGCCGATCACTACGAACAGCAGAACTTTGATATCACGCCGTTTAAGGGCAACGCTGCCGATCTCGAAATTGAACGCGGCAGGCACAAGTTTTTGCTGTGCAGCAAACGTTTCAAGGCGGCGAACACCGGCATTGAGCCATTAAAACAACTGGTGGCCAGTGGTGAGAAGATCGAGGCGACACGGTACCTGTATGTGGCACTCGGCACTGTGACTGAGAACGCTCGCACCTACGCCAGAGAGAACGACATTGAGCTGGTGCAGGCCGAGGCGCTGACCGAGTTTTTTGATGGTAAGAGAAAGCCAGTGTAATTGCCGAGGGCAAAGGCCCCCGGTTGCGGTAAAAACGCGTTGACCACATAGCGATGCAGTTGTATTGTTCTGAGGTACAGGCTGTGCCGTCATGGGGCAGGGAAATCGCAACCCTGTGTAATATCGGCGCAGAGCACCGCTGTGCATTTAGGCGTGCACGACCAAAATCACCTGATTGCATTATGGCTGGGCTCAAAACGGGCTACCATGGAGCCTGCCGGGTGCCGGAGTCGCGGTCTGTTGCGTATACCGGACCGCTGGTAATACAGCAGTTGTGCGTCACACTCGCCTGAAAAGAACACGCTTGAAGCGATCTGTTACCAATAGAGAGGAATTGTATGAAACCCATTCAGTCACTAGCCGCGGTAGCGGTGGCGGCTCTGCTGTCAGTTAGTGCCAATGCCGCCGAGAACCTTACCGCCGAGACAGCGTCTCCCGGTGGATCAATCCATCTGTCAATGGCGCATCTGGCTGAAGTTGCTGCAGAGGCTGGCATTGCCAATATTCAGGTCGCCGATGGTCAGACGCTGACCAATTCGGTACAAAATGTAGCCGAAGGTAAGACCGATATCGCGGGTACGCCTTACATCCTGCCATTTCTGTTGTCGCAGGGGCGTGGTCCGTACTCAAAGCTCGGTGCCGAAAAAGGCGCGGATCTGGCCTCCAATCTCAGGGCGCTGTACCCGGTCACCCTTGGTATCTTTGCCCTGTATGCTTACGACTCAAAAGGCCTTAAAGGATGGAGCGATCTCGAAGGTAAGACAATCTACAACGGTCCGCCACGTGGTGCGGCACTGACCAACGCGCGTGCAATTATTCAGCTCACCACCGGTCTTAAAGAAGGTGCCGGCTACAAAGGGGTTCAGGTTAACTGGGGGCAGGCGGTTAAAACCATCACGGATGGTTCTGCAGATGCCATCGTGTTGCCGATTCTGTTCCCGGACAGCCGTATTACTCAGGCGCTCGCGTCAGGCAGCATGACTGTCTGGTCTATTCCGAAAGACAAATACGAGTCTGAACCTTTTCAAAAATACCTGCGTGCACCGGGTTCTGCGCCGTTCACACTGCCGGCAGCCGATGCGTCACTGGGTGAGGGCGGTGTAACTCTGGCTACTGAAGACGGCGTGTTCCGCGGCCTGGCCACCATTGGCGGCGACATCGTTAACAAGAACATGTCGTTTGATCTGGCTAAAGCGCTGACCAAAGCGCACATCGACACACTCGACCGACTCAAAGCAAAAGCACCGTTTGCACGCCATGCCGGCTACGGCGTTGTCGATTCGGTCAAATCCGGTATGTGTGGCCCGAACCCGCTGAAGTACCATGAAGGTGCGGTTGCCGCCTGGGAAGAGGCCGGTTACACGATAGACGATTGCGCAAAGCCCTGATCGGTCTTTTTCATACGCAAATGTAGTTGGCCGCCCGTCTTAATGTCCCGTGTCGATGTGTCGACGGGCGGCGTCTAATATCCGCGCCAGGAGCCTGCGCGGGAAATGTCCGCGTAGACTCCTGACCCCTAACTCTCCACAGGTCTGTCCATGTCCAGTGATTCCCCGCCGAATGCAAGACCGGCCGATCTCGGTGAAAAGCTGGTCTACTGGCTGGCGCTGGTACTGGTAATTGTCGGGCTGTTAAATGCGATGCCCGGTATTCCGGGAATAGACGATGCCTTTGTCGGCTTTCTCGGTTTCGACAATTTCGTTATTCGCAAATACCCTTACGAATATTTTTATCCGATAGCGTTTTTCGTGATGATGGCCATCGTCGCACTGAAGCATTCGGTGTGGCGCGAGCTGGCTAACAGCACGCCGCTGCGAAGGCGCCTTGGGCTGATGCTCGATGTGGCATTGCTGGTAGCAGCCTTCGCCATTTCATTTACCTACCTGGTCGAGATTGAGGCCGTCTGTGTGGTTGATCAGATCACTGGTCAGCGCGCCGAATTGATCGCCAAAAGCCTGGCTGAAGAAATTGAATTTGCGGAAACCTACGGGCTGCCGGTTCCGGATTCCGTCGAAGACCCTCAGTGCATTAATACCACTGGCGGCTGGCTTGTAGCAATTATTGGTTTAGCCGTGGTGGTGTTTCTTGCCTATAACGTCAAGGTGTGGGGACTGCCGCTGGTACTGGTTGCGATAGCCGTTGCGGCTTACACCATTGTTACCGTGCTGGTCTGGTACTTTCACGGTCCGGACGACATCAATAAATACCTGATGACCAAACTTGGCGGTGAGCCCAGGCTGCTGTCCGATGGTCGGCCGCGGCTGCACGATGCACTGGTAAATAACTCATCGGGGCTGCTCGGCCGCTTTATGGATATTATCCTGAACACGGTGTTCCCCTACATTGTGCTCGGCGGCCTGTTTGGTGCGTCTGCCGGCGGGCGCTCGCTGATCAAACTTGCTTTCCTGTGGACTCGAAAACTGCGCGGTGGGCCGGCGCATGCTGCCATCGTGTCTTCCGCGATGTTTGGCACCATCTCCGGCGGGCCGGTGGTTAATGTGCTGTCGACCGGTGTGCTCACCATTCCTATGATGATTAAACGCGGCTTCTCCAAAGTGTTTGCCGGAGGTATGGAGTCTGCGGCCTCATCCGGAGGCTCGATTATGCCGCCGGTGATGGGCGTTGCAGCGTTTGTACTGGCAGCGTTAACTGCAGTGCCGTATCGGGAAGTGATCATTGCCGCGGCAATACCGGCGGTTGCATACTTTTTTTGTTTGTTTTTATCTGCGGTATTTCAGTCACGCAAGCAGGGCATTGAGGCGATTGGTGATGTCACTGAAGACATGCTTTTATCACGTGCCGATAAGCTTAATCTGGTGATGATCTTTGGGCCAATCCTGCTGATACTGTTTTTATTGTTAACGCCGAAGGAAGCGATTGGCTGTGGTTTTTTTGCGTCGTTGTTTGGCGTGCAAACCACGATAGAAAACGGTGTTTGTCGGGCCACTGATTTACCGTGGATTTTTGAGCTGCTGCAAAATTCCGCAGGTGATGCCGGCAGTGCCGGCTGGTGGGCGGTATTCCTGTTGTGCTTTTTACTGTTTCTCGACAAAGACATGCGCCGCCAGCCGAAGCGTCTGCTCGATGCCTTATCAGGCGCTGGTGTACTCATCTCTACCCTGTATCTAATGTTCCTTGCGGTATCGATCATCGACTTCTGTCTGAATTTTACCGGCTTGTCTGACTTTATTGCGCTAGACGTTCTGGGCTGGCTACGATCCCTTGACCTTGGCGGCAGTGGCTCTGGTGTGTTTCAGTTTATTGCGTTGCTCACCACCATGGCGCTTGCGGTATTGCTTGGTATGGGGATGCCGGCGGTACCGGCGTATATTAATGTCGCGTTATTGATGGGGCCGGTGTTGTCGGGTCTTGGGCTGTCTATTTTCACCGCACATATGTTTATATTTTACTTTGCCGTTGCCTCTGCGATTACACCTCCGGTTGCCATTGCAGCATTTACTGCGGCAACCATTACCAAGGCAGAGCCCATGTCGACGGCGTTTTCTGCTGTGCGCTCGGGTATTGTGATGTTTGTTATACCGTTTGTATTTGCGCTGTACCCTGAGATCCTGTTAATCGAAGCAGCGGTCCGGGATCCTTCCGCATTGCCGTCAGCGGCTAAGTACCTGCCTGGCTATGATGGTCAGATCCACATCGCGCCGCTGTTATGGTTGTTGCTGCGCCTTATGGCTGCGTTGTATTTACTGGCCAGTGCGCTGGCGGCGTTTGATCGCAGGTCACTATCCGCCGTTGAGATAGCGCTGCGTTTGTTACTGGCGGCACTGATCATGTTCAAGGCCAGTGTGATTCACGCACCGGCACTGATTGCGGCGTTACTGTTGCTGGTATTTCACTTCTCACGTGGTAAAAACACAAGCGTTACCGGCTGAAGCAGCTTGCTTGCAAGTTGGCGTTAACCCTCGTTGACATTGTCGATGCATGCGCGGACATTCCTGCATGCAAGTGGTAATCTTGGTGTTGAGTCAACCTGAATGCGGGCGTTTTGTCAGCATCGCGGGTTGATGCGATTGTTCGCGCCTCGTCTGTCACTAATGTTGCAGGCAACGCCATTTCAATAACTCCATACCGCAGTTAACACTCGGGAGGCAAAAGCAGGCAGTAAATGGTGAACGGCGCAAGCAAGGAAGCCAACCAGAAATTCGAGAGGTAAAAACTATGTTTGCACGATTGTTAGCCCCGCTACTTGTGGTGCCCCTGTTGTATGGCTGTGGCCACGTGTCAGTTTCAGACAGCCGTAAAACATCGAATCCCGCGTTTGATGGGCAATGGGAGGGAAAAATAAGTGGCACAAAGGAGGAACAAAAACTTCCGCGTTACAACCTCACCTGCGGGAAAGTCCTAATGAACCTGGTAGCGGAGGTTGAGAACGGTAGAATGAAAGCGCAGGTGCCGAGGAGCAACCTGAAGTTCGAAACCAATATCAATGATGCGGGCAAATTCTATTTTGCAATTCCGCGAGAAGAACGAGGTTATCGCACGAAACCTGGCTCCGATTATCAATTACCCTCAGACGAGTTTTATGTGTTTCGCGGTCAGTTAAACCCGGAAACGCAATCGGGCACTGGTCGTTATGTGCATGCACGTCGTGACATGGGGATGGAGGGGTGTCGCACCCCCATCGTATTTACCCGCAAGGATTAACGCGGTTTAATTGGTTCGGCTGGCGGCAACGCCGTCGAGCCAGGTTGGGTCCATCTCCGGTACGGATTCGAGCAACATGCGGGTGTAGTCCGGGTGAGGTGGGTAGAGAATCTCGGATTTTAATCCCTGTTCCACTACTTCACCCTGATACATCACAACGATTTCATCCGAGATGGCTTTGACCACCGCGATATCATGCGTGATGAACAGATACGTAATATTAAATTCTGTCTGCAGTCGCAACAGTAGCTTGAGTATGCCTTCCTGCACAATTTGATCGAGTGCCGAGGTAACCTCGTCGCAGATGATAACTTCCGGTTCGGCAGCCAGTGCTCTGGCGATACATATTCGCTGCTTTTGGCCGCCGGACAATTCTCCCGGTAACCGGTCGATAAAGGACTCGTCGAGCTCGATCATGTGCAGCAGTTCGATAACACGCTTTTCAACAGCGGCACCGGTGGTGCCGTGGTAAAACGAGATTGGGCGCCCGATGATTTCACCCACCGTTTGCCGTGGGTTCATTGCGGTGTCGGCCATTTGATAGATCATTTGTATGGACCGCAACTGCTCGACGCTTCGCTCTTTGAGTGCAGCGGGAAGTGTCTGACCGTTAAATTCGATGTGGCCTTTCGACGGTGGCAACAAACCGGTAATGACGCGCGCCGTTGTCGACTTACCGGAGCCTGATTCACCGACAATCGCGACCGTTCTGCCGCGGGGTACACTGATACTGACATCGTTTAATACTTTAACTCCTTTGGCGTAGCTTGCATCAACGCCATTGATACTGAGTACGATGTCTTCACTTGGGGCCTCAGGCTTTTCCAGCGCCCGCACCGACCACAGTGAACGCGTATAGTCCTGTTCCGGCTGTGACAGCATGCGGTTGGTTTCCGCTTCTTCCACCTCTTCGCCGTAGCGCAACACTTTGATGCGATCGGCCATTTGCGCAACCACTGCAAGGTCATGGGTGATGTAGATTGCGGCGGTATTAAACTTCTCGACAATGCTTCGCATCGACAGCAGTACATCGACCTGCGTGGTAACGTCCAGTGCCGTGGTTGGTTCGTCGAAGATAATCAGATCAGGTCGGGGCGACATCGCCATAGCAGTCATTACACGCTGTAGCTGTCCGCCGGATACCTGATGCGGGTAGCGGCGGCCGATACTGTCCGGCTCCGGCAACGATAACGACTCGTAAAGCTCAATGGCATCTTCACGTGCTGCGCTGTCACTCGATACGTCGTGTCCGACGGTCGCTTCAATGGTTTGATCAATAAGGCGGTGAGCCGGATTAAATGATGCAGCTGCCGACTGGGCGACGTAGGCAATACGGGAACCCCACAGCGCACGCTTCTGTGCGTCGGATGCAGCCATCAGGTCCATGCCGTCAAATATGATTTCCGACTCCGGCAGTATTTTGCAACCAGGCTGCGCATACCCCATGGCGGCCTTGCCGAGCGTGGACTTGCCGGCACCGGATTCGCCAATCAGACCCAATACCTCGCCACGACGCAAGGTGAGGTTGACGCCCTTTATTATCTGGTGCCACTGATCGTCGCTGTAACCATCGATGCGTATGTTGCGCATCTGCAGCAGAATATCTCCGGAGGTATCAGTGCTCATCGCGTAACCCGCTTGTCTTGTGCAGAAACCAGTCAACCACAAAGTTAACAGCTATTGTCAGCAGCGCAATTGCACTGGCTGGTAGCAGGGGGGTTAGACCGGCAGTGATGTCATACTGTGCGAACTGAATCATAGAGGCGTTGTCGCGCACCATAGAGCCCCAGTCTGCGGTAGGAGGCTGAATGCCCACACCCAGAAACGACAGCGCTGCAATGGTGAGGAATACAAACGAAAAGCGCAGTCCGAATTCGGCAACCAGTGGCGGCATAATGTTCGGCAGTATTTCACGCCGCATAACCCAGCCCAGTCCTTCACCGCGCAGGCGTGCAGCCTCGACGTAGTCCATTACTGCAACGTTGACTGCAACTGATCGGGTGAGTCGAAACACGCGTGTTGAATCGAGTGTGGCGATGATAACAATCAGTGAGGTAATCGTTGAGCCGAAGATAGACAGCAGCATCAACGCAAAGATCAAACTCGGGATTGCCATCAGTACGTCGACAAATCGACTCAGTAACTGATCAATCCATGCGCGGTTAATGGCAGCAACCAGGCCGAGTCCGCCACCAATGACAAACGATAACAGGGTCGTTGCCAACGCAATACCAATGGTATTACGCGCCCCGTAGATAAGACGTGATAGCACATCGCGACCGATTTGATCAGTGCCGAACACATGGTTGCCACCCCACGGCGCAAATGGTGTAGGAAATACTTCTGCTTCACCATAGGGTGCGAGCAATGGTGCGAACAGCGCGCAGATTAAATAGCCGCTGATGACGATCATCCCGAACCACGCGCTCAGCGGCGCTTTTTTCAGGGCCATCCAGGTGCGTTGCAAGCGACTTCTTCGGATTCGCACCTGACCGACCTCAGCCACGGCTGAGTAGTCTGAGGTGGAAGCGGGCGCGTTTTGTTTTTCGTTAGTCATGGGATCGCCGCTAGCGTGGATGCAGTAATCGTGGGTTGGTCACGATGCCGATGATGTCTGCAATCAGATTGAGCAGGATATAGGTGCCGGCGAAAATCAGTGCGCACGCCTGTACCACCGGTATGTCACGTGATGTGACTGCGTCAACCATGAGCTGGCCAATACCCGGGTATACAAACACCACTTCAACCACCACAACGCCCACCACCAGATAAGCCAGATTGAACGCAATAACCGTTGCAATAGGTGCCCATGCATTGGGCAGTGCATGCTTTAAAATAACGCGTGAGCGCGACACACCCTTGAGTTGCGCCATTTCAATATATGGGCTTGCCAGCAAGTTGATGATTGCCGCACGCGTCATTCGCATCATGTGTGCAACGATCACCAGTGTCAGCGTCAGGGCAGGGAGTGCACACTTGTAAAGGCGCTCGCCAAGTGGCATGTCTGCGGTGACATTGGCCAGTGATGGAAAAAACGGAAAGATCGAGGCCAGTAATAAAATAAGGATATAGGCAACAAAAAATTCCGGCAGCGAAATCGTCGTGAGGGTCGTGGCGTTAACAAAGCGATCGTAGAGTGAATTGCGTTTGAGCGCGGCAGTTATGCCCAGGAACAGTGCCAGCGGTACCGCTATCAGTGCGGTTATGCCAGCCAGGAACAGCGTGTTCCACAGTCTGGGCGCAATTAGGTCAACTACCGCCCGTGAACGGTCAACACCGGATGCGGCACGCCCCGAGAACGAAGTGCCGAGGTCGCCCTGCATAACTGAGCCAACCCACTGCAGGTAACGCTTCCAGGCAGGTTGGTCGAGGCCCAGTTCAGCGCGAAACGCCGCTACCGTTTCAGGTAATGCCGCCTGTCCAAGTACCGCCTCGCCGAAATCGCCGGGCAGCATGGTGATGGACGCGAAAATGATAATGGATACGAAAAATAGCGTGACGACCCCGAGAAGCAGTCGTTGAAGTACGGTCTTTAATACCGGATGCATTTTTCCCCCACTTGTTGTCTGCCGGACTTGCTGGTCAGCTGATGTTCCGGAAACGGCGTTTATTTTCTGACGCTGAGTGTGATCGAATCACATAAATGATGTCTATGTGTTTGATTCGTAAATAATATAGCCGCGACACTATTGAAATTATACAGTTAATGTTAGGCTATCGGAGATCATACTGTATCGATTCTGTTTCAACGGTACTGTTGCACTTGCAGCATACTAAATCTATCGATGTTGTCGTGTCAGATAGCGCAACAGACTAACAACAGAGTCGCATTCTAACAGGTCAATCGATCGCAAATTCTACTGGAGGCACTTTTATGCGCGATATGAAAAAAATGTACATAGCGGAGCAACAGCGAAAGCTCAGCACTGGCGGTATCAGCAGGCGTCAGTTCATTGCATCCATGGTGGCGGCTGGTGTGGTGTTGCCCGGTGCATTGTCGATGTCATCCGATGTGCTGGCCAACACGCCCAAGTCGGGTGGCAAGCTCAGAATAGGTCTGGGTCACGGATCCACCACCGATTCTCTCGACCCCGGCACTTATGAGAACGGCTTTTCTCAAAACACCGCTTACATGTTCGCCAATCACCTGACCGAGGTCGACAGTGACGGCCAACTGGTACCGGAACTGGCAGAGAGCTTCGAAACAGACGATGCAAAGACCTGGGCATTCAAGCTGCGCAAAGGCGTTGAATTCCACAACGGCAAGACCATGACCGCAGAGGACGTGGTGGCATCAATTAACTATCATCGCGGCGAAGCGTCTAAATCTGCAGCCAAAGGCGTGCTGGCTCCGGTTGCCGATGTAAAAGCCGATGGCGACATGGTGATATTCGAGCTCGACGGCCCGAATGCCGGCTTCCCTTATATCGTGTCTGACTACCACCTGATCATCATGCCTTCTGAAGGCGGCCAGATTGATCCGGTTGCCGGTATTGGTACCGGCGCCTACAAGCTCGACACGTTTGAGCCTGGCGTGCGCTCTGTTGGTTCGCGCAACCCGAACTTCTTCAAAGAAGGCAGAGGCCACTTTGATGAAGTAGAAATCATTTCACTGATTGATGTCACCGCACGACAAAATGCACTGATGAGTGGTGAAGTCGATGTAATTGACCGCATTGATCCGAAGACCGTGCTGCTGATGGCTCGCAACCCGAACATCAGCATACTGGAGAAAACCGGTACGCTGCACTACACATTCCCGATGCGCGTCGATGCAGCACCTTTTGACAACTACGACCTGCGTATGGCGCTAAAGCTTTCTATCAAGCGTCAGGAGATGGTTGATAAAATCCTTCTGGGTCATGGTGCTATCGGCAACGATCATCCTATTTCAACTGCCAACACATTCCATGCGTCAGAATTGCCACAGCGCGAGTTTGATCCTGAAAAGGCAGCGGAACACTACAAGAAGTCCGGTCACTCCGGCACCATTCAACTGTCTGCGTCTGATGCTGCGTTCGCCGGTGCGGTAGACGCCGCCCAGCTTATCGCCGCCTCTGCAAAAGAAGCGGGCATCGACATTGAAGTCGTGCGTGAGCCGAAAGATGGCTACTGGTCAAATGTATGGAACAAGAAGCCATGGTGTGCATGTTACTGGGGTGGTCGACCCACTGAAGACTGGATGTTCTCTTCGGCTTATGTTGACTCAAGCGAGTGGAACGATACCGCGTGGAAGACAACAGAAGGAGCAGTGCAGTTCAACAAGATCGTCAATGAAGCTCGTGGCGAACTCGATGAAGCAAAGCGCGGTCAGATGTATGCTGAAGCACAGCGTTTGATCAACGATGACGGTGGCGCCATCGTGCCAATGTTTGCTAACTACATCATGGGTATTTCCAAGAAGGTTGCGCACAGCGAAAACGTCGCAGCCAACTGGGATCTCGATGGCGGTAAGGCAGCAGAGCGCTGGTGGTTTGCCTAGTACTATGCGGCAGGTAAGTGCTGTACGCGGGTGCAATGTCACTTGCGGTTGAAATAAAAAGAAAGCGGCCTCAGGGCCGCTTTTTTTTGTCCACGCTGAAATTCAGGATATATCCGGTATTAAGCAGTTGCCATGGTTGTTAGTGTTTCCACTATCGACGCAACGGAGGGAAATATGTATCTGGTAATGACGAAGGTTGTACTAAAGCCGGACTCAATAGATGCCTGTGTCAAACTGTTTGAGGAAACTAATCCGGATCTGGTGCGAAATCAGCCACATTGGCTGGGAGCACAAGTGGCGGTGGATCGTGCGGCAAATACAGTTATCGTACTGGCCACCTGGGAGTGCGCCGAAAGCTATATGGAGTTCAGCAGCTCAGATCAGTTTACATCAACGATGGCAAAGTTTGCGGCGCTTTTCGCGGCACACCGGATGTCAGCATAAATGAAGTCATCGTGAACATGTCGCCGGGTGATCTGTAAGCACTCGGACACAACCGAATTGTGGTATGAATCCGTTGGGTATGAATGAGGTGTGCCTCTGCATGCTCGCGCTGTATTTAGTTTGTTTTCGCGTTGCGTCTCAACCACTGTATTGCGTCATCCAGACGGTCGTCGCCCCAGAATAGTTCACCGTCGGCTATGAATGAGGGCGAGCCGAAAATGCCCAGCCTTTTCGCCTGTTCAGTGTTTTCTTCGAGTGCCTGTGTTGTTGAGGGTAACGAGGCGCTATGCAGTACCGCTTCTACGTCCTGCCCGAGCTCGGTGAGTACTGCCTCGAGGTTGCCGGGTGAGCCAATTGGCTGCTGTTGGGCAAAGTTACGATGGAATATTGAAACTGTATAGGGGGCGATCCATCCTTCTGTTGCGGCCACCATACCTGCCAGCGCCGTTTGTGTGTAGTCGACCGGATACTGTTGTGGCTTTTGATAGGGAAGCTGATGTTGTCGAGCGCGACGTTCCAGGTCGCGCCACATATACCGGCGTTTAGGTTCGTGTGATCCAAATGGCCCTTTTGGCATGCCGTATTGCCGTGTTATCTCCTTGACGGAGAACGGATGCCACGTGACGGTGATTCCGTGCGCTAAGGCAAGTGACTCTATCCGGGCGACTGACAGATAAGTGTAGGTGCTGCCGTAACTGAACCAGAACTGCAAGTTGTATTTATCCATAACCACTCCCTGTGTGTGAGGTTTCCTGCAGTTACTACTTCAGCTATACCACTCACTGTCAGACAGCCTGTTTAATGCGTCTGTAATACGGTCAAAGCTTTGTTGTGCACGAACGACTGACTGACGCGCACGCAAATAGCCGTGTACCATGCCACGTTCATTAAACCAGTGTGCTCTGCCGCCGGCCGCAACAATGGCATTACTGTAGTGCCGACCGTCATCTGACAACGGGTCGCATTCGGCTGAGAATATAATGGTGTCGGGCAGGTTGCTAAAGTCTGCATCGGACAACGGCGCCATGGTTGCGTTCGATGCATCTGCGCGTTCGCCGTTGTTGTCGTTGTTATTGTCTGGCGCGCTTCTGATGTCGGCATAAAACAATACGTCGCGGGTGGTTAGCATCGGTGCTTCCGAGTGAGTAACGTAGGAGCCTGCAGTAGTGTCACCACCGAGCCCCGGGTAAATCAGCACCTGGCCTGCAATGGCTCGCCGGCCATCGCTGGTGGTGTGCGCCCGCATCGTGTGTGTGACAGCGGCTGCGAGGTTACCCCCGGCACTGTCTCCGCAAAGCAGTAACGGCACATCAAGCCTTTTGAGCTCATGCTGCACACAAGTGCAGGCATCCTGATAGGCAGCCGGGTGCCTGTGCTCGGGGGCCAGTCGATAGTCAACCGAGGTCACCCCAAGGCCGGTGCGTTCGCACAGTTCAGCGCATACATCGTCGTGACTGTCGAGCCCGCCGACCACAAAGCCGCCGCCGTGAAAGTACACCAGGTGCCGGCTGTCACGCTGCCTGGTGCTGGTGTATCTTCGTACCGATACGCTGATGCCGTCGTGGCCGATGTGGTCGTCCTCAGCGCTGACACCGTCCGGGTAGCCATTGAAAAACTGCCGGCACATGTCATCGTAGATTTGGCGTTGCTGAGCAATTGAATAGTCGATCGTTTCCGGAGGGTAGAAGCGCTCGGTGAGGCGGATGAAATCCCAGGTCTGGTCATCTATCAGCTTGTTATAGTCAGGATTGTTCATGTGTCATGCCCCGGGGCAGCAAAACCGGTATTGTGATTTATAATCATACCTGCGGTTATGTGCCAATGGCTAACAGACAAAAGAGCTGAGGCAGCAGAGTGAGTTAAAAGCGGATGAGTCGATCATGAAGGTGTTGGCAATAGCAGCAAGGCTGGCCGCTGCATTATTAATATCGAGCACCATGGCCGTAGGCGTCAGCGTGGCATCCGACAGTGGCCAACAGGAGTTACGCATGGCTCAAAAGCAGGTAACGTTCTATACCACCTACGGCTATCAGAGCGACGGGCGCTGGCACATACCGCTGCGCCTGTGGGTCAGTGAACGCCCGGGCAAAGTGCGACGGCTTGCGGCACGTGGATCACGATCAATTGTTCGGAAAATCGCGAAGCTCGATGAACTGACCGAGCAGCAGAAGATATGGTTCAAGCAGCGCAGCGAAGACTTCTTTGCCGATAGTAAATCGCGACAGCGCGTGCGTTTTATGTTCGACCGTGATCCGCTGCACGAGTGGTTTGGTATTGACCGATCGTTCGGCAGTGATCGCGACAGCACCGACCGCAATGGTCTGATTGAGGGCGTATTGTCGCTGAGTGATGCGCGCGTACAACAGTTACTCGACGCACAGCAATCCGAGTCAGGCTGGCTGAGTATTCGCGCAGTATCGGGAGACCATAGTGGCACCGGCCTGATACGAATGATTGACGGGCAGGGCGTGTCGGTTATCTCTGATGTCGACGACACCATTAAGATTACCGGTATTCCCGATGGTGAAGCCACCGTTATGCGCAATACCTTTTTCGCGCCGTTTCATGCCACTCCCTGTATGGCCGCGACGTATCAGTCGTTCGGCCCTGAGGTTGCGTTCCACTATGTGTCAGGAGGGCCGTGGCAGTTGTATCGACCGTTACAGACGTTTCTGTCTGAGGTGCCATTTCCCGCTGGCAGTTTTCATATGAAGAATGTCCGTACCAACCCGTTTGAGTCAGAGTCGTATGATGACTTTCGCAAGCTGGCGCATGGATCGGACAGTGCGACGGAAGCACAAAAAATATTACAGATAGAAACACTGCTGACGCATTTTCCCGAACGCCAGTTTATTTTGATTGGCGATTCCGGAGAGCTTGATCCGGAGATATTTCAACGCATCAGGGAAGAGCATCCTGCGCAGGTAAAAGAAATTCGAATTCGCGATGTGACAGGTGCACAGCAGCACGCACCAGACAGATTGCGTGATATGGTGGTTATTCCTCCATCAACAGAGTGCTAGGAGATTTCGTACCGCGTACGGTGGGCCGTCGCGCGTAAAAAACAGGGTCGATGAGACATCGACATGTACGAAGCATCGGTGGGAGTTCATCCCCGATGAACGAACTCCCGTACTTACTTAGCAAGTCGTACAAAAGTCCCACAAACCAAAAGATTAAATTGCAATTGGTGGATGCGCTGTCGCTTATACCCCCTACATTCTACGGCGTGCATTTGCTGCCAGCCCAAACGACATAAGAGCGCGACAGTTCCCTCAACGGGGTTGAGGTCCCACGAATAGATCGAGGTGTATGAAGCGTCGGTGGGAGTCCATCCCCGATGAACGAACTCATGTACTTAGCAGGTCGCACACAAGTCCCGCAAACCAAAAGATTAAATTGCAATTGGTGGATGCGCTGTCGCTTATGCCACCCTACATTCAACACCGGTTAATTCGCTAATCGGCCGAACCCTGTTCCAGTCGGGCTTTTCTATAAACTCAGCAAACTCGTCGGCGAGTTGTTCGGACAGCTTAGTCACAGTACGCCAATGCTGTATGCGTTGCTGTGTATCGTAGGTCGTGAAATCAGAGCGATCGGGTATCTGGCCCTGTGGCAGTTTACTGATAAATTC
>CAYMFQ010000083.1:0-1552 GCA_964389335.1 uncultured Granulosicoccaceae bacterium
GAAACCAAACATCACTCATTTTAAGAATCCGCGCTGTTCAAGCCGGACATCTGCAGGGCAAAGCCATCCTCTATATGCTCTACGTAGGTTTCCAGTGCAATGGTGCGATCGCCGGTTTCAATCGCATCGACCAGTTTCATGTGTTCACCCAAAGAGCTCGACAAGTCAACTTTCTCGATGCTGGCGAACAGTTGATACGCTGAGGCGCGGTTCCAGATGTTGTCGAACATGTCGATCAGGTAGGTGTTGTCGATCAGTTCTACAAATCTGCGGTGAATTTTTCGGTTGGCTTCAAAGTAGGTCCGAACAGATTTGTCGGCAACCGCTTCTTCGCGTTCGATGGTGTCGCGCAGTTGCCGGTTGATGGCGGGGTCGTTGTTGCTGGCGAGAATGCGCGCGGCCTGGCCTTCGATTGCAGCGCGTGCCTGGTAGCACTGTCGCACTTCGTTTTCGGTCATTCGGTACAGTTTAAATCCGCCTCGTGCCGCCGTGATCAGCACGCCTTCCTGTTCCAGTCTGAGTAGCGCCTCTCGCACTGGCGTGCGGCTGATTTCCAGTTCCGCAGCCAATTTCTCCTGAACCAGTCTGTCATCCGGACCCAGTTCGCCGCGGACGATGGTCTCCAGCAACTGCTCGTAGACCTCATCAGCGAGGCGCCGCTTTTCGATTTTGATTGATTTGAGTGCCATGCCTGCCTCGCAGCTAACTGCCTTGCCTGTCGTATCCGTCGCCTGGGACAAAATTGTGCTTGCCCGAACAGTTTGGATTGTATACTGTATTCAGTCAGCTCTATGCGGGATTATACGTGGTTTTGCAAATGACTGGGGATGCCTTATGTGCGGAATAGCAGGTCGTATTCTGTCGGCCGGTGCCGGCTCTGAAAACACCGGACAAGTGGGGCGTGATCTGGTAGAGATCATGGCGGCACAATCACACCGCGGTGCCGACAGCACTGGTTTTGCGGTTTACGGCAACCCGCTGGAACGCGGCTATAAATTGCGCTGCATGGGCTTTGAGCAAAACCGGCTCGATTCGGATCTCGACGATTTTCGCGCCATTTTGAAATCCCACGGCGCTGATCTGCTGGCTGAACCCACTATTATTACCGATCCGGTACGCAGCCACTACAGCGTGCGCATGGAGATCTCCGATCCAAAGGACATCGCCACATGGGTTCGTGAGGCTGACGAAATTGCCAACCGCTTCGAGGTACAGAGCTGCGGGCGCTCGCTGGAAATCATCAAGGACACCGGTGACGCTGATGCCGTAGCAGACAAGCATGGCGTGCGTGAGCTGACTGGTACACACGGTCTCGGTCACGCGCGTCTGGCCACCGAAAGCTCGGTATTGCCCAATGCCAGTCATCCGTTCTGGGCGCGGCCTTTTCCTGATGTTGCCATTGTGCACAACGGTCAGATTACTGATTACTACACCAAGCGTGACCAACTCGAGCGTGTCGGCTATCGCTTCCTGACTGAAAACGACAGCGAGCTAATTGCCGTGTGGGTGTCTGATCAAATTCGACGCGGCTTGTCGATGGAGCAGGCGCTGG
>CAYMFQ010000083.1:1652-21171 GCA_964389335.1 uncultured Granulosicoccaceae bacterium
GGTGGTGCCGACGCAAGTCGCAGGCAGGCAGCGTAACAAGCATGGCAGAGCGTATAACCATAGAAGCCGGCGAACGGCACATTCGCGATATTAACCGTGATATTCAGGCCGCTGCCGCTGAAGGCAAGCCTGTCACCGTGGTTAATACACTGTCGAGGCACAACCTTGGCGTTGGCTTGCCACCCGGTGCCGACGTGCGATTTGAAGGTTCGGTCGGCTACTACTGTGGCGGCCTCAATACCGGTGCCACCATCGATATCGAAAATAACGGTGGCTGGGCTATCGGTGAAGGTATGTCCGACGGTTTTATCACGGTTGGCGGATACTGCGGTATGTCGTGTGGCGCGGCCATGATGGGCGGCACCATTCACGTTAAAGGCAACGCCGGGCCGCGCTGCGGTGTGGCGATGAAAGGCGGCAATATTGTCGTCGAGGGCGAGATCGGCTATCAGTCGGGTTTTATGTCACACGCCGGTAAGATTATCGCACTGGGCGGTGCCGGTGACTCCTGCGCCGATGCCCTGTGGGAAGGCGAGGTTTGGGTCGCTGGTGATGTCAAAAGCCTCGGTGTTGATGTGAAAGTGGTGGAGCCCAGCGCAGAAGACGTGGCTGAAGTCGATGCGATACTGGAGCCACTCGGACTGGTTGATTCATCGCGCAACTGGCGCAAGATGATCTCCGGACAACGGCTGTGGTTTTTTGAAAGTAGAGACGCAAACGCATGGCTGATGATCTAGACAGCAAACCTTATGAATATCCCTTCGAGATGGCCTCGGAGGAAGAAATCAAATTTGGTGTTGGTGCTATAGACGGGCGCCCGGCCGGTGTGCCTGGCTCTTACACAGAAGGCGGTTCGACACGCTGGACTCCCGATGCTATAGCTGAGGTGCACGCACTGGCGCAGTTGGGTCGCTACCAGGTGCGCGGGTACAACACCTTTAACAAACAGATGCCAACGTTTGATGACCTGACGTTCGTGCCAGCCACCATGACGCGCTTACCGCTGGAAGGCTATCGCGAATCATGCGAGACCCGCACAGTGCTCGGTGGTGGTCGCGGTCTGGTGGAAAAGCCCGTTGAGCTGAAAATACCTATTTATATTGCATCAATGTCGTTCGGTGCACTGTCTGCCAATGCCAAGGCGTCACTCGGTTATGGCGCTTCCAAAGTCGGCACCATGACCTGCACCGGTGAAGGTGGCATGCTCGAGGAAGAACGCGAAGCATCGCAGACACTGCTTTATCAGATGTCTCCGGCACGCTACCGAATTGATCTTGAACACATCCGCAAAGCTGACGCGCTTGAGATTGTAGTTGGGCAGGGTGCCAAGCCCGGTACCGGCGGACTGCTGCTCGGTATGAAAGTCAGCCCGCGCGTATCCAGCATGCGAACGCTTCCTGAAGGTGTTGATCAACGCTCTACTATTCGTCACCCGGATTTTCTGGGTGCTGATGATCTCGCGGTAAAGGTAGAGGAGCTGCGCATCGCAACCGACTATCAGGTGCCGATCTTCTTAAAGATGGGTGCGACACGACCGCGCTATGATGTTGCCATTGCGGCCAAGGCAGGTGTCGATGTGGTGGTGGTCGATGGTGCCGAGGGTGGCACTGGTGCCTCACCCGAATTATTGTTAAACCACACCGGTATACCGACCATGTCAGCGATACGCGCAGCACGCGAAGCGCTGGATGAGTGTGGCATGAGCGGTAAGGTCAGCCTGGTGGCGGCCGGCGGTATACGCTCCGGTGTGGACGCGGCCAAGTGTCTGGCGCTGGGTGCGGATGCTGTCATGGTTGGCAACGGTGCGATGATCGCTATGGGCTGTAACTCACCACGGTATCTTGAAGACTACCAGGCTCTGGGTACAGCACCAGGGGCTTGTCATCACTGCCACACGGGTCGTTGTCCGGTTGGTGTTGCCACTCAGGACCCTGAGCTCGAAGCGCGAATGAATCCGGCTGCAGGTGCGGAGCGGGTTGCACGCTACCTGACGGCGATGACAATGGAAATCACCGCGCTGGCCAAGGCTTGCGGCAAGTCATCGGTGCACAACCTTGAAGTGGAAGACCTGCGTGCGATGTCGTTTCAGGCTTCAGCATTTACCGGTGTCAAGATGGCCGGCATCGATCGACCCTACGAGTTTTAGCTTGCGTTCGCTGCGTAACAGGATTTTTGCTGAATGATCAACGCGACCATCAAAACCGGCGGACGCTTTGAAGAGATTGGCTCCTACTCCAGAGTCAGGCGTGTTGGCCCGTTTGTGTTTGTGGCCGGCACTACAGCGATAGAACCAAGCGGCAAGCTGCACGCACCAGATGACTGTTACGCGCAGTCTATTTATATTTTGAACCGCATTGAAAACGCGCTGTCCGAGGTCGGTGCGTCTATGCATCATGTGGTTCGCACGCGGGCATACTTTACCGATATGAGTCAGGCCGGTGGTTTTATACAGGCGCATGGCGAAGTTTTCAAAGGCATTGATCCAGTCACATCCGGCGTTGAAGCGGGTTTGACGCAGGAGGGTATGATGGTAGAAATTGAGGTTGACGCCATCATTCACAACGAAGACGGTATCGTGCAGGATTAATTTGGATATTGTTAATCGCGAACACGATCAGAGGCCGTGACTCTGCTGTAAGCGGTCTGCGCTGACGGTCAACCGTTCCAACCAGAGGGGAAAACAAGTGATACATCCAGGTAAATTACTTTCTGCCAGTGTCATGGCAGCGCTGTTTGCGACTGCCGCAACGGCTGACATTAAAGTCGGGTTTATTGGTTCGCTCAGTTCCGATACCGGTTTATCCACACTACGCGGCGCTGAAATCGCCATCGAAGAACTCAATGCGGCTGGCGGTGTTATGGACGGCCAGAAGATTTCTCTGGTCAAGGCCGATACCGGTGAAGATGTGACCGAAGGTATCAAGGCATACGAGTATCTGGCTGAAACCGAAGAGGTCGACTTTATAATCTCCGGTTCCATCGATGATGTTTCACTCGGATGGTTGCCGCGTATGCAGGAATACCGCATTCCAACGCTCGATACCTGGACATCTTATATCGGCATTATCGATATGGTGGTGGAAGACCCGGAGGCCATGGCGCCATATTTCATGAACATCGCCTCTGATGAAGCGCTGGCAACTTTGTATATAAACTTCGGTGCTGATGTCCTGAAAGCGCAGATGGGTTTTGAATCTGTGGTAGTGCTCGCGGAGGATACTGCTTTTGGTGAGGCAATCACCGGACTGGTAACAGAAGCACTGGCCCCGGTAGCCGGCATCGAAGTCAAAGATGTCATAACCTACGATATTAATACCGTTGACTTCGCGCCGATTTTCTCCAAGGCACAGAACTCCGGCGCAGACTTTATCTATCAGGTTAGCTCAGTTAACAGTCAGGTGATGTCTTCACAGTATGTGAAGCTGCAGGTGCCAATGGCAATGACCGGTGTTAACGTGTCAGCGCTGGGCCTTGAATACTGGGACGACACTGGTGGTGCCGGTGGTGGTATCTCGACTCTGTCGCCTGTGCCATCAGTAGGCTTTGCACTTGATCCGGTCAGTCAGGCGTTCGTCGATACTTATCAGGCAAAATATGATTCGCGTCCGGTAGTACCGCATTTCAACGGCTTTAACGCCTATCATGGATTGAAGCAGGCCATGGCTGCTGCTGAAGCCGCTGGTGGCTTTGAGGCAGCTGCGTGGTCGCAGGAAATGCTCAAGCAGGATCTGCGTCTTGAGAAAGACGGCAAGCTGTGGCTGCGCTACGGCTTCTGGGGCTATGACGAGGTGGAAGAAGTAACTCAACGTACTTATCCGCACAACGCACGCTTCGATTTAACAGCACCCTATGACGATGCACAGCCGTCCATGGTAGTTATTCAGTGGAAAGAAGATGGCAAGCCGGGTGTGGTGTATCCGCCCGAGTATGCCACTACAGATTTTACCCTCCCGAGCTGGGTTCCCGCTAAAAAGTAAAAAAGCGTACGGCGGGCCATCACTGGCCCGCCAGCGTTTTTTGCCGAACCCGAATATATGATTCAAACTATTATTCAGGGTCTGTTGCTGAGCGGCCTGTACGCGCTTATCGCAATGGGCTTTATGCTGATCTTCTCTATCGGACGCGTACTTAACCTCGCGTACGGCGCCTACCTGATGGTTGGCGGATATGTTTACTTCTGGTTGTCACAGCAGCTGGGGTTGCCGCAGGTTGTTGGCATGGCCGGTGCGGTATGCGTCGGTGTCATGATGGGTTTGCTTAAACACCTGCTGATTGTGAGGCCACTGAAAGGCAATCATGTGGCGGTTGAAATATCGACACTGATTTTGGCGGTGGTGGTGCAGGCCGGTGTGGTACTGGTGTTCGGTGATGCATCCAAAATACTGCTGCCAATCATACCTGGTGTGGTAAACGTGTATGGTGCTTCGGTCACCTACAACATACTTGCCGCATCGGTAATCAGCTGGGTCATTATTATTGCGCTGTTTGTGTTTGTTCGTCGCACCTACGTCGGCCGCGCTATGCAGGCGGTATCGATGGATCAGAAAGGTGCTGCTATCTCCGGTATTGATCCGGACCGGGTTAACCTGATTACCTGGGGCATCTCCGGCGGGCTTGGCGCTATCGGCGGTGTATTCTTTGCCAGCTATACACAGCTGTCGCCGTCGATGTGGGTGGCGCCGTTGATAATCTCTGTGGCGGTGGTGATTGTCGGTGGTATCGGATCAATTATCGGCACGCTGATCGTCGCGCATATCGTTGGTTTCCTTGAGGTGTTTGTGGTAGCGCTGCTGGCGCCTGAGCTCCGTGGTGTGTTCACGATGCTGTTGATCATCGGTGTACTGGTGTTGCGTCCGCAGGGCCTGTTTGGCCGCGCAGAGGAGGCGTGATGAATCTGCGCTGGTATCACGCTGTTCTGTGGTTGTTGTTTGTGGCGGGTCTGATGCTGATGCCGGAGCTGGTATCAAAAGGCACGCTGCGCACGATGATCTTCGCCTGTTATCTGTCAATATTCGCAATCTCGTGGGACATACTGTCCGGTCGTACCGGCTATATCAGCTTTGGCCATCCGTTTTTAATTGGTATTGGAGCCTACACCACGGCAATTCTCAGTAAACGCTTTGATGTGCCGGTTGAGGTATCGATACCGATTGCGGTGGTGATGACTATGGTCGCCGGTCTCATTGTATTGTTACCCGCACTGCGTATTAAGGGCAGTTATTTTGCGCTGGTGACGCTCGCCTATATGGAACTTATCTACCAGCTGACGCAGGTGGTGCGGCCCGATCTTACTGGCGGCACTCGCGGTATCTCAGGTATCGAAACACTGACGCGCGGTGCCGTTAACGGTTACTACATGGCTGCCAGTTTAATGGTTGTTATCGCCATCGCCGCCTGGTTGCTGATGAGAACCAGAGTCGGTACAGCACTCTGGGCCATCGGTATGAACGAGGAGAGTGTGCGCGGTTCCGGCCTGTCTACCACCAGGCTTAAGTGCTTTGCGTTTCTGGCGTCGGCGTTTGTGGCGGGCCTTGGAGGTGCGTTCTATGTGCACTACCTCGGTTCAATTGCGCCGCGTGCACTGTTTGATATTAACTTTCTTTTTACGATACTGGTGGCGGTGCTGATAGGCGGCGCCGGTACCATCGTCGGGCCGATTTTCGGGGCGTTCTTTCTGGTGTTTTTGCTGGAGTGGCTGCGGCCGGTACTTCCGGGTGCCGAGCGGTATTTCGTCTACGGGTTAATTGCGCTGGTTATCTACATGTACCAGCCAAAGGGCATTATTAAAATTGTTGCTGACCTGGGCAGCCGGTTGCGGGGCAACGCCTCATGACTGCACAGAGCGTGAACGCTACCAAGCCTGCCATCGAAGTCAATAATCTGGTTAAACGCTTTGGCGGGTTGGTGGCTACCGATGATTTGTCCTTCACACTGGCACAGGGCGAATCACTGGGGCTGATCGGCCCAAACGGTGCTGGCAAGACTACCGTGTTCTCGCTGATCATGGGTGAGCTTCGGCAGAACAGCGGCAGCATAAAACTGAACGGCACCGAGATCAGCAAGCTTGCGACTACAGATCGGATTAAACGAGGTGTTTGCCGTACCTATCAGGTGCCACGACCGTTTGCCGAACTGACCGTACGAGAGAATATCAGTGTTGGCCTGATGCCCAACTCCATCAGGCAGATGGTATTTAAAAAATCAGACCGCGAACGGGAAAACGAGCTGGCTTTATCTGTGGGGCTCAGTGAGGCCGACCTTGACCGGGCAGTAGGTGAACTTGCCATGGGAGACTTGCGCAAACTCGAATTCGCACGCACCCTGGCCACTGGTGCCACCATCATGTTGCTCGATGAGGTGTTTGCCGGGCTGACCAGCGGTGAAATCACGATGATCTCCGAGCTGGTGCAACAACTGCGAAAACAGGGCTTAACGTTTCTTATTGTCAGTCACGATCTGCCCGCCATGGAACCCCTGGTTGACCGCGCCATTGCCATTGAACGTGGCGCTTTGATTGCCGAAGGAGATTTTTCCAGTGTACTGGCTGACGATACCGTGCGCGCCGCGTATCTGGGGGAATAGCCATGTCTGTTATTGCAGTTGAACAACTGTCGGCTTTTTACGGCAAAGCGCAGGCACTTACTGATGTGAGCCTGCACGCGGACGAAGGTGAGACCATTGCCGTCGTCGGTGCCAATGGGGCAGGAAAGTCTACGCTGCTCGACAGCATCATGGGGCTGGTCACCTGCACTGGCAGTATTCGACTGAACGAAGAGGATGCCACCGGTAAGTCATCCGGTTATATGGTTGCCAATGGCCTTGGCTATGCACCGGAGCGCTTTAATCTTTTTCCGTACATGACCGTACGTGACAACCTGCTGGTCGGTGCACATACCGCACGCGACGATGTGGATAAAAACCTGGCCTCTGTCTACCAGTTGTTTCCACGCCTGGCGGAGCGCGAGACGCAGGAGACCGCGACACAGTCCGGCGGCGAACGGCAAATGGTATCGCTTGGCAGAGCGCTGATGACATCGCCAAAGATCCTGCTGGTCGATGAGCCCACCATCGGGCTCGCACCCAAGGTGTGTCTGGAGATTGCAGACGTTTTGCGTAAGTTAAGCAGTGAACTCGGCCTTACCGTTATCGTGACAGAGCAAAACGCCAACTTTGCATTGTCACTGGCTCAGCGACTGTATGTACTGGAGAGCGGCAAAATCACCGCCTCCGGCAGCGCTGAAGAACTGTCCAAAGACGATACACTGGTGAAGAGTTACTTCGGCGGCTAGCCTGCACCGCGCGCAGACTGCTGGCGCCTTAATTGTTTTAATCCGCACCATTATAATACTCCGCAAATGACGGCCGCGTAGTCGGTGCGCCCGCTGGTGTCCTGCACAAAAGGGCTTGTTACGCGCAGTCGTAGTGCTTTATTCTGAAACCAGACAGCTGGTTTGTCGGGTATAGCGCGCGTTTATTGGTTTTTTTTCGGTGGCTTAACGCGAGGTCCCCAGGCAGCACAGTTAGCCACATTGACAATGTTTGCAGGTGAACCCGGATCCCATGGAAACTAGTGACGACAAGCATTATGTGCAAAGTGCAGAGGAGCTGGAGGCAATCTACGGAACCCCGGTGCCCGCATCACTGATCAAGGAACTCGACTATATTTCCGATCACTATCGCCAGATGATCGCAAAGTCACCGTTCGTGGTGATTGCAACCGTGGGCGAGGGTGGTCTCGACTGTTCACCTCGCGGTGACCCACCGGGCTTTGTCAGGGTTGCTGACCCTAAAACACTGATGATCCCCGACCGGCGCGGCAATAATCGCATCGACACGCTGCGTAATCTGGTTGAAGATCCACGCGCGTCGCTGATATTCCTGATACCCGGCGTCGGTGAAACGTTGCGGGTTAACGGACGCGCTTATATCTGCAGCGACGAAAACCTGCGGCAGTCGTTCACGATCAACGGCAAGGTCCCTGCAACAGTGATAGAGTTCAGGGTTGAGCGGGTCTACTTTCAGTGTCAAAAGGCGCTGGCGCGCTCACAACTGTGGGACAGCAGCGCCCAGATTCAGCGTTCGGAGTTGCCGAGTATTGGCACCATTTTGCAGGCACTGAAGAGCGACTTCGACGGACAGCAGTACGATCACGATTACCCGGAACGGTTAAAAAAGACCATATATTGAAGTGGGCGCCAGTGTTTCGACACCTGTGCAGAACACGTGTTTGGGCGGTTCGACAGAGATTGGCGCCGGGCATCCCCGTAATTGACACAGACCACGACCATGACTAAACCTGTCGTTGGAATCATCGGCAACGCACACCTGTTACACGACCGGTTTGATATTCAAATGACCGGTCTGAACAATTTTCACGCACTGCGTGATGTATGCGGCGCACTGCCGCTTATGTTCGCCGGCAACCCCGACATCACCGATCTGGATGCGCTGTTCAGCAGCGTTGATGGCATCTTGCTGACCGGTGCGCGTGCCAATGTGCATCCGGAAAACTTCAATACGGATGCTCACGAGAGTTATGAACCGTATGATCGCGACCGCGACGCGACAGCACTTGAGCTGGTAAGGGCCTGTGTCGACAGAGCCGTGCCACTGCTTGGGGTGTGTCGAGGCTTTCAGGAGATCAATGTTGCCTACGGCGGCACACTGCATCCTGAAATACGCGATGTACCCGGTCGCATGAATCATCGAATGCCGCGGCTAGAGAACGGCGACATCCATCCGGACCTGGAGGTGGTATTCGCTGACCGACACGATGTAGAACTGGCTGCGGGTGGTATGCTTGAACAACTGTACGGGCGTTCTGTTATTCGTGTGAACTCACTGCATGGTCAGGCGATACTGGAGGCAGGGGACCGAGTAGTAATAGAAGGTGTCGCCGAGGACACCACGGTTGAGGCGATTCGCATTGCCGATGCGCCCGGATTTGCACTGGGTGTGCAGTGGCATGCAGAACACGACTGTGCCAACAACCCGATCAACCGCGTGATCTTTGAAGCATTTGGAAAAGCGCTTCAGCAGAGCACCCGGCTACAGCGTACCGGATAATCTACGCGTGTTTGCGTTGGGTACCACGTGACTCGAGTTCGCCGTTGACGATGTCAAGCTGGGTATCAACATCGATATTGATCTGGCTGGTAATTTCGAGTTCGCGGTCTTCATACACATCGACGTCAGGGTGCGATTGTTCCCAGGCACCGATCGTTTGATCGCGCTGCCGCAGCAGCCATTCAATTTGCGGTCGAAACAGCCGGACGGTGGCCGTCACCCAGATGTTGGCAGGCCATGATGGATACAGCAGATCCATTTCGAAGTTATCGAGCATGTCGATGACACTGTCCGCGGTGTAAAATGTTTCTCCGGTCACCCAGCGATTAGTTGAAAACAAACCGATCGGGTAACCACGCGAGTCCATTGAGATCGCCACGATGTGACTCAGTGCGTCATCGCCCTGTGGCGTTTCTGCGCTGCCGTTGTAGGGTGCCGGTTTGATGTGCTCGGGCATACCATTCGCGCGTAGAAAGGTGTGGAAGTGGCCATTCTCACCGTTGAGTCCGCGATGCGCATGATAGAAATACTGCGAGTGCGTATCCGCGTCGTGCACATCACCGCTCGGGTAGTGCTCATACTCGGTGAAAGTGCCCTGATCCCGCAGTACTTCGCGCACTACGTTGCCGTAGTCTTCGTGCTTTTGCAGCAGCCGATAACAGTTATAAATGTCGTCGCCGGCGCTAAGCATTTTGTGCAGTGATTCGTCAGGTAAATCGGTAATCAGTGCCGGGTCAAATTGAGCGTTGTTATCCATCGGTGACGAGTCTAAATCCTACCAATATGTGTTTCAAATGCTTGGGGCGGCTGTGCCGGGCAGCGGGGCGGCATACGCCGCAGCCACTGTCGTCCCAGGAACCGCCCTTAACCCAGGCGCTGTCGTAGCCTGGTGCGTGAGTCCACTCGAATACCTGCCCGGCCGCATCTAACAGGCCGTATGGACTGGGGTGTGAGCGCGAGCCAACAGCTACGGTATCAAACGGGCCGCGATCGTGACTGTTGAGATTATCGGGGTCAAAAGCATCTCCCCAGGGAAATATTCGACCTTCAGTGCCTCTGGCTGCTTTTACCCACTCGTTCTCGGTCGGCAGGCGCCAGACTTTACCTGTCTTCGTGCTTAGCCATTTCGCGTAGGCGATTGCGTCGTGATAGCTAACCAGTACCACTGGATGATCTTCACGGCCTGCCGGTGACATACGGTTGATCCAGGTGAACCGGTGTGTGCTTTTATAAGGGTGGATTAATCCATAGGTCTTCCAGACCTGAGCAGAAACGCCGGGTGCCGGGTGGTTTGTTGCGGCGATAAACGCCTGATACTGACGGTTGGTTATCGGTGTTTGCGTTATGGCGTAGGCTTTGGTGGACGCTTTTTCCCGCTTTGGTTCGGCGTCGTACCATTTGCCGGCGCGAGTACGGTCGTGACCATAAGCGTGTTCATCCAGCCGGTAGGCGTATTCACGTTCGCGCTGATCTGAGCCTCGGATGAAACTGCCGGCTTCCACTGCAACAGCCACTGGCTCGGGGAGTGTTGCAGCATTAATGGCTGAGGCGGCAGCCAGCAATGCTATCGCGCCTTGATATCCAAGAGTCAAGACGCCTTTCACGAGGGCCTCGACAGGGTGCCTGCTGACACTTAGTTCTTTGCCGCACACGGGTTACAGGCTTTGGCAGAGCAAGGGTTACAGGCCTTAACCGCACAGGGGTTGCACGCTATAGCCGCACCCATAGTTCCGGCCATCACTGCGAGATAAAGGGGGTGGCGTCGCAGGTTCAGTTGTGTGTGCTTCTCGCGTATCAATGTCTTCTCCTGCTTAGGTCTTGCGACAAACTGTCGCTACATACGCCCGGGACCGTGCTTCGTGATTTGTTAACTCACAGGCAGATAACCAAACCGTTTTAGTATTGGATCGCACTGACGCGCTGCGGTTGCAATCATAGGGGTTGGGACCCTCCGTTTATATTTAGGTTCCGTACCGGATTGGAATTAATACAATAAATGCCAGCCGGATAAATGTACGGCTATGCGTGTGGCGGGTATCAAGCGCGGAGTATTTGTGTTTTATATAGCGGGACATTGACGAGAGACAGATCGAATGAATAGTCGCGCAGATTGGCTTCGATCACCGAGGCTGGGTTCTATGCCAATTGCCTGGATATACATGCTGCTTGTGCACCTGGCGCTTGCACTGTTTATCTACAAGAGTGGTGTACTGCACAGACTGGCATCGCTGGTCACGGACAACCCTTCTGAGAACACAGCGCTGTATGACGTGCTCGTGCCTTACCACGAGCGTATGGACGGGTCTGTGCCAAATGGGGCCATCGTGTTTCTTGGTGACAGCATTGTGCACACCCTCGTTACCTCTGCAGTCGCAGATCGCACCGTTAACTATGGCATTGGCGCAGACACTGTAGCGGGACTTCGAGCCAGATTGCCGGTGTATGAATCGCTCAGGGAAGCGAGAGCAATCGTATTGTCCATTGGTGTTAATGATTTATGGTATCGAGAGCCGCAAGAGATAATACCGCGCTACGATGCGTTACTGTCCGAGTTGCCTTCTCATGTGCCCGTAGTGGCGAATGCAGTGTTCCCGGTCATGGAAGGGTTCGGTGTGGCTGCTGGCACGAACGCCAAAGTACTCCAGTTAAACAAGGCGTTTGCAGAGCTGGTCAACACATACCCCAACATACACTTCGTCGACAATCATGCACGGTTTACCAATGAGAGCGGCGAACTGCGTGCTGAGTATCATATTGGCGACGGCCTGCATTTGAGCTCTGAAGGTTATGCGGTATGGATAGATGTTCTTCAACAATCACTGTCGGCCTTGACTAACCTGCGGGTGTCAGAGTAACGTACCCCGAACGGGTGATAATAAAGCGCCAGTACACGAATAGCGCGCCTGTCAATCGCTTAAGAATACTACCCGGCTTCCTTTCAAATTGCCATTCGTTCATTGGCTGCCATTCTTTCATAATAAATTCGTTTTTCTTTCGTCACTTTCCGTTGCCGATCGTTCATTCTGGCTATTGGTGTGGCTATGGAAGGATGTGCGATGGACGTTCTTGTACTGGCGCTGTTGACATGGATCAACGACAAAACCGCCTATGACACGACCAGTATGCCTTTACCGGCTATAGTGGAAGTCAGTGCGGAAGAAATTACTCAGGAGGCTTATAAAGATACGCCGGACCTGATGCCTGCCAGCGGCGTAGATGCAAGAGTATTTGCGTTATACACCTGGGAACCGTCGGATACCGGAACGGTTTACATCCTAAGGGCGGCGGAAACCGAAGGGCTTCAGTTAGGGGAAGATCCACTGGAAAACCCTGTGTTTCAGGAGCGGTTACTTCACGAGTTAATCCACCACGTGCAATACCACTCTAACGCCTACACCACGTTCCCGTGTAAAAACTATGGTGAGTTGGAAGCTTACATAGCGGGTGGCAGGTATCTGCAGGAGCGACACGCCACAGACCCATTGCCTAATCGATATGTGCTGGCCCATATGTACAGTCGCTGTTGAACTCATAGGCAAATGGAACCGATATGAATAACATCGTTAACCGTAAATCTGCGAATCTATTTCTGCTACTGGTATGTTGTTGGACGCAATCACTTGCTGATGACAAGTCCGTGGATGTGTCTCTTGCCGAGTACCTCAACAGTGTTGATAACGCCAGTATATTCGTTAATGCATTGCGGGCATCGACACATTGGGGGTTGATCGAAAAAGCGGACTCAGTTGCGGTGTTTATGCCTGACAACGATTCGTTAAGAAACGAGGGGTCAGCGTTTTTACTCGAAGTGGTACTGCTGAAGCCCGAAAATCGTTCACGGCTTAATCAGGTGACCGGTTTGCATATAGCCAATGGTGTCACCATCCAAAGGAGCGGAGATAATCCCAATGCAATCCTGACCGCCAGCGGAGATTGCGTTACCGTGGCCTCAATGGGCAATGCGGTAAAAGTTGGTCCTGAATCAATGTTGGTCAGTAGTGTTGCTGTCGATAATGGCGAAGTCCATAGCGTGGATCGACTGCTGTGGGCACCGTTTGATGTACAAAGCAGTTCACAGAGCGGCTCACAGGTCGAAGCAGAATCGGACCAGCAAGTGGTTATCGGTTGCGAGCTATGACTTCACGACAACAGGCTGTAGGTGTGGTTGTGTACTGCGTTTGAAATTCAATATGCGCAGAATGACATGGCTTTTGGCCGGAGCAACTCTGCTATCACTATTGCCGATAGGGTCACCTGCGGCAGACAATACCCATGAGTTAAAGCGCGCTCATCTTTCCCGGTCAATAGACAGTCAGCAATTAATGACTGAGTCGATCCATGTTCTCGGTGGTGTTCGCAATCGGGTTCCGCGCTGGACCGGGGATGTTCGTTTAGCGGTCATTGGCGTATCTGATGACACAGGAGTGGCTGAGAAAATACGCTCGCTGGCATACAGCATAGGTTTGTACACTGGCTTGCGATGGCAGATTCGCTGGCATTCGGTCGGCAGCACAAGTGATTATGTTGCCGCTGTGAATCGGGCTCCAGCCGTGACGCAACTACTCTGTAGCGATATCGAAAATACCGACTGCGCCAACTTTCTGATTGTAGTCACCAGTCAGGCGGCTATGCATGAGATTACGCAGGTTTTGTCGATGCGGCCAATTTATCAGCGAGCGACCGCAGGCAAAGAAATGGTTGCGTGCTTTTTTGCGCCTGGTGTGTCGGCCAATTTTGAAATTAAGCAGAGTGTGGTGTTTGTGAATAATACACTTGATACTGAAATGCAGAAAACCTGTTTGCAGGAAGAGATGTACCAGTCATTTGGTTTATTTAACGACTATTCAGGTTCGGCCTATTACTCATTCAATAACTATGTAGGCGTAAAGGCATTGACGGTATTCGATAAAATCCTGCTGTCGAGTTTGTATGATCGTTCGCGCTCCACTGGGGCGATGGCGTCGTCAGTCGCACGCGCAGTTGTAGAATATTGCCGCGGCGGGTGCTGATCAACCATGCCTGGTCCGATGCTCAGCGTCTGAGGATAAGCCGACGTTAGTGCTTACGCAGTTTAGCGCGTACAACCGCTTTAACCAGTTGCAGCACCGGTAATTCAAGCACAGCTGGTGCCTGTCGATGCAAATGCTCGCACCAGCGCGACAGGATATCTTCTGCTGGTAGTCGGCCCAGATTGTTTTGTTGCAGATAGCGCTCAGCCATCAGTTGCAATTCAGCGCTTGGCTCGTTGTAGCAGTCGGCCATGACTGTTGTTTGTGTCATTTTTAAGGTCTGTTTTAAGCAGTTAGGTGCCGGTCAACGAATCCGACAGGTTTTCGATTGCACAGATACACCGGTGGGAAGTGACGAATTTATGACGCGCGTATTCCTTCTGCATGTATCACTTTCTATACGTATGACCGGTCATGGCGTATCAAAGTTCGGCGGACATTCGCTGTTTTTTAAAGGTTGATTGCTGCTGTTTCGCCGCGTTTCTCTCATCGCAGTAAAGCCATGGTGTAGTAACCGGTTTGCCCGTCGGACATATCGGCGTAACATGTGGCTGAACCAGTGGCAGAACAACATCTATGACAAATCCAACCCACGATTCTGAAAACATCTCGCGACTGCACGACGAGTTGCATAGCCACCTGCCATCAGAGCCAGCTCTGCGGGCCAAAGCGCTGGAGAGCCTGCTGGTAGAAAAAGGGCTGGTTGAAACCGCGGCCATCGACGCCTGGGTGGAGGCCTACTCCGAAGATATCGGGCCGAAGAACGGCGGCAGAATAGTGGCGCGCAGCTGGGTTGATGACAGTTTCAGACAGCGTCTGCTTGAAGACGCCAGTGCTGCCATCCCGGAACTGGGGCTTGAGCAGGGGCATTTGGTTGCAGTTGAGAACACCGCGGACCAGCACAATCTGATTGTATGCACCCTGTGCTCCTGCTATCCAATGGGGCTGCTGGGCATGGCGCCGGCCTGGTACAAAATGGCAGCATATCGGTCGCGTGCCGTGCGGGATCCGCGCGGTGTGCTCGCAGAGTTTGGCGTATCCATGCCGGACACCACCCGTGTGCGGGTCTGGGACAGTACTGCCGAACTCCGTTACCTGGTCATTCCGCAACGTCCGCCCGGCACGGACGGCTGGCCTGAAGACAAGCTGGCCAGTCTGGTTAGCCGCAATTCAATGATTGGCACGGAACGCGATCTCTCCGCACGCGTCGGGAGTAGCAGCTGATGGATGGCATACATGACCTGGGCGGGCGCCATGGTTTTGGAAAAATAGATGTAGGCGATTTGTCTGTCGACGCGGAAGAGGTGCAATACACCGCGCCTTATGAGTGCCGTGTCAGAAGCATGGTTAACGCAGTAACGCCCGCGCCAGACTGGAATATCGACTGGTTTCGCCACTGCCGCGAGTTGATCGACCCGGTTGATTACCTGACGCGACCGTATTTTGATCAGTGGGTGCAAACCTATAGCGCGATGCTGGTTAACTCGGGTTGGGCCACGGTTGATGAGGTGGTCAGTGGGAAATCAGCATCCGGGGCAGTAGATGGTGTGCGTCCGCCGACCACTGCAGAGCAGGCGCGTGCTGCGGTGCTTAAGGCGCGGTGTTTCGACGCAGAAGTTAGTGAGAAGCCGATGTTCGCGGATGGCGACACAGTACTAACGGTCACCACCGTGCCGACCACTCACACACGGCTGCCCGCATACGCACGCGGTCGTCGCGGCACAGTCATCTCGCATCACGGAGCGCATGTGTTTCCCGATGCAATGGCGCTAAACGAAAAACGTCATGTGCACTTGTACACCGTTGAGTTTGCCTTTGATGAACTGTGGCCCGAGTCGAACGGTTCTAACGATACTGTGACGCTGGATCTGTGGGAGACCTATCTTGAACGAGTCTGAAGCACTTGGCCCACTGGCTCGAAACGACGAAGGGCCAATCTTTGAAGAAGGATGGCAGGCGCAGGTGCTGGCGCTGGCGTTTAACCTGGTTGAGCGTGGTCAGTTCACAGCAACGCAGTGGTCTGAGGCACTCGGGGCCGAGCTTGCAAGTGCTGCGGAACGCGGAGACACTGATGACGCAACCACCTACTACCAGGCAGTGATGACTGCACTGGAGCGCCTGTTACAGGCGCAGGACAGTGTGTCTGTCGATCTGGTGGATCAGCGCACCGAGGCATGGCGAGCGGCCTACTTACGGACACCCCATGGTCAGCCGGTAGAACTCAGCTAATCGCTTTCGCGTTAACTTTTACCTTGTAACTGCGCAAACTCCGTGACCATTGCCAGCTGCGCTGCTGTCTCCGGTACCTTACAGCCACGTTGATTGCTAACCAGCTCAATGGCGTCGGGTGCGTGCATGCCAGATGCCGTCAGCAGGCAGGCGCATACAAGGCCGGTACGACCAATGCCCCCACGACAGTGCACCAGTACATTTTCCCCTGCAGCGAGCGCTTCGCTCAGCTCTTTTATCAATGTGCCGAGCTGGTCTAACTGCGGTATGTCGAAGTCGGCTATCGGAAAGTGCCGGAATGTCATACCTGCAGCTTCGCAGGCCGTGGATTCATTCTGCAAGCCGAGCTTTAGCATTTCCTGTGGTTCCAGCAGACACACCACGATACTGATATTGCGTTGCCGCATCGCTGACATGGTTTCATCAAGCTGGTCGGGGGCGGGCATTGGCATCGCGCAGAGCTGGCCGCGGGCGACTGTCGTGATGGGATATATTTCGGGTGTCACAGCGGCCTTTGTAGTTAGTTATCAGATAAACTGTCGGTTCTGTTATTAACGAATATATTGCCGAAGATATTACCTTGCCAATAATAACAAACAGCAGTGAACCGACGGGTCAGTCCGTTGAGTCTGCTTATCGATGGGTAATGCTCGCGGGGGTGTGGTTCTTATATTACTGCTTTGGCCTCGTGATTGCCTCGGTAGCACCGCTGGTTGACACCATTGTACGGGACTTACAAATAAGCCTGTCCACCATGGGGCGTATCCTCGGTGCATGGCAACTGGTGTACCTGTTCTCCGCTATTCCGTTGGGCATTGCTATAGACCGCTTTGGCTTGCGCGCCTCGTTAACGGTTGCAGCCCTTATAATTGCCGTGTCCGCGTTACTGCGCGGTATCGCGACTGATGGCATGGCGCTGTGGGTTGCGGTTGCCATATTCGGTCTGGGCGGGCCACTGGTATCCATCGGGGCACCCAAGGTTATTGCCAGCTGGTTTGAATCTGACGAGCGGGGCATGGCCATGGGGATTTACATGACCGGGCCTGCGCTCGGCACAGTGACCGCCTTAGCGCTCACCAATAGCGTGCTGATGCCATGGCTCGACCATAACTGGCGACAGGTGTTTTATATTGTGGCGCTGGTTGTGTTTGCCAGCGCTGTTGTATGGCTTGCCATCAGCAGTGCACCGGTTAGTCGTCAGGCACACAACAACCGCACGCGTGGTGGTGGTCTGCAGGTGTTTGCGAAGCTGTTGCGAATACCCGTTGTACTGGTAATTCTGGTGATGAGTATTGGCATCTTTACCTACAACCACGCGCTGTCCAACTGGTTGCCGGAAATACTGCGCAGTGGTGGCATGTCTGCTGTCGACGCCGGCTACTGGGCTGCCATTCCCACGCTGACCGGGGTTGTAAGTTCGTTGCTTATCCCGCGTCTGGCGACACCGGAGCGACGCTTTACCATTCTGATTGCGTTGTTTGTGTGTGCGTTTATGGCTGTGTGGTTTATTGGTCGTGGCAGTGGCGGCTTGCTGGTTAGCGGGCTGATGATGCAGGGGTTTGCACGTGGCGCAATGATGACGATTGCGATACTTGTGCTCATGGAAACCCGTGCGGTGGGCGCACAAAATATGGGCGTTGCCGGTGGCCTGTTTTTTACCGCCGCAGAGGTGGGCGGTGTGCTCGGACCCGTTGGTATTGGCCTGCTGGCAGACCGCACTGATAGCTTTGACACCGCGTTGTCGATGCTGTCGTATGTTTGCGTTGCGCTGGTGTTACTGGCAGTTTTGATTCAGCGGCTGGAGCGGCAGCAGTCCTGATTCGCCCCTCAATTAACATCACAACGAATTGCCACAGGCAAACCCTGATGACCACGCCCACTGAAAGTTAAAGCCACCGAGGTGGCCGGTCACATCCACCACTTCTCCAACAAAATATAAACCCGGCTGTGTTTTCGACTCCATAGTCTTTGACGACAGATCATCGGTGTGCACACCGCCTAATGTTACCTCTGCGGTTTTGTAGCCTTCGGTGCCGGCCGGTACCAGCTCCCAGTGATTGAGTTGTTTGCCAATAGTCGTTAACTGCTGGTTAGTCAGATCAGCCAGCGGGATGTCAGCAAGTTCGGGCCACCACAGGGTTTCAAGTTCTGCCACAAGGCTTCGCGGCAGATGTTGCTGCAACACGGTACGCACCAGGCTGCGCGGTCGCGATGTTTTGTTTTCGATCAAAGACTGAGTCATGTCCTCGCCAGGGATAAGATCAACGGCAATAGACTGACCGGGTACCCAGTAATTTGAAATTTGCAGCACCACCGGGCCACTTAAGCCGCGATGGGTAAACAACATCGCTTCGTTAAAGCTAACACTGCCGAAGCGAATGTCCACATTAATGGCATTGCCCGACAGGCGGGAGAACATGTCCTTTAGTGCGCCATCAAACGTGTAAGGCACCAGGCTTGCGCGCAGCGGCTGCACACGCATGCCGTATTGCTTCGCAATGTCGTATCCAAATGGTGTGGTCCCCATACTGGGTATAGACAGACCTCCTGTCGCAACCACCAGCGCGGGAGTCAGCATTACTCCCTGGCTGGTAGTTACCTGGTACAGCTGCTCTGGTGTACAGGTGATGTCGGTGATATCACAGCGAGTGGAAATTTCCGCGCCCACAGCCGCGCACTCATCGAGGAGTATATTAAGGATGTCACGCGCCTTGTTATCACAAAACAACTGCCCGTGATCTCGCTCGTGATAGGGCACCTCGTGTTCGATCACCTTGCCGATAAAATCCCACGCCGTGTAGCGCTTCAATGCCGACTTTACAAAGTGCGGATTACTACAAATGAAATTCTCTTCACTGACGTAGAGATTCGTAAAATTACAGCGGCCACCGCCCGACATCAGGATCTTGCGCCCGGCCTTATTGCTGCGTTCAAGCACCCGCACACGTTTTCCGCGCAATCCGGCCTGCCATGCGGTCATCAGGCCGGCAGCGCCGCCGCCGAGGACGATGGCGTCATAGTGGTTGGTCAAAGGGTGTGGGCTCTTTTGAGGTTTTTGTTGGGGTGGGATTGTAGGGGGTTTTGTTTTTTTATGTTTGGTTGTTTGGTTTGGGTTTTTGGTGTTTCTTTGTGTTTCTTTGTGTTTTTGGTGTTTCTCGGTGTTTCGCTTGTGTGGCTTGCCATCCCTGGCTTTTTTCGAAGCCAGTCCCTGGCTG
>CAYMFQ010000084.1:0-14084 GCA_964389335.1 uncultured Granulosicoccaceae bacterium
CGTGGAGTGCCACAGACAGTGCTGGTAACACCGGCACTGCGACGCAAACGATTACCGTTGTTGATACTACGGCGCCGGCAGTTGTAGCACCCGTCGCAGTGACCGTGCCGTCAACCGGTGCGACGACAGCGGTTACGATCGGCACTGCCACAGCGACAGATGTCGTTGATGGTGCAGTCAGCGCTGTAGCAAACAATACCGGGCCTTTTCCGGTCGGAACCACCACAGTGACGTGGAGTGCGACAGATGCGGCAGGTAACACCGGCACTGCCACACAGGCGATAACCGTTACCGATGATGGTGCTCCGTCTGTGGTGGCGCCCGCGGATGTAAGCGTCGAGGCTACTGGTCCAACAACGCCGGTTAGCATCGGCAGTGCTACCGCGATAGACACAGTTGATGGTTCGTTGCCCACGACTGCCAGCACCAGTGGCCCCTTTCCCGTGGGCGAAACTGTCGTAACGTGGAGTGCTACTGATAGTGCCGGCAACAGCGGTACTGCAACGCAAACCGTTACTGTCACAGATACCACAGCACCAACAGTGGTAGCGCCGGACGACGTAACGGTTGCAGCAACAGAGACAGTGACGCTAGGCAGCGCGACGGCAACAGACCTGGTTGATGGAACCCTGGCAGCCACGCCGAGTACGACAGGTCCCTTCCCGGTGGGTACCACAACGGTGACGTGGACAGCAACGGACAGTGCGAACAACACAGGCACAGCGACACAGACGGTCACGGTGACAGATGACAATGCACCGGTAGTCACGGCCCCGGCAGACATCACAGCGGAGGCCACGGGCCCGACCACAGCAGTGACGCTAGGCAGTGCGAGTGCAGAAGATGCAACGGATGGGGTGCTGCCGGCAACAGCGAGCACCAGTGGGCCCTTTCCGGTGGGCGAAACCGTCGTAACGTGGAGTGCAACGGACAGCGCGAATAACACCGGCAGCGCGGATCAGATAGTGACAATCACTGATACCACAGCGCCGACCGTAGTGGCGCCGGACGACGTAACGGTTGCAGCAACAGAGACAGTGACGCTAGGCAGCGCGACGGCAACAGACCTGGTTGATGGAACCCTGGCAGCCACGCCGAGTACGACAGGTCCCTTCCCGGTGGGTACCACAACGGTGACGTGGACAGCAACGGACAGTGCGAACAACACAGGCACAGCGACACAGACGGTCACGGTGACAGATGACAATGCACCGGTAGTCACGGCCCCGGCAGACATCACAGCGGAGGCCACGGGCCCGACCACAGCAGTGACGCTAGGCAGTGCGAGTGCAGAAGATGCAACGGATGGGGTGCTGCCGGCAACAGCGAGCACCAGTGGGCCCTTTCCGGTGGGCGAAACCGTCGTAACGTGGAGTGCAACGGACAGCGCGAATAACACCGGCAGCGCGGATCAGATAGTGACAATCACTGATACCACAGCACCGACCGTAGATGCGCCTGCAGATGTGACCGTGACATCTGCAGGCGCATCTGTGGTGGTTGCTCTCGGCACTGCGTCCGCGACCGATCTGGTTGATGGGGCGCTGGTGCCCACATCTGATGCGCCAAGCGAATTTTCAGTCGGAGCAACTCCCGTAGTCTGGAGTGTGACGGACAGCGCGGGCAATGTCGGCACAGCAACCCAGACGGTTACCGTTGTGCTTGACGCACCACCGGTCGTGACTGCACCACCACCGCTTGCCGTTGAGGCAGCTGGACCAACGACCGATGTGTTGCTCGGAACGGCAACTGCTATCGATGACGTCGACGGCCCTCTTACACCAGAGCCAGACAATCCAGGACCATTTACGGTTGGTATAACGACTGTTGTGTGGAGCGTGACCGATAGTGCAGGTAATACCGGGTCTGCGACTCAAGCTGTGACTATTAACGACACCTCGCCACCAGTGGTGGTGGCACCGGCGGATATCACCATAACAGCTGGTGTAGTGCCAGTGGTACTTGATATCGGTGTGGCAACAGCAACTGATCTGGTTGACGGTTTAGTAGATGTCAGTCCGGATTTTCTCGGGCCCTTTCCGGTTGGTGAAACTATTGTCACCTGGACTGCTGAGGATGAAGCCGGGAACGAAGGTACCGCCACGCAGCTAATAGAGGTAAGCCTTACCGCTCTAGCCTCTTCGTAGAAGAATTCGAGGGTGTCTTTTCAGGCTATTGCTGCGCATGGCGTGGCAGAGCCTTGCTGTTATGTTCCACAAGCGCGGTATCCTCAACGATAGACCTCGAGGTGTGGTAACTGGCTGCCAGGAATTGCTACTATAATGTGTTGATTACACGAGGCAATTGACATTTTCCATGCAATTGCTGTGTCCCGCCTATCGGACTTAACCAATGTACGAAGCATTTTACGGCCTGAGCCAGAAACCCTTCCTGATGCGACCGGACGCAGAGTATCTGTATCTGAGTAAAGGTCATCAGGCAGCGCTGTCGATGCTCGAATATGTATTCATGAGCCAGTCGGGCTTTGCGGTGATTACCGGGGAAATCGGGTCTGGCAAAACCAGTCTGGTGCGAAAGCTCCTGCAGAACAGTGATTCTTCATTGGCGGTTGGCATCGTTAACAATACCCGGGTGGAGTCCTACGCGGAGTTTTTACTTTGGACCCTGCAGGCGTTTGACGTTGATTATGGCGATGTCGAAACCAGTGCGCCGCGGCTGCACAAACTACTGGCTGACTTTCTTCACCAGCAGCACATTCAACAGCGCCGCCCGATACTGATCATTGATGAGGCACATAACCTCAATGCAGAGATGATTGAACAGCTGCGAATGCTGTCAAACCTGAATGTCGACAAAATGGATTTGCTGCAACTGGTGCTGGTAGGGCAGAGCAAGCTGCGAGAGACCCTTGCGAATGAACTGCTGTTGCCGTTTGTACATCGGGTAGCGGTGGATTGCCACCTGGAGCCGCTCGACCTTGACGAAACGCACGCTTACATCCGGCATCGCTTGATGGTGGCTGGTGCGCAACATGAAATCTTCACCAATGCGTCGGTGCCATCAATCTGGGAAGCGAGCAGAGGCATACCGCGTATTATTAACTTGTTATGCGATACCGCTCTGTTATTTGGCTTTGCCGAACAATTGTCAACAATTGGTGATGATCTGATACAGGATGTCATTAATGACAAACGGCAAAGCCTGTCACCAATCGCAGTGTAAGTCTGCGATTGCGTATGGTTTTGATTTACTGAAACAGGCGGCGTGACGCAGCCTGATTGATTAGGGCTGCAGGCCGATATTAAATTGGATCAGGTTAAACCCGCGTACCGCAATAACCAGTAGTGTTATCAGTGCTGCGCCACCGAGAAAGTCACGCCGTTCGCGCCGTTCCACCAGCAACAATTCTGATGCATACAGGATGATTGCGAGCACCACCACAAACACATTGACGTTAAAGGTGCCGAACAGCAACGGGTTTTTGGCAAACAGCAGCGCGCCAATAATTAAAAATAACAGCAGATAGTCAAAAGATGTAACCTTGAATTCTTCCTTGCGTCGCCCCGGTGAAAAGCGAATAGCAAGGAAAATAGCCACGCACACCATTGCATAGAACACAATCTCAAGTGCCACTGCCCACGGGTTGAGCCAGGTGATTCGATCGATGGTCGAAAGGTAGATAACGAACACTACTGTGATGTAGATAATCACACGTCGGGTATTCACCTGAAACGGATAGATATTGAAGCTCTGCAGCGCCAGCAGAGCCGCCAGAATCGCAGCGACGATGGCAAAGTCGCGCGGCACATCGTTGATCCAGATCGACAGGGCGATCAAGAAACCGGGGATCGCAATTTCCAGAAATAAGCGCGAGCCATGCATCAAAATCTGATGTTTCTCGATGGTGGCAATGCTGTTGGACAACATAGAAAACACACGCGTTGTACCCGGACGCCATTTGCCACTTTCAGCGGTGTTGAGCAGATAGTAGGTGGCACCGCATACGGCCAGATAAAGCGCGGTAATCAACCAGTCGTTGCCGGTAACCAGCCATACGCCGCAGCACACGAGAAAAGAGTGGATGGTGTAGATGATTACCACAGACTCTTTATGGGCAAAACCAATCTCCAGCAGTCGGTGGTGCATGTGGTTGCGAGTTGCGCGAAAAATATTCGAACCCGACATCGCGCGTTTTTTCAGCACGATCAAAATGTCGACAACGGGCAAACCGAGTAGCAGCAATACGACACTCTTGCTGATGTGCTCTCCGGCCTCACCTGTTGTGATCAGAATTGCCAAAAAGCCGATAGTGAAGCCAAGAAACTGACTGCCTCCGTCGCCCATAAAAACCATTGCCGGGTGCGTGTTGTAGCGCAGGAAGCCCACCAGTCCGCCAATTGCAGCAAGTGCCAGTGTGATAGTGAGCTCGCCGCCCGGAGTAAACCAGGAAATCAGCGCGATTGCGCCCAGTGAAATAAGTACTTCGCCACCCGCAAGGCCATCGAGCCCGTCAGAGTGATTGATGGCATTGATAACGCCAATCATCGCTACCATCGTGAATCCCTGGCAGAACCAGATCGGAAACTGGTAGTCGGTAAACGGAAAGCTGGTGACGTACAGATCACCAATGAAAATCATCGGTATAACGGCGATGATCTGTCCGATGAATTTGGTATAGTGACCCATTTCGCGCTTGTCATCCATCGCGCCGAAGGCGAGCAGGACCAGGCTGCCGAACAGATAGCATACGACGGTCATGTCCATGTCAGTTAGGGTGACAACCGGAATCAGTGCGCCGACAATGATGCCCCAGCCTCCGACCCTGGGTATCGGGTTGGAGTGCACCTTGCGGTCTTCATCAGGCAAATCCATCATGCCGAGCTTTGGTGCAAGGCGCACCATGATTGGAATGACAGCCAGACTGATCATTGTTGCAGCCGCTATGAGAAATAGATAATTCATTCGACTACGATCTTTTCCTGGATGTGCGCACGCTGGATTAAATTCATTAATTCTAAACTATAGGGTTGTATAAAGGATGCATATTCCGATCAAAGGAATCAGCAAATAGTTTACCATCGAAACTTCTGTGACCAGCCAGCCGTGTGCTTGATGTAATGGATCAGGCACAACGTTTTTCGACTAGGGATTTGCAGAGATTCGTACGATCTCCCAGGTTTCGGTGTTGATAGTGAGTTCGCCGCTGTTAAAACGCGCTTTTAAAGGCACACTGATCTCATTGCCCAAAGTTGAAGCCGAATCTTTGGATGAGGCGGGAACCTCGACAACCTCGCCTTCACCAGCTGTGTTACTTTCCGCAATTGCCGAGCGAATTGAGTCAAGTTCCAACTTACTAATTGGCAGGTACAGATCACTACGTTCCCTGAGTTCGATTCCACCATTCAGTAACTCCTCGAGGTAGGCCATGTATTTGTCCTGCGGCAGGGGTTGCACATAAGCCAAAACTGGCATGCGGCCACCAAGTTCTGCGACCGACTTCGACGGGCGCCCCAGTTCTTCATTCACTTTCTGTGCTGCTTTGAACTCTGTGTAGGAGACGGTTTCAAAGCGGTTTCCGGCGTAAACGATGGCAGCTGTTCGCTGACCGTAGGCGGCGTAAACTCCGTATGACAGCGCCGCTACCTGTACCGCGACGATAACTGCCATATCGAATCGAACGTTCTTTTTCCAGGGTCGATAGAACGCAAGTGTCAGGGCAGGACCCAGTACAAGGTCGATCGGGGCGATGATTTTAAGTCCGTCCCAGCCACCTTCCATGAAGAACAATGGTCCGGGAAACCAGTAAAAAACCATTAGCGCAACGAGCGCGCAGAACACCGCCAGGCTGGCGGCAAAGTGCAATAAAAATGCTTGAGTGACCGTTGGCAATTTCATTGTTGGGTGAACCGTGGACGTGAGGTGAAACTTCACCTGCAGTGCAAGTTGCGCTCCATTGAGCGCCACGGTGTTATGGTTCCACCCGGCCTATCGGCTCGCGTTGTTACCCGGGCTGCAAAATCAGAAATTCCAGCAGTGCTTTTTGTGCGTGGAGCCGATTGCCGGCCTGCTGCCACACCACGCTTTTTTCACCATCGATTACGTCCGCGGTGACCTCTTCGCCTCGATGCGCAGGCAGGCAGTGCATAAATACTACATCGTCAGCCGCCAGTTGCAACAGCGCCTGGTCAACCTGGTACGGCTGCAGCGCGGCGTGTAAACGGGCACCGTCACTTTCTTCGCCCATGCTGGCCCACACATCCGTGGTGATCAGGTCGGCATTGCGGCAGGCGTCCTGCGGCGAGTCGCATAGTTCGACGTTCGCAGCGCAGGTCTGTAGGAGTTGTGCATCCGGCTGTACCTCGGCGGGACAACAAATGGCCAGTGTGAAGCCCAGCAATGCGGCTGTGACGATATACGAATTACACATGTTATTGCCCGGTCCAATCCACGCCACGCGAGCGCCCTCGACGTCGCCTCGGAGCTCGAAAAATGTTTGCATGTCCGCCAGCAGCTGGCAGGGATGCAGGTAATCGGATAAGCCATTGATAACCGGAATCGTCGACACACTGGCGAAATCGATGATCGTCTGATGGCTGTGGGTACGCAGCATTACCGCGTCAACCATCTCTGACAGTACATGCGAGGTGTCGGTGATGGGCTCGCCACGGCCCAGTTGAGAGTTGTTGGGTGACAAGTCCAGCGCATGCCCGCCAAGCTGTGCGATTCCGGCAGAAAAGGACGTGCGCGTTCTGGTCGATGCCTTCTCGAAAATCATCGCCAGCGTTTTATTTTTAAGCGATTCTCGAATGGCGCCTGACTGCCAGCTCTGTTTTTGTTCGATCGCGTTGGTCAGCAGTGTCTTAAACTCGGCTGCCGTCAGATCAGTCTCTGCAATGAAGTGTCTGCTCACGACGGTGTCTGCCCCGCGTGAGTTTGCTGTTGTTCGCACACGTCATCGATCGATTTCACGACACGAGCGGCGATTTCGTCGATTTCCTCGTCGCTCAGAATGTAGGGTGGCAACAGGCGTAGCACGTTACCGGCAGTTACGTTGAAAATAACCCGGTTCGCCAGACCGGCCTTGACCAGATTGGCGCAATCCAGGTCGAGTTGAATGCCGATCATCATTCCTTCGCCGCGTATTTCCACTAATTCAGGGCGATTGTGCAGCGCTTCGGTAAGCTTGCGCTTCAGCCGTTCACCACCGGCGTGCGCTTTAGCTGGCAGGTTTTCTTCTTCCATCGCCTGCAGCACAGCGAGACCAACACGCGTTGCGAAAGGATTGCCGCCAAAGGTGGTGCCGTGGTGGCCTGGCTGAATGAGCTCGGCGGCGATACCGCGAGTCAGGCAGGCGCCAATAGGAATCCCGTTGCCCAGGGCCTTGGCGGAGGTGATCACATCAGGTTTGAGGTGCTGACTGGCGTACCACTCGCCGGTACGGCCAACTCCGGTTTGTATCTCGTCGGCCATGAACAACCAGTTGTTGGCGTCGCACAGCTTTCTGATACCAGCCAGGTAGTCCGCGTCCGGTACAACAATACCGCCTTCGCCGAGAATAGGCTCGACCAGCACAGCAACAATATTCTGATGCTTTGCTGCCGCGTTCTCGATAGCGCTGAGATCGTTGTAGGGCAGGTGTACGAAGCCGTCGACCAATGGGGCAAAACCGTCATGCACTTTGGCGTTGCCTGTGGCGCTCAGCGTTGCCATCGTGCGTCCGTGGAAACTGCCATCGAAGGTAATCACCTGTGGCGCTGTTATTGACTGGCGGCGTGCAAACAGGCGGCTGATTTTGATGGCGGCTTCATTGGCTTCGGCGCCGGAATTACAGAAGAAAACCGCTTCCATACCGGTCAACTCACATAGCTTTGCTGCCAGATTTTCCTGCTGCTCGATGCCAAACAGATTGGATGTGTGCAGTAGCGTCTGCGCCTGTTGACTGATGGCTTCCGTTACACCCGGGTGACCGTGGCCGAGGGCACAAACGGCAATTCCGCCCAGTGCATCGAGGTACTCGTTGTCGTCGGCATCCCAAAGGCGGGCACCGGCACCGCGTTTGAACGTCACCGGAAGACGGGCGTAAGAGTTGATCAGTGGAGACTGGCAGTTTGCGTCAGCCATCGACAATGTCCTTCAGTTATCGGCGAGTTTGCGGCCGTTAGTGCAGCCATCTTCCCGGCTGATACACGGCTCTGGCAATCGGTTAAACGGGGGAGTACAGGCGGGTAGCCTCGCTAGGTTATGAAACTGTGCCCGATAAATCAACGCGCCGCGAGCAGCAGTCCGGCAAAATGCCGTAAAACCTGACGCACGGGCCTTGAAAGCATGTGCCAATAGCACTATTTTGGCGCAAAGAAATGAAGTGCATCCAGTAAATCAGCTTCCAGTAATCATCAGCCAAGGTACGAGTCAATGGACGTCAACGACAGAATAAAAGAGCATATCGAATCAAATGCCGTAGTCCTGTTTATGAAAGGCACGCCACAGATGCCGATGTGCGGTTTTTCCAGCCGTACCTCCGAGGCGCTGAAACAATGCGGTAAAGAGTTTGCCTACGTCAACGTGATTCAGGATTCGGAGATTCGAGAGTCGCTTCCGGCTTATTCTGACTGGCCGACTTTCCCGCAACTCTACGTGAAAGGCGAACTTGTCGGTGGCTGCGACATCGTTATGGAGTTGCACGAATCCGGTGAGCTGTCAAAAATGGTTGACGAAGCCCACGGCTAACTTCCACCAGTGATTTTTCAGTCTGCAGGATAGTAGCCGTTGGGTTTATGTTCCCGCGGACCTGTTGTTATGCAACGACTCCCACTGATTGATCACATAGCAGAATAGCTCCGCGGTTTTCTCGGTATCGTAAACCGCGGAGTGAGCCTCTGCCTGACTCCAGTCCATCTGCGCCGCCTGCGCAGCACGCGCCAGCACGGTTTGCCCCAACGCCATTCCACACAGAGAAACTGTGTCGAAATTGCTGAACGGGTGGAAGGGATTGCGCTTTATTCCGTTGCGTTCGACACAAGCGTTGATAAAGCTCAAATCAAAAAAGGCATTGTGACCCACCAGTATTGCGCGTGTGCACTGCGCCTGCTTGACGGCACGGCGTATCGGCGAAAAAAGATAGCCCAGTGCGTCGGTCTCTTTTCGAGCCGCGCGCAAAGGATGGTACGGATCAATGCCGTTTATCTCCATCGACTTGGGATCCATGTTCGCGCCCTCAAACGGGATAACATGGGTGCTGATGACCGGTTCCGGTACCAGCAACCCATCGTCGTTCATGGCGATAATCGACACGGCAACTTCAAGCAGCGCGTCGGTTTGGGCATTAAAACCACCGGTCTCGACATCGACAACCACGGGCAGAAAACCACGGAAGCGCACGTTCATAGGCGTTTTTCCGCCGGCGGAGTAGCTATCTGAGGTCATCCGTGTCCTGTAATTCAGCGGATATGAAGCGCATTGAAGGGTCTCGTTAAAATCGTTTGAAGCCGGCTGGTGACTGCGAGGCAGGGCAGTGATGGTATCACCGATTGCCATTGGTAATGCGCCTTGTATCGACGGCTTCGCAAGTTGCTGCGTTGTACTTTTATTAAGGCGGTCTTGCTGGGACACTAGCTGATTGACCTGCGCTCATCGTCGAGCCTGCAAGCACAACTGGCAATCATTTCATCGATCATGAGCGGCTTACTGCAAAAATTTCTGCAAATTGCGCTTCTGCGTGCCGCGCCGCAGGAGTTGCCAGGGTACTCACTGGTTTTCTGGATAGCGATCGCAGCGGTCTTTGTAACCAGCTTTGCCGGATTAATGTTCGCGTATCCATTTGCCGATGCGCTGACACGTTCTATTGCAGCGATTCTGATTCCCGGTGCAATTGTTTATGTCGCCCTGCTGGTCAAACGTATACCGTCACGATTTCAGCAGTGCTATGCCGCGATGTGTGGTGCCTCTGCGGTGGTTTATGTCATTGCACTGCCATTGATGCCGGCCTTTTTCAGCGCCAGCGTCAGCACCACCGCCGGCAAGCTGGTTGTGATGGTTATTCTGTTGCTCGATGTGTGGATGTTATTGATAAACGCACACGTGTTTCGCCACACCTTTGAAGTGGGCCTGGCAACTGGAGTCAGCCTGGCGCTGGCGCTGATGGTACTAACGCTGATTGCCATTGAATCTGTGCTGCCGACGCCAGCCTCAACGCTTGCGCCAAATGCCACTATGAGCCTTCATCAGCACCCGATGCCGGCAACAGCGTTAATTGCAGCGTCGCGTCAGTCCGTGCCTGGCTAATCGGAGTCACCACCCTGCGCATTCATATCATTGGTATCTGCGGCACGTTTATGGGCGGTGTCGCGCAACTGGCAAGCGCTGCAGGCCATGAGGTCAGCGGTTCGGATGCGAACGTCTATCCCCCGATGGATGCTCAGTTGCGTGGCGCTGGTATCACCCTGACTGAGGGCTACAGCGCTGACAACTTAAAGCACGCGCCTGATCTGGTGATTGTGGGTAACGCCATGTCCCGTGGCAATGTGGAAGTGGAAGCATTGCTCAACAGCCGCATCAGTTATACCTCCGGTGCTCAATGGCTCAGCGATTATTTTCTGCGTGATCGTTGGGTGGTTGCTGTTGCCGGCACTCATGGCAAGACCACAACGTCAAGTATGGTCGCATGGATTTTGGAGTATGCCGGGTTGAATCCAGGCTTCTTGATCGGCGGCGTTCCGGGTAACTTTGGTGTATCCGCGAGAGCCGGGGACGCCCCGTTTTTTGTTGTTGAGGCAGACGAATACGACACAGCCTTTTTCGACAAGCGCTCGAAGTTTGTGCACTACCGCCCGGACACCGCCGTGCTGAACAACCTTGAGTTTGATCATGCGGACATTTTTAACAACCTCGACGAGATAAAGAGACAGTTTCATCACCTGGTGAGAACGATCCCCGGTCGCGGCAAGCTGATCATCAATGCTGATGACGACCGGCTGAAAGACGTAATCGCCCAGGGTTGCTGGAGCGAGTGCGAGTGGTTCTCTGCAACGGGAGCAACAGTGAGTCGCACCGAGCCACAATGGCGGTATCAATCCTCACCTCAGCGAATCTGCGAGCCGGAGGGAGATGAATTCGCGCTGGAGAACATCATTGGTGCGCACAACCTGGCCAATGCCACCGCAGCAATTGCCGCTGCCCGCCATGCCGGTGTGCCGGTACAGGTCGGCGCAGAAGCCATGCGGCAATTCGTTGGAGTAAAGCGTCGCCTGGAGTGCATTGGCACGGTTAACGAGATTGCGGTATACGATGATTTTGCACATCACCCAACCGCTATCGCGGCGACATTGGCAGCGCTGAGGCCACTTCTGAGAGAAGGCAGCAGGCTGATTGCACTGGTGGATTTTCGTTCCAACAGCATGGCGTCCGGAACCCACCTGGCACAAATGCCAACGGCGCTGACAGATGCCAGTGTAGCGATGCTCTTCAATGCACAGCCCGACAAACTCGACCTCACACCACTGCTGCGCGACGCTGCAGAGGCTGGTCCGGTGGTCATGGCATTCACGGAAATTTCAGAGTTGCTTGAGCAACTTAATCAGGCTGTGATGTCAGGGGATATCGTGGTTTGTATGTCAAATGGGTCATTTGGGGGTATACATGGCCAAATATTGACTATGCTTAATAAAACCGCTGCGACCTGAGCAGCAGATGCTGTTGTCACGAGACAATGCTTCACTGGCCAACTAAAAAGTAAAAAAGAGATGGGGCAAGAACAAACCTCTACAGCTAGTCAAGATTTCCGCGTACCTGCGAAGGTCGGCAAATATCAACTGCTTGAGCGTATCGGCAGTGGCACCTGTGGCGTCGTTTATCGCGCCTATGATGCAATATTGTCGCGCGACATTGCTCTGAAAGTGTCGCCTGTGGGTACCCTTGATCAAAAGTCTGGCAAGATGCCAGGGGCACAAAAGGCTTTCGTTACGGAAACACTATCGGCTGGCCGACTGGCACATCCGAATATTGTCACCGTGTACGAAGCAGGTGTTGACGGGCCGCTCAACTACCTGGCGATGGAATATGTTGAAGGTATGTCGCTGAAAGAATACGGCCGAGGCAAGCGACAGTTGCCGCCGTACCGTGTTGTCAACATCATCGCAAAGGTGTGCGAGGCGATAGATTTCTCACACAAGATGGGTATCGTCCATCGCGATATAAAACCGGCCAATATCATGGTATCCGGCACCGGTGACGTAAAGCTACTGGACTTTGGCATCGCCATCAGCACCTCGGCCAGCGACAGCCTGGGCACCGGTACACCGTCGCTCGGTACACCCAACTACATGTCGCCGGAGCAGGTGACCGGTAAAGAGCTCGGGCCACGCAGCGATATCTACTCGCTGGGCGCGGTGATGTTTGAACTGTTAACCGGGCAGCAGCTGTTTAAGGCCGAGAAAGTGAAGGAACTGTTCCGTGCCGTGATCAAAGAGACCGCGCCACCACTGCGTTCCATTCGACCTGATCTGCCGGCGGAACTCGAGCTGTTACTGGCGCGATGTTTGTCCAAGAACCCTCGTAAGCGTTACGCCAGCGGTGCGGAGATGGCGGCGGCGCTGCATGCAATCGCTGAAAAAATGGCCCCGCCGGACCTGGTGCCGCCTGAGCTTGAAAGCTGGATGCCGCTGATTCCGGATCTGCGCTTCTTTGTCGGATTCAGTCCGCGAGACGTGGCGCGCTTTGTTGCAGTCAGCAGCCTGGTGCGTTTTGGCGCAGGCAAAACTGCACTCGCCAAGCACACTATCGACAATCATGTTTACGTCATTCTGGAGGGCGTCGCCAGCACACGCGATGGCAGTGGACTGAGCTCGGTACTGGGCCCGGGAGACTGTTTTGGGGAATCAGGCTTTGTGCGCGGTGATAAGTGTTTTGCCGACATAGACGTAATGACCGACATTGTCGCGCTGAAGGTGGCATCAGCGGATGTCAACGCGTTGCCCGAAGCCGAGCAGCTGCCGCACTATCGCATGGTAGCGAACAGCGTTGTACAGCGAAAAGTTAACGTAAACGACGAGTTGATGCTCGATCTCGCGCTCTAGCGTCATTACACACCGGCGCCGGTTTTGCGGTCGGCAGGCAGAAACGAAAAAGGGCGCCAACGGCGCCCTTTTTTTATATTGCGTTGCGCGCGCTCAGGCGACGCGCTTTTGCTGCAGCTTGCGCTCCCACTCGATTGCAGTAGACACAATCTGCTCCAGATCGTCGTGCTGAGGTTTCCAGTCGAGTGTGCGATGAATTTTGTCGACATTGGCGATCAGCTCCGGCGGATCACCGGCCCTTCTTGGCTTTTCGACGATATTGATAGGGCCACCATTCACTTTTTGCACCGTGTCGAGTACATCGCGAACACTGTAGCCATGGCCGTAGCCGCAGTTCAGTCGCGTTGACTCGCCGCCTTTGCGCAGGTAGTCGAGCGCGTGAATGTGCGCGGAGGCCAGATCTGACACATGGATATAGTCTCTCACGCCGGTGCCATCAGCGGTGGGGTAATCTGTGCCGAAAACATAGATTTCCGAGCGCTTGCCGACTGCAACTTCTGCGGCAACCTTTACCAGCAGCGTGGCTTTTTCGGTGGACTGACCAATCTGGCCATCCGGATCACAACCGGCCACATTGAAGTAGCGCAGAATAACGTGGCGCATATCGCAGGCTTTACCAAGGTCTTCCAGCATGTACTCAGACATCAGCTTCGACATACCGTACGGGTTGATCGGGGCAGTCGGGGTTTCCTCGGTGCACGCCTCGCCATCAGACGGAATTCCGTATGTCGCCGCTGTCGATGAAAAAATAAAGTTGCTGACATTATTGTTTTGACAGCACTCCAGCAGCGAGCGGGTGCTGCTGGTGTTGTTGCTATAGTATTTGAGCGGGTTTTCCACCGACTCGGGTACAATGGTGTGAGCCGCGAAGTGCATCACTGTGTCGATGTTGTGTTCCTTCATGATCCGGTCGACCAGCTCCTGATCGCCGGTCTTGCCAACAACCAGCTCGCCGAACAGGACACTTTCTTCAAAACCAGTTGATAAGTCATCCAATACGACTATTTTTTCGCCTTTCTGGCCAAGTTGTTTAACTGTGTGACTGCCGATGTA
>CAYMFQ010000084.1:14184-21031 GCA_964389335.1 uncultured Granulosicoccaceae bacterium
CGACTATTTTTTCGCCTTTCTGGCCAAGTTGTTTAACTGTGTGACTGCCGATGTAACCAGCGCCGCCGGTTACCAGAATTCCGTTGGACATAAATGCCTCGTGTGTGCGCAGTGTGAAATATCGTTCAGCTGCGGTGAAATAGCGCCTGCAACCGGTGATTGCAAGGTTGTCAGTGTCGGAACACTGCAATGCACGTACCGTGGCTGACTGAGTACAGCAGGATGCCACCTCAGTTGGCAAAATTTTAACTCGCGGCGGCTGTGAAAGCGGGTATTTCAATGTTAAATATTTTGACACCCCGGACTAAACAATTGAAAACCAGGCAACAGGCCAGCATGTTATGCACGCGCCAGCGGCCGGACTGCGGCTAGAGAGTAAAGCGCCAAAATGAACAGTGGTGGATAACTAAGCGATGCCTGACAAGCTGCAAAAAATGATCGGTCTGATTGTCCTGTTGATTGCCGTCGGCGGTGTTTCGTGCGACGCGGTGATCAACACCTGGACGGTTGGCCAGAGTGCCAGTAACGGGAGCGCGGAGCGTGTTGAGTGAGCGCAGTGAATGACAACACAGTGAGTGAATATGCACAGGCTTCCTGCCACTGGAGGGTTTATCCGTGAATAATCGATCGCGACCTGAACCCCGACCCGGTGGAGCCAGAAAGGTGGGGGCGGAAGGCTCTCATCGTCTGCCTGCCACGCGCGCGCTGCTGCTGTACATTCTGCCATTGCCACTATTGGTTGCTGGCCTGACTGCGCTGCTGTCTGGTCAGGCATTCCATGCCATTGCGATTGCAGTTGCCTTTGCGCTGGCCATGGCTGCTGCGACGCTGGTGCGCAAGGGGCTCGACATCGAGCATGAGGCGCGGCGGCGCAAGATCGTCCGACGCAGCAGCACGCTGCCGTATAAAACCTTCGGCGCATCGGTGCTGGGCGTGGCTATTTTTATTGGCGGCTTGTTTGGCGCTCGGTATTCCATACTCTCTTCGATACTGGTCGGTGTTACCGCAAGTCTCGGCTGCTGGCTGGTCTACGGACGCGATCCGGCGCGCAACAAGGGGGAGTATTCTGCCGTCGGCGTAACCTCGGAAGAGGTGCTTGAGATTCTCAACGAAGCGGATCAGAAGATTCTTGCCATCGAGGACGCCCGCAGTCGCATCCACAATGTCGAGCTCAAGGACCGCCTGCGCGACATCATTGCCGGTGTGCGGGAGATTATGGCCATCGTTGAGGATGACCCAACAGATCTGAGACGCGCCCGCAAGTTTTTACGCACCTATCTCGACGGTGCACAGCGCGTGACGCAGGGCTATGCTGACATGCACAAGTACGGTGATGAAAGCGAACTGGAAGACAACTTTCGCAGCGTGCTGACGACAATTGAGACAGTCATTGTCGAACAAAAAGAAAAGCTTCGTGAAAACAACCTGACCGAACTTGACGTGCAAATCGAAGTGTTACAATTGCAGCTGGAGAAAGAAGGTGTGTAAGTTGTGCGAAGCGGCAGCGCCGCTCTTTACGTTACAACATGTGGTTTGACCTGACCTTTAGTCGAATATGCCAGCGGTGCCTGCCGGGCGAGCGAAAACATTTGGAGAGTAAAAATGTCAGACAATAAAGTCGACACAGTAGATCAGTCGTTACAGGAAGATGTTGCCAAGCTCGATGCCATGCTGGCGCCTGATCTAAAGTATGAGATGGTCACTCTGGAAACGGCCAACAACGAGGATCGAGCTCGCATCGGTGAGTTGATGAACGATATCGATCTGACTGATTCCAACAGCATACTGTTCTACGGCAGCAAGGCGCAGGAGCACCTGACCACCATCAGTGACAGTATGCTTGAAGGTGTACGCAACAAAGATGTGGGCCCGGCGGGCCAGGACCTGAATGACATGGTCACCGTATTACGCGGTTTTGATGCGGGTGCTATCGACCCCACTAAAAAGCGCGGTTTCTTTGCCAGACTGCTCGGTCGCGCAAGCCCGGCTGTACAGTTTGTACAGCAGTACGAAGGGGTTCGGCGTCAGATCGACACTATCACCGACGACCTCGAAGACCACAAAACCAAGCTGCTGACCGACATTGCCAGTCTCGATCGACTGTACGATGCCAACCTCGATTATTACCACAACCTCGAGCTCTATATCGCCGCCGGTGAAGAAAAGCTGAAACACCTCGACGAGGTGGAAATACCGGCGATGCAAGAGACCGCGGCAGCAAGCGACGATGTATTACAGGCGCAGCACCTGCGTGACATGCGCACCGCACGCGATGACCTCGAACGCCGCGTGCACGATTTAATGCTGACCCGACAGGTCGCTATGCAAAGCTTGCCCAGCATAAGAATGGTGCAGGAAAACGACAAGGGTCTGGTATCGAAGATCAACTCCACGCTGGTTAACACCGTGCCGCTGTGGCGACAACAGCTGGCACAGGCGGTCACGGTATTCCGCTCACAGGAAGCTGCCAAGAGTGTTAAAGCGGCGACTGATCTGACCAACGATCTGCTTGAGAAAAACGCTGAAACCCTGCGCACCGCAAACCGCGAAGTACGCGAACAAATGGAGCGAGGTGTGTTTGATATCGAGTCGGTCAAACGCGCTAATGAAAACCTGATTGCCACCATCGAGGAGAGCCTGCAGATAGCCGATGAAGGCAAGCGCAAACGTCAGCAGGCGGAAAGCTCACTCGCCGAACTCGAAACCGAATTAAAATCAACACTTGCATCCGCCAGTGCGCGCGGATCTGAAGCAGCAACTGGAGCCTGAGATGGGACTATTTGACAAACTGTTTGGCGAATTCGTCGATGTCATCGAGTGGACAGATGATTCCAACAACACGATGGTCTATCGCTTTGAGCGATACGGCAACGAAATAAAATACGGTGCCAAACTGACCGTCAGAGAAGGCCAGGCTGCTGTATTTGTCAACGAAGGCGAGGTGGCCGATGTACTTAGCCCCGGCATGTACGAGCTTGAAACACGCAACCTGCCAATACTGTCCACATTATTAAGCTGGGATCATGCTTTCAGCAGCCCGTTTAAGGCTGAGGTGTACTTTGTCAATACACGTCGTTTTGTCGATCTCAAATGGGGTACCAAAAACCCGCTGATGATTCGGGATTCCGAGTTCGGTGCAGCGCGTGTCAGAGCATTTGGCACCTATGCGGTTAAAGTCAGTGATCCGCTTAAGTTCATGCGTGAGATTGTCGGCACCGATGGTCACTTTCAGGTTGAGGAAATCAGCAACCAACTGCGCAATCTGATTACCTCACGGTTTTCCTCGGCAGTTGGCGCAGCCGGCATCCCGGTACTGGACATGGCTGCAAACTACGAACAGCTGGGCGACGTTATCCACGAACGTATTGCCCCGGAATTCGGTGAGTACGGCCTCGAGCTAACCCGCCTGCTTGTTGAGAATATTTCAGTACCACCGGCTGTTGAAGAGGCGCTCGACAAGCGCACCAGCGCCGGCATGGTTGGCAATCTCGATAAGTACCTCAAGTACCAGACCGGCGTTGCGATGGAAGCCGGTGCAGACAACCCTGGTGGTGCAGCCGGTGCCGGCATCGGTATGGGAGCCGGGCTGGCGATGGGACAGCAAATGGCCAATAGTATGCAAAGTGCCGCTGCTCCCGCTGCAACACCGCCACCGCTTAAGTCTGCTCCTGAGTACCATGTGGCTGTTAATGGACAGGCGACCGGTCCGTTTTCCATGCAGGCACTACAGCAGCAATGCAGCAATGGCTCTCTGCAAAAAGACACGCTGGTTTGGACTGTCGGTATGGAAGACTGGTCCGAAGCTGGTCGCATAGCTGAACTGGCAGGCTTGTTTGAATCCAAGGCACCGCCGCCACTGCCGGCAGGCTGATTGACACCGGCCCGAGATGAACGCGGCTGTGGGAAAACCCGCAGCCGCCGTGACATCTGCAAGCCCCTTTGAATTTCAAGACGAACGCGAAGTACGGCGATTGAACAACCCGAACCGTCAGGATCTGGATAGCATCTTCTACCCGCAGGGACGCACCGCGCAGGAAGGTGGGGGCGTTGAGTCAGCCGCATCAGACGCAGACACCGTTGAAGCGCCGAGTGCACAGGTGCAAACGCGTTTTCCCTGTACTGATTGCGGTGGCATGCTGACCTACGCGGTTGGCACCGACGAAATGGAGTGTAACTACTGCGGCAAACGCAACTCCATTGAGATTGCCGATACCGCCATTGAAGAAATCGATCTGCCAAAAGGTCTGGATCGACTGGAGCAAACCCGCAAACTGGGCTCCACAGAAAGCCGTCTGAAGTGCCCCAACTGCGCCGCCGAATTTACTCTCGACAAACACCTGCACGCGAGCGACTGTCCGTTTTGTGGTACCACGGTGGTGACCAGTACCGGCGAGGTGCAGGAGTTTTCACCGCAGGCTCTGCTGCCGTTTGCCATTTCTGCCGACGACGCAAAGGTAGCGTTCAGAAAGTGGATTCGAGGCAGATGGTTTGCCCCTTCCAAGCTCAAGGACTACGCGCGCGAGGAACAGTCTCTGAACGGCGTTTATATTCCTTACTGGACCTATGACAGCGACACGGATACCTCTTACAGCGGCCAGCGCGGCGACGTGTACTACGTGCGACAAACGGTACGTGTTATTGAAAACGGTCGCTCTGTGAGGCGCACTCGCATGGTGCCCAAAATTCGCTGGACACCAGTGCAGGGTCATACCGACAGGCACTTTGACGACATACTGATCGGTGCCACGCGCACCCTGCCGCGCAAGATCACTGACTGGCTTGAACCGTGGGACCTGGAAAACCTGATCCCGTATACCGAGGATTACTTAAGCGGCTTTCAGAGCGAGGTCTATCAGGTAGCACTCGACGAGGGTTTCGGTCATGCGCAGCGCGTTATGGCGCAGATTATTCGCACTGATGTGTGCCGCGCTATCGGCGGCGATCAACAGCGTATACAGCGATTGCACACCAACCACAGCAACACCACGTTCAAGCATGTGCTGCTGCCACTGTGGACTGCTGCGTTTACCTTTCGCGGCAAAACCTATCGCTTTGTTGTCAATGGCCGCAATGGTAAAACGCGCGGCGAGCGACCGTACAGTGTGATCAAAATTGTGCTCGCTGGTACCTGTGCTGCCGTGTTACTCGCATCCGCTGCGTACTTTGTGCACGATAAAAACATGGGCAGTTTCGTGTCTGATCGGCCCATGTACGGCGATCCTTTTCAGCGCCTCGATCGCTTGCCGCGGTTTTAGTAGCCATTTAACCGCTCCTCGACAATTCGGGTTTTCCCTAAACTGTTCGGGTCCAATTTGGTGTCGGTTCGATTACCGTTCCGGGTTAGAATTGCGTTAGCCAGAAACCCCATCGAACACAAGCGGAGCGAATCGGTATGTCACCTTCAGTAACTGTCGTAGAACATCCTCTTATTCAGCATAAGCTGACGCTGATGCGTCGCACTGAAGCGTCATCGAGTACCTTTCGCACTCTGTTGAAAGAAATCAGTCACCTGCTCGCGTATGAAGTGACACGTGACCTGCCGTTGCGTGAGGTTGAAATAGAAACACCGCTGACAAAAATGAAGGCGCCGATGCTGGCTGGAAAAAAGCTGTGTCTGGTGTCCATTTTACGTGCGGGCAACGGTTTACTCGAAGGTATACTCGAGCTGATACCGTCAGCGCGTGTCGGGCACATCGGCTTGTATCGTGATCCGAAAACTCTGGAAGCTGTTGAGTACTACTACAAGATGCCTTCCGAACTCGATCAGCGTCTGGTTATTGCTGTCGACCCGATGCTGGCCACGGCAAACTCTTCAGTCGCGGCGATCACTCGGCTAAAAGAAGGTGGTGCCAAAGATCTGCGTTTTCTGTGTCTGTTGGCGGCGCCCGAGGGCATAGAGGCGTTTCACAGCGAGCATCCTGACGTGCCGATATATACTGCTGCCATCGACGAGTGTCTCAACGATCACAGTTACATCGTGCCCGGTCTGGGTGATGCCGGTGACCGCATTTACGGCACGCGTTAGTTGTACTGAAGTTGGCTTCGCCTGTCGTATCGTCCGCTGCATTTGCAGCGGTATCGCGCACCTATGGAGCAGCCGGGTCTGCACGACTGGCTAATGCGCACGTGTGTGTGGTTGGTATTGGCGGTGTCGGTTCATGGGTAGCCGAGGCGCTTGCGCGAAGTGGCGTGGGGCAGCTTACGCTTATCGATCACGATGATGTAACCGAAGGCAACATCAATCGCCAGGTGCACGCTGATTACACCACGCTTGATCAACCGAAAGTTGAGGTGATGGCCGCCCGAATTCGTCAGATCAGCCCGCACTGTGTGTGTAACGCTGTCGACGATATGCTGGTCAGCAACAATCTGGAAAAGTACCTCGGCAATCAGTTCGACTATGTCATCGACGCCATTGATACCGTGCGCTTTAAAGTGGCACTGGTGTATTACTGCAAACGTAACGATATCCCGATAATTACTATCGGTGGCGCCGGCGGCCGTACCGACCCTGCAAAAATATCCATTACTGACCTGAGCAAAACCTGGAATGATGCGCTGGCAGCCAATGTGCGCCGGCGTTTGCGTTCAGACTATGGATGGACTCGCAACCCGAAGCGTCGCTTCGGCGTCGACTGTGTATTTTCCTGCGAACAGGCGCGCTATCCAAAGCCGGATGGCTCTGTCGCTTACAACAAGCCCGGCGTGCCGGGTGCGACCCTCGATTGTGACTCCGGGTACGGTTCTCTTATCACGGTCACTGCCACCTTTGGCTTGCTGGCGGCAGCCACGGTGATGAATCGTCTGGTCGCTGAGAATAGCGCTTAAACGTACCTGGCCGGGCTAG
>CAYMFQ010000085.1:0-4066 GCA_964389335.1 uncultured Granulosicoccaceae bacterium
ACGGCGACTAATGCCGTCACTGCAACAATAACCTGCTCGCGCGGGCTTTGATTGACATACCAGTTCTGAATACTCATGAGCGGCTCTCCACCCGCATCCTGGCTTTTATACGTTCGCGATCTTTATTTGCGGACAATACGTTTGCAGACAATTTCTTTTCTACTTCCAGTCGCGATTTAATCTTGTCGATGTCGGGCAGCGACGAGGCTTCAAATTCGATATCGAGCTTGCCGTTGTTATAGCGGACACTCTTAACCGTCGGCTTGTCAGCTTCGGAAAGCGCCGCGCCGATGGCAGACATCATCGCTACAAAACTGCCGTGATCAATACCACCCTCGCTACCGGCCTTAAGGCGTGAGCGCATTTGTCTGACCGGATCATTTTCGGGACGCCTGATACCGGGAAAGGTACTTTTCAGAGTGCCAACAATTTCGCCGCGCAGGCGCTGCTGCTCCAGACCCAGTTCATGGTAATGCATGTAGGCAGAGCCACCCCACAGAGCCAGTAACGCGGCTGCCAGTGCGGCCGGCGCCCGCCAGGGCTTCCAGGCTTTACCAACCTTTTCTTTCTTGTCGTAGCCACTTTGCAGCAGATTGATTGGCGAATTAGCTTTGCTGGAACGATACTGCGCCAACCCATGCGCAAACAGCTCAACCTCGGTGCGCATTTCAATGGCGGGTTCGCGGGTATCGAGCACTGTCTCGTCACGTCCGCACACGAAATGCAGCGCATCGTGCAGCAGATTGCGTGGCTCAGGCGTATCGACCGGTTCCGGTGATGGCGCGTCTGTGCCGGAATCATCGACCGGCGCGGGATCCTGGGCGACGTTCGCCAGCAGCATTGGCAGCATGTCGACATCGCACGAAAAACCGCGCGATTGCGACAACCGCACTGCCGCATGGCCGGAGTTGGTCATGATGGTCGCATGCCCGTCATGGAACGGCAGTGCCAGTGCCTCGGGCACAATTTCCTGTGGATTCAGTTTGGCCTGGCGACACTGCGCCTGTATCCAGTCCATACTGTCGCGGGCGATAACCGCAACCGGAATATGGTTATTTTTGAGCCGTGTACCGAAGGCGAAGTGTGACGCTTCAATATCCTGTGCAAGCTGCTCTTCAAGCGCGTAAGGCACCGCCTTTAACGCTTTGGATAAATTGGTTGCGGGTACCGCTGCCTCTTCGAGCAGCATTTCCGTACCGGCGACAACCATAACAACCCGCAGCCGCTCTGCGGCTTTGGCGGCATCAACAAAGCTGCCATGACCGTGGTCCCTAACGGATTTGCTTTTGTCGTCGCACACCGCCCAGCGCAAATAATCATCGCCAATGCGTTGCAGGTATGTGAGTAAATACTGAGCCAATATGTCGACTTCCGTAGTGGTATCCGTGAGCGTATGCCGCCTGTCAGGGCACTGAGTGCTTTATTCCCTACAGGCCGCCGCGCGATCTTCGTATGGTTCTTATCGCCCCGGTATTATCACGAAACATGGTGGTGTACTGAGTGACACTTGATTCATCTCTGGTCACAGTAACTCGAGACAGAAAGTAACCGCTGAAAGTTGCAATGTTAGCATTTTCAACGGTTTTCTCTTCAGTGTCACCCCTGGCGTCCTGGATGAACGACTCAATGTTTTCATAAACGAAGCTGTTTTGCTCATCTTCGGCCGCGTCATCGGTGCCATCATCGACTGCGGCACTATCAGTGGTATCGTCACCCTCATCGTTGATCAGGGTATCAAGCAAGCCACCACCTTCAGGACAATCCGGAAAGTTTTCATAGTATCCATCATCAACGACCTGAAGTTCGTCGGAAATCTCACTCATGTATTCCGCCAGTGACGCGAGCACCGCACCGGATGCGGTATTGACGTTAATCGCCGTGCCATACGGCAGCGTCGCGATATGGGGCAGCAATGCGTCGTAATCGTCGAGCCCGCCTTCATCGACCACGCGAAAGCCTTTTACCAGCAGCAACTCTGTCGGACTGACCATCGGGCCATTGGCGGCGCGATAGGCCGGCGACTGGCCAGTGTAAAAATCGTCTTCGGCACCGCCTGCACCAGTGGCATCAATGTTGGGGTCAATCCAGTCGAGAATGGCCTCTGCTTTTTGCGTGTCAATGGCCAACGCCGACAGCAGTAACTGCAGTTGCTCGAATTCGAGCGTCTCAGTGGTGCCTTCGTCGTTAACGAGATTGTTCAGATTGAACTTGCCCTGCAGATCGATAATGCAGCCCTCGACCGTGGCACCATCTACCGGCACCGGCGGCAGGCTTTCAGCCCAGAAGTCTTCGGTGCTGTCAGAGTTATTGCGTTCTGCTTCAACGCGATCTCGGCGCAACACTGCCATGGCAAACTTTTCACCGGCACCGATCAGGTTTTGCTGTTGTGTCTGCACCTGTCGATTACTGGCGCGCTGCACCGATAACTGCTGTCGCGTTGCCATGGATGTTACGGTGATCGTAATCAACGCCACAATCAGCAGCGTGGTAATCAAGGCCGCACCGGATTGCGAATGGTTTGGCGCACCGCAAAACCTGCGGATTGACCACGAGGGAAAACACTGCCCGCTATTTAGTACCAGTCTTCGCATGTTAGTTTGGTAGCACAAAAAGACGGCGCACCGTGCCAAGATCATCCAGCTCAAGATTTGCTTCAATCGCCAGCGGCAGCAGATTAAAGTCCTCGTCCAGGTTGTCTTCCGGCGGCCACTGGTTTTGCCACTCGCCGCTTTGATCATAAAAACGAAAGGTCAGCGCCGCCATATCTTTCAGCAGCAGGCGGTCGGTGTATGTCGCACCGTCGAACTTATCGACGTGATACCAATAACGTCGCAACAGGCGGTTCTCGTCGTCAATGTAGTACGCCACTCGCTGCAGGTCACTGCGTGGTGGCATTTGCAGCAATGCCGGATTTGACCAGCCACCTCGGGTTACTTCGATAATGTACTCACCCGCCTCACTGACTTCGAGACTTTTACGCCTGCCGCCAAGTTCATCGATCGAGTCACGCAACACGATCTGTTCAAAGTCCTGACTGAACCAGTAAAAGGTGCGCTGCAGGTTATCGTAACGATCGACCGTTGCCTGGGTGGTATCAGCGATACGACTGACGTTGAACCAGCCGGCGTATGCCACGCCGCCCATGATTGCGAGCACGGCGGTGGCAACAATAAACTCTACCAGCGTAAAGCCGCGCTGCCGATTCACTGAGTGTCTTCCGTAACGTTACGTACGGTTAACCTGGGATGACTGACAAAGCCTGCGACAGTGATGACCGGGTTTTTCGAGTCTTCATCGCGACGGACCTCGATGTCAACACGGCGCAAATCTTCATCTTCAACCTTTTGCACTATGGTCTTCCAGTACCAGCGTGTGCCAAAGATTTCTTCGTCTCCGGTACGGCTGCCGATTTCCGGGAAGGACTGCACCAGTTGCAACTCAGCCAGACGATTGTTGGCAACCCACTCGGCAACAGCTCTATCACGCAGGCGCGCGGCGTTGGAGGCATTGGCACCGGCCGCCTGAATCAGCGCACCGAGAATAATCGACAGTATGGCCAGCGAGACAAGGATCTCTACCAGCGTAAAACCGCGCTGTGAATTTGCATCAACCGACGCCATTCTCAAACTACTCTGTAACTGGGGGTGATTCACAGAGTCTCGGCGATTCCGACGGTCACCGGCTCTTCCACTCCACTGGCGACCTGCCAGCGATCATCGAGTATGCCTTTATCGATCAGTACGCGAAAGTCCGGCATAACCTCACCATTGGAAAGGAACATGACATGCGGACGTGTTTTTTCGTCGATTTCGAAATTTTCCGCATCTTCCAGCTCCACCGCCACACCGGATACTTCAATTTCTACTTCAAAGTTGTCCGGCCATTCGCGCTTGCGAAAGGTCGTGTCCTCGTAGGCTACCCACTTGCCCTCGCGGCCATCGCCGTCCAGCTGCAGAAACTGATAGTCACGATCGGTAAAGCGAATGCCGAGCTCGCGGGTCTTGAAGATTGACTCTTCCGATGCGCGACGCATCAGCTCGGCGAGTCTGAGCGACTCGGTTTTTAT
>CAYMFQ010000085.1:4166-20989 GCA_964389335.1 uncultured Granulosicoccaceae bacterium
TCGGCGCGCTTACGACTGCCAGTTGCCGATATCGGCGTCTTCACCCTCACCACCGCTCTGGCCGTCTCTGCCAAGCGAGTAGATGTCGATATCGCCATTTTCACCCGGGCTCACGTAGAGGTACTCTCTGCCCCATGGATCTTTCGGCAGGCGATCAAGGTAGCCACCTTCCTGCCAGTTGGGCGCTTCCGGGTCACCAGTAGGCTGTTCAACCAGTGCCTGCAGGCCCTGGTCAGTGCTCGGGTAGTTAAAATTTTCAAGCTTATACATCTGCAGCGCAGACTGTATATTGCTGATTTCAGTTTTGGCTTTTGCCATGCGCGCCTTGCCGGGCTGGTTAAAAATCTTCGGCGCGACAACCGCCGCCAGAATACCAAGGATGGCAACAACCGCGATCAGCTCTATCAAGCTGAAACCGCCCTGCTTTTCAGCCAGCTGCCTTGTGTGTGTACGATTTTGATTAACGAGAGTCGGAATCATCAGGTGCTCCATAAAGTTCTAATAATAATTGCCGTCTGTCGCTGACAGGTGCGCGAGTTCAACCGGGCATTGCGACAGACTGTAACGCTGCGCAATCGAGAGCGGATTATAGCCGCTGCAATTGCGGTGCCTGTTACTGTATTGATAAATGTGTCGTGAGAAAGGTTCCATTGTCTAACAGTCACTCCAACGATCCATCGCCAAATGTGAGAAAAAATTTAGCAGTCTACTGGCTGGCATTGTGTGTTGGTGCCTCCAGCGTGCTTTTTCAAGCGGCTGGAATGCAGGAGTTGCTGCGCTACGACCGCCTCGAAATTATAAACGGCCAATGGTGGAGAATTGTGACCGGTAACCTGGTCCATCTGGGGTATCCACATCTGCTTCTCAACCTGTCCGGACTGGCAATTATCGCCTTTTTGCTGGCCCCCGCCATGCCGCTTAGACACTGGGCCGCAACCGGCCTTGTGTGCATGCTCGGCGTTGGCATCGGTCTGTTTACCCTCGATACTCATCTGCTGTGGTACGTCGGTCTGTCCGGCGCCCTCTATGGATTGTTGCTCGGTGGTGCCATGGCACTGTTTCGCTACGACCGACTGATGGCGGTACTGATCGGCGCCTACACGGTTGGTAAAATTATCTGGGAACAACTGAACGGCCCCGTCCGCAGCAGCGAACTGTTAAGTGGTGGCAATGTGATCGTCAACGCACATTTATACGGCATGTTGTCGGGTGCACTGGCGGTTGGCCTGATACTGCTCGGCAATCACCTGCGACGACGCCGACAACAAACTTAGCGCCGACCGACCATTGCTACAACGCAGTGCAAAGCAGTTGGTTGACACCTTTTTATTCGTTAGCAACACTAAACGTCGACAACTGAACGGCCACAAAACGAATTCAACCCAATCAACAAACAGTCTCAGACATTGCTGTAGTCAGGTGCGTTGTCACCCATCCAGCGGCTGACCAGACGCTCTATGTTGTCGGCACCGGTGACCTGTTCACTGAGCTGTCTGGCCGGCTCCAGCAGATGTTTGTCGCGCATGATATCGGCAATGCGAAATTGCATGGCACCGGTTTGACGTGTGCCGAGCAACTCACCGGCACCACGCAACTGTAGATCGCGCTCGGCGATGACAAATCCGTCAGTTGATTCACGCATGATGGCAATGCGATCGCGTGCACGGTTGCTAAGCCCGGCTTCGAACATCAGCACACAGCTACTTTGCACGCTGCCCCGGCCGACACGGCCGCGCAACTGATGCAACTGCGACAGCCCCAGCCGCTCGGCATTTTCGATAATGATCAACGACGCATTTGGCACGTCAACGCCGACTTCGATGACAGTGGTGGCAACCAGCAGCTGCGTCTCGTTGTTTTTGAACGCAGTCATCGCCTCGTCTTTTTCAGCGCCTGACATACGGCCATGCACCAGCGACAGCTTGACGTCGGTCAGAAGCTCCGACAGCTCATTCAGCGTGTCTTCGGCGGCGCGTGCCTGCAGCACCTCGGATTCCTCTATCAGCGTACAAACCCAGTACACCTGCCGTCCCTCGGCAATTGACGAGGCAACTCGCTCGATCACCTCGCGCCGACGGCTGGCCGGTATTGCCACCGTGGTTATTGCCTGGCGCCCGGGTGGCAGCTCATCGATCACTGAGCAATCAAGATCTGCATAAGCAGTCATCGCCAGTGTGCGCGGAATCGGTGTCGCTGTCATGGTCAACTGATGTGGCACAAGACCGCCGGTCTGACCTTTTTCACGCAGCGACAGCCGCTGATCAACACCAAAGCGATGTTGTTCATCGACAATCGTCAGGCCGAGGCGCGCAAAGCTGACATCCTTCTGGAACAACGCGTGTGTGCCAACGGCGATGTGCGTTTGGCCAAGTGCGATGGATTCCAGCGCATCGCGCTTTTGGCGGGCGCCAAGCTTGCCTTTGAGCCAGCCGATTTTTAAACCCAGCGGTTCGAACAGTTCAGCAAAACCCAGCAGATGCTGCTCGGCCAGAATTTCAGTCGGCGCCATGACAGCAACCTGATAGCCACTGTCGACCGCCATCGCCGCGGCGGCGGCGGCCACCATTGTTTTACCAGAGCCGACATCACCCTGCACCAGCCGCAGCATAGGCTCGGCACTGGCCAGATCGGCTTCAATTTCCCCGATGACACGCTGCTGAGCACCGGTTAATGCAAACGGCAGCGAACTCACCAGCTGGTCGCGCAGTGTGTTTTGGCTGCGCATCGCCGGAGCCTGTTGTTGTCGAATATGATCGCGCGCCCGCTGCACGCTAAGCCGGTGTGCAACCAGTTCCTCCAGCGCCAGCCGCTGCACGCACGGGTGCAGACCCTGCAACAGATCGTCGACCCGGATATCGGGGGGTGGACGGTGCACAGTCATCAGCGCCTGTTTCAGCGATATTTTGTAGCCGTGAGAATCGGGCAGCAGTTCGGTAACGTCAGCGCGCTGGAGGTATTCGAGCGCGGCACTGGTGGCCTTGCGCATGGAGAGCTGATGCAGCCCCTCCGTCACCGGATATATTGGCGTCAGTGTCTGCTCAACCGCAGGCATGGATCCTTCCACCACCTGCTGGTATTCCGGGTGCACAATTTCAAGGCGCTGCGGACCGCGTCTGATTTCGCCGAAGCACCGGATCCGCACACCCTCGCGCAGGGCCTGCTGTTGTTGCTTGTTAAAGTGAAAAAAACGCAGGTACAGCGTGCCGCTGCCGTCAGACAGAGTGCAAATCATTGATCGACGGCGACGAAAAACCACATCACAGCCGGTAATAACGCCACTGCAGACCGCCTCAGTGCCTGGTACCAGATCAGCAATAGGTACTTCGCGGGTGCGATCCTGATATCGCAGAGGCAGATGAAACAGCAGGTCCTGAACGGTTTTGATCTGCAGGCGGGCAAACTTTTCCGCCTGCTTCGGGCCGACACCTGTCAGCCGCGTGATCGGTACAACGGATAAATCCATTGGCTTGCAGCGTGTTACTGCTCGAGCACCATGACACCTTCTACCTCAACCGGCACATCTTTCGGCAGCTGCGCCACACCAATGGCTGCGCGCGCTGGATAGGGCTCATTAAAATATTCACCCATCACATCGTTGACGTGCCCGAAATTGCCGAGATCGGTCAGGTAAACCGTCAGCTTAACGATATCTGCCAGACTGCCTCCGGAGGCCTCGCACACCGCGGTCAGATTATCAAACACCTGTCTAATCTGAGCGACCACATCGCCATCGACCACTTCCATGGTCTCCGGAACCAGGGGAATCTGACCGGACAGATAAACGGTGTTGCCGGCTTTCACTGCCTGTGAGTAGGCGCCAATTGCACCCGGTGCACCGGTGGTAGAGATCGTTTGTTTTGCCATTGCTGATTTGCTCGAACGTGAAATGGTCGAGTATACCGGCAATGCACCGGTCGGACAGTCAAGCGTGAGCGGCAGAACGGTATCAGGCGGTAGCGCGGCGCACGCGCAATACTGCCTTCAGGCTGCGTACGCGCTTGATCAGACGGCCCAGTTGCACGCGTCCGGCAACTGACAGGGTGAATGTCATGGTGGTGATGTTATCGGAGCTGCGCTCGAATCGAATGTCCTCGATATTGGTATCCATTTCCGACATCACGTTGGCGACTCTGGCCAGCGCTCCCGGCACATTGTCGATTTCCACTATCATGGAGGTCTGAAATAAACCCTGGGTATCTGCGCCCCATACTACGGACACCCACTCTCTGGAACGACGCCGCTGTCGCGACACATTCTGACAGTCAGCACGATGCACCAGCACGCCTTTGCCTGCGGTAATCATACCGAGGATATGGTCGCCGTGAATCGGCATGCAGCAACGCGCCAGCGATATGATGGCATCCTCGCCGCCTTCAACAATCAGTGGACCCGGGTCACTTTCGCTTGGCAGTTGCATTGGCTGTTCAACGTCGACGTCGTGTTCGTCGCCCTCGTTGAGCAGCCACGCCGCAATCACACTGGGAATGTGGTTACCCAGCCCGATTTCGTAGTACACCGCATCAAGATCCGATAACTTAAGGTCAAGCAGCAGCGCATCGATGCGAGCCGGATCGACATCTTCAATGCGAGTTCCGTGACGCTTGAGACCACGTCCAAGTAACTGCTGACCAAAGCCGACAATCTTTTCCGAGCTTTGGTTTTTGAGGAAATTTCGTATCGCGTTCCGGGCTTTCGGTGTGACAACGAAATTCAGCCAGGACGCATTGGGTTGCTGTGTATCGGAACAGATGATCTCAACCGTCTGACCGGATTCCAGTGGCATGCTGAGCGCTGCCAGCTTGCGATCAACCTTGGCGTTGCGACAGCGGTTGCCGATGTCGGAGTGCACCAGGTATGCAAAATCTACCGGTGTCGCACCAACCGGCAGGCGAAAGATGTCGCCCTTGGGCGAGAAGACGAATATCTCGTCCGGAAACAAATCAACCTTAACGTTCTCATAGAACTCAAGATCGTTGTCGCTGGACTGACGCATATCAACCAGATTTGCCAGCCACTGATGCGCACGCTGCTGAGCGCTGTTGGTCTGCCCTTCCTTATACATCCAGTGCGCGGCGACACCGGTTTCGGCAAACGTATCCATTTCTTCGGTTCTGATCTGCACTTCGATTGGAATGGCAGCGGGGCTGAACAAAACCGTGTGCAGCGACTGATAGCCGTTGCTCTTGGGTATAGCGATATAGTCTTTGAACTGCCGTGGCAGCGGATTGTGCAATCTGTGCATTACACCGAGCGCGCGATAACACTCATCAACGGTCGATACGATTACCCGTACCGCAAACATGTCGAACACATCTTCAAAAGCCGAGTTCTTGTTGCGCATCTTCTGGTACAGGCTGTACAGATGCTTTTCGCGGCCATGCACGGTTGCCTTGATACCTGCATCTTCGAGCCTGGCAATAGCCATGATTTCAAACTTTCGTACCAGCTCAAGGCGGTCGGTATTGCGGTTGCGAACAGCCTCTCGCAGCACCCGGTGCCGCGCCGGATACAACGCACTGAACCCGAGGTCTTCGAGTTCGTTTTTCATTTTGTAGATGCCAAGCCGATTGGCAATGGGCGCGTAGACTTCGAGTGTTTCCCGCGCAATGCGACGACGCTTGTGGTCGGGCATCGCACCCAGTGTGCGCATGTTGTGAATGCGGTCTGCGAGCTTTATCAGGATGACTCTGATGTCATCGACCATCGCAAGCAGCATCTTTTGGAAATTGGCCGCCTGTGCCTCTGCGCGAGACTTGAATTTAAGGTGTGTCAGTTTGCTGAGGCCGTCGACAATGGTCGCCACGTCGTCGCCAAAAGTTGTGGCGATTTCTGACACAGAAATACTGGTATCTTCGACCACATCGTGCAGCAGTGCCGCCATCACGCTGCGGTGGTCCATATTCATTTCGAATACAATTTTTGCCACCGCAATCGGGTGGAATATGTACGGCTCGCCGGAGACACGGCTCTGGCCTGTGTGAGCCTGTGCCGCCAGCAGATAGGCGTCGTAGACTTCTTTTATTTGTTCTTCGTCATAACGTCTCTGCATTAACTTGCAAAGATCGTCTATCGCTGATTGTCGACTCGCGCGTTTCAGTGAGGGAACCGACAACGTCAGCGCTGGTGTGTCAAATGTCTGCAGCGGGAGCGGGTGTGGTTTCTTCACCGGCCGCATCCTCCATAGACATCATGGGCGGCTCGTCCTCAAGTGGCTCGTTTTTCACAAGACCCTGAGCGATTTCGCGCAGCGCAATGACGGTGGGCTTGTCGTTCTCGGTGGGCACCATGGGTTCCGCACCGATGGATATTTTGCGTGCGCGCTTGGCTGCCTGCAAAACCAGTTCAAAGCGGTTGTCGACGTGTTCGAGGCAATCTTCTACAGTAACGCGGGCCATGGGGAGATACTCCGTGAGCAGATGTTTTCTGGCTTCTGATCGGTTTTAATGTACTGGTCTTGATGTACGGGTCTGAATCTACGGGTGCTTCGGACTTGTCGCCGTCCGACAAATTTTGCCCGACCTATTATTCTAGTGACATTCCAACAGAAAACAACTGCCATACTGCCTGTGCGCGGCACACGTTGTAAACGATCAGCGCACAACCGGCCAGAATACAACTTGCAGAGTTGGTTACAGTAATCAGGCGAGCAGTTTAGACAGCAGCGTCTCGTTCTCTGACGACTGACGCATAACCTCAACTCGCTTCGCCATAACCACCGAACACAACTGCTGCAGTGCCAGGTCAAAATCGTCGTTAATAATCAGGTAGTCATAGTTGGAGAAGTGCTTCATATCATCCACTGCCTCCTGCAGCCTGCGCTCAATTACCTCGTCGCTGTCACTGGCGCGACCGCGCAGTCGACTTTGCAGAATCTCTCGCGACGGCGGCACAATAAAAATGCTGCAGGCCTGAGGCATAAGTCGCCGTACCTGATCAGCACCCTGCCAGTCTATTTCGAGCAACACGTCGGTGCCGCTCGCAAGGGTACGCTCTACTTCGGCCTGCGAGGTGCCGTAAAGGTTATCGAAAACACGCGCGTGCTCGAGAAATGCACCCTGCGCGATCATCTCCTCAAACCTGGCTACTTCAACAAAGTGGTAATCGACCCCATCGCGATCTGCCGGGCGCATTGGCCGGGTGGTATGCGAGACCGACACAGCCAGGTGACTCATGCGTTCACAGGCCTGTCTCACCAGGCTGGTTTTACCAGCACCGGATGGAGCTGAGAGAATAAAAAGTTGAGCCGCCATGAATCAGTATCGGTGCTGTAGAAAATTAAACGAAAGTGTACGGCATAACATTACCGCGGACTGATTTTTCTGATACCAGCCATGCTTGCCGGCAATCTAAAGAGATAACGCACCCTGAGGTGCGTTTAGTTTTTGCGGGCAGCAATCAGTTGAATAGTGCCAGGTGCTCAGGCGTTGACAATGAGCCGGGTGTCATAGGCATCGACATCGGCCGCAATCAGCAACTCAACCAGTCGATCACTGATCGGCAGACGCGTTGTCTGTTCAAAGTGCAGGAACATTGGATTGGAATCCACATCCACAACCGCATACTCACCCTCAGGCGTAATACGCATCTCGATAGAGCAGAATCTCAAATCGAGTGTGGCCGCAGCGCGGCGACAGATGCGCTTTGCCTCCTGTGGCAATTCAATGGGTCGCACGTGATCGCTGCCATGCAAACCAGCGGGGAAGTCGTTGTCCATTGCCTCGACAACACCAGCGCAAACCGTGTCACCGATGACATAGGCACGCACTTCATCGCCGATGATATTTTCCTGGTATTCCACCGGTGTGACTGGCAGGTCAGCAATGTGACGGGCAATCTCATCAACCTGACCGACGTTCCAGGCAGCGCTGTGCCAGCCCGACGGCCGATACAGCAGCTGTTCGTCGGTCAGGCTGAAAAAAGCCTGTACGCGACGAAAGTCATTGCTGACAATAATCTCTGGCACCCGGATGCCCTGGGTCCTGATCATCTGCAACTGATGAATTCGATAACGAGAGTTGATCAGTGAATCAATGGGATTAACCCAGTAACACTCAAGGCCGCGGAACAGACTGCCAAGCGATGCTTCAGTCTCACGTTGCTCGACCGCATCCGGCACCGAGCCGATAGCGCCGGCACTGGCAATAAGATCATCCCACTGTCGACAATACACCGAATTGATTGACGACAGATCGATAGCTGACTGACCATCGCGATACCGCACTGTACCGGTCATCGGCAGTGCGCCGTCAAATGTGACGGTCATCTCACGCGGATAGAGTCTGGGGTCAAAATAGGAAACCCGATTCCCGCGCGCGACGATCTTGTTGTAAATGGCAGCTGCATGCTGATCTTCAGCGGTGCCCAAAACCAGTATCATTTTGTCTCCAATATAATGCGCGGCTGCCAAGCAGATATCACATTCCATACCACAGGAGGCGAGAATCGAAGATCTCGATTTTTGCCATTGAGAACTTATTTAATCACGTCACAATTGTTGTAATCAGGCTCAATTGAACGCGATCAGTGGTCGACGCACTATCACCGATAACAGCATTGGATGTATTAACCACAGCGGAAAACTGCCAAAGTTGGCGTGCCGTTGATGCGCAGACATATCCCTGACACACGGTCCGGTATTTGTTGGCGGGTAAAAGCAGGGGAAGACCATTTGCGCCAGTAACGAGCGCGGGAGGTATGGGCAGGAGTTAAAGCCAGGTCGGTAACCGAACCCGATTGATTCGGTCACCACATTAAGCAACCGGAGGTCCGCGTTGCAGAACCTCCGCTAATACCAGACAGTCAGAATGTTCTAGCGTTTCTTGTTGGGGATGTGCAGTGCACGGAAATCGGCTGCCAGTGCCGACTCGTGAATAGCTTCAGACAGCGTTGGATGTGCAAACACGGTGCGCGCAATATCCTCACTGGTACCTTCGAACTCCATCACAGTAACTGCCAGTCCGATCAGCTCGGAACTGTGCGCGCCAATGATGTGCATACCCAGAAGTTCGTCAGTGTGTTTATCAGCCAATAGTTTCACCATGCCAGACGCATCACGCATTGCTTTGGCACGACCGCTGGCAGCGAACGGAAAGACTCCGCTTTTATACTCGCGTCCTTCATCTTTAAGTTCTTCCTCGGTTTTGCCAACCCAGGAGATCTCCGGATGTGTGTAGATAACTGATGGAATCGCGTTGTAGTTTAAGTGGCAGTGCTTGCCGGCAATGCGCTCAGCCACGGCCACACCTTCCTCTGAACCCTTGTGAGCCAGCATTGGTCCACGAACCAGATCGCCAATTGCCCAGACCCCGGGCAGGTTGGTTTGGCACTGTCCGTCGACATGTACCAGACCGCGCTCATCGATTAACAGACCTGCCTCCGGCAACATCAGCTTATCAATGTTCGGTCTGCGTCCAACCGCCACAATCACACGATCAACGAGGATTTCCTGCTCACCGGATGCATCGGTGAAATGAATGGTGACACCCTTATCGGTCACTTCGGACGATGTAACCCGCGCACCGAGTCTGATATCCAGTCCCTGACGTTTGAATTGTCGCTGGGCATCCTTGGCAATCTGCTGATCAGCCACCGGCAGGAATACATCCTGCGCTTCCAGCACGATAACTTCCGAGCCGAGTCTGCGCCATACACTACCAAGCTCCAGACCGATTACACCGGCACCGATGACACACAACTTTGACGGTGCCGACTGCCAGTCCAGTGCACCCGATGAATCGACAATTACGTCACTGTGCAGCGGCGCTGATGGAATTTCGATGGAGTTGGATCCGGTGGCCAGAATAATGTTCTCGGCCTGGTAGATCGTCTGTTTCGCATCACCATCAGTCACTTCGATTTGCCGTTCCGGCAACAGTGATCCAGTGCCCCTGATCCAGTCGATACCGTTGGCTTTAAACAGTTGCTCAATACCGCCGGTCAGTTCCTGAACAATTTTATCCTTGCCCTCAATCATTTTCGGCACATTGGCCGCAACACCGGTCACTTCAATACCGTGATCGTCAAAATGATTTTTTGCGTTCAGGTACAGCTGACTGCTTTCGAGCAACGCTTTTGATGGAATGCACCCGACGTTCAGACAAGTGCCGCCGAGAGCGGGGTTACCCTGCTTGTTGATCCATTTTTCCACACAGGCTGTCTTGAGTCCGAGTTGCGCGCTGCGTATCGCGGCTACGTATCCGGCCGGGCCACCGCCCACTACAATCACGTCGTAATTTTCAGACATTAGTGCTCCTGAATGAGTCGCCTGACACTGTGCCAGCAGATGTGGTCAAACCAGGCGGTGCAATTTTGAAATCGGAACCACGCTCAATCAGCGCAGTTGTAATAGTGAAACGTTCAGCGCTGCAGGCTCTGGTGGCCGGTCAATCGCTTTAGTTATGGCACGGTCTGTCGCCGCGCTCCGTGGCAACGCGCGTCAGACAATCTGATCGCCGAGTTGCGCCGGGCCCTGCGACCGGGCCCATCGGATACTTACGATAAAGCCGTACGACAGAACCAGACGACGAGTCACAATGCACAACGCTACAGCGGACTGCAGCGTCGTTACTAAACCAGCACACCCGCGCCGACGACTGTACTAAATGTCGAGGAGTATCTTGGCAGGTTCTTCAACCAGTTCCTTGATCGTCTTGAGGAAGGTAACCGCTCCCTGTCCGTCAACGATGCGATGATCGTAGGACAGTGCAATATACATCATCGGTCTGATGACAACCTCGCCGTTTATTGCAACCGGACGCTCCTGGATCGAGTGCATACCAAGAATTGCGCTCTGTGGCGGGTTCAGAATCGGTGTCGACATCAAGGAACCAAACACGCCACCATTGGTGATGGTAAATGTACCACCAGTCAGGTCGTCTATGCCGAGCTTACCCTCTTTTGCACGCGTGGCATACTCGCCGATCTGACCCTCGATGCCAGCCAGTGACAGATGTTCCGCATCGCGAATAACCGGTACCACGAGGCCGCGATCTGAAGACACGGCAATACCCACATCACAGTAACCGTGGTAGACGATGTCGTCGCCATCAATCGATGCGTTGATATCGGGGAAACGTTTCAGTGCCTCGGTTGCCGCTTTAACAAATATCGACATAAAACCCAGTCGCACGTTATGGGTCTTTTCAAACTGATCTTTAAACTGTGCTCGCAGCTCTTTAACCGGTTGCATGTCCACCTCGTTAAAGGTGGTCAGCATGGCAGTCGATTGCGATGCTTCCAGCAGTCGCTCGGCGATACGCGCCCGCAGACGTGTCATCGGCACTCGGCGCTGCTGTCTTTCACCCTCAACCGCTGCCACCGCAGGGGTCGCCGCGGCAGGCGCTGGTGCCGGAGCAGGCGCTGGTTGACTTACCGCTGCTGCTGCCGCCGGTGCCGTGGCATTACCGCCACCGGCGGCCGCCTGCACATCTGATTTGGTGATTCGCCCATCCCTGCCAGTCCCCTGCACATCAGCCGCCTGCAGGTTATTTTCGGCAAGCATCTGTCGCACCGACGGGCTGGTTGCGCCACCGGTGGCAGAGTTCGCTGCTTCGGCAGCCGGTGCGTCGACCGGTGCTGCGGACGGTGCGTTAGCTGCAACGGTGGTGTCTGCGACGGCGCCTTCAGTGACAGTGCCAAGCAATTCATCGGCGGTTACCACGGCGCCCTCGTCGGCGACGATAGTAGCCAGTACTCCGTCGACCGGTGCCGGTACTTCGAGGACGACCTTGTCCGTCTCTACTTCTACCAGCACTTCATCACGCTTAACCGCCTCACCTGGCTTTTTTTGCCAGGCCAGTATCGTGGCGTCCGCAACTGACTCTGGTAGAACAGGTACCTTTATTTCTGTGCTCATTGAATTTCCGACAACAATTGGTTTGGGGTTAATTGCGAACGTTAGCCTACCGGGTGCTGGCTGTTTTCCTGTAACGCCAGCGCCTCCAGGACCAGTTTGTTCTGTTCCTGAATATGTAGGTTAGCGTAACCGACTGCAGGTGACGCCGAGGGTGGACGACCGGCGAACTCCAGTTTCTGGTCGTCGCGCAGAATACGTTCGATTCGGTGACGGGTACTGCGCCAGGCGCCCTGATTGCGCGGCTCTTCCTGACACCACACCACTTCCGTGGCGACCGGATAACGGGCGACAATCTGATGGATCTCCTCGTACGGGAACGGGTATAGCTGTTCTATTCGAACCAGCGCAACCTGGTTGAGTTCCGCTTCCCGACGCTTTTCCAGCAAATCGTAATAGACCTTGCCCGAACAGAACACAAGGCGTTTGATTTGCGACGGCTCGTGCTCGTCAATCTCACCGAGCACCGGTTCAAAGGCGCCGTCGGAAAGATCCTCGAGTGTTGATACCGCCAGTCTGTGGCGCAACAGGCTCTTTGGCGTCATAACAATCAACGGCCGACGCATCGGTCGCAGCATTTGTCGCCTGATCATGTGATAGGCCTGAGCCGGTGTACTTGGCACCAGCACCTGCATATTTTCTTCCGCACACAGCTGCAGAAAACGCTCGAGTCTGGCTGAAGAGTGTTCCGGCCCCTGACCCTCATAACCGTGTGGCAGGAACAGCGCCATACCGCAAAGTCGTCCCCACTTGGTTTCGCCGGAGCTGATAAATTGATCAATTACCACCTGCGCACCGTTGGCGAAGTCACCAAACTGTGCTTCCCAGATGACCATGGTTGAAGGGTCGGCAGTGGCGTAGCCGTATTCAAAAGCCAGTACCGCTTCCTCTGACAATACCGAGTCTATGACCAGAAAATTGGGCTGACCGTCAAACACGTTACGCAGCGGTACAAAGCTGGAGCCGTCGTTTTGATTGTGCAGCACTGCATGGCGATGAAAGAAGGTGCCTCGACCACAGTCCTGACCGGACAACCGTACCGGATGACCGTGATGCAACAGGGTTGCATAAGCGAGGTTCTCCGCATAGCCCCAGTCGATAGGCAGCGCACCGGCTGTCATCTTGCGACGATCCTCGACGATCTTGCGCACCCGTGAGTGCATCGTCAGTCCCTCTGGCAGGGTGGTTAACGCATTGGCCAGTTTTTGCAGCGTGTCGAGCGGTAGCGTATTTTCGTACGGTGCGCGCCAGTCGTTATTTTCATAGTCACCCCATGGCACGCCATGAGTGGCGTTGTACTCTTCATCGATACCGATATTCGGTGCAACGGTGACGCCGTCATCCAGTTTGCCGCGATAGCCATCGACCAGTTCCTGCGGATAGGTGGCATCGATCACGCCTGCCGCGACCAGTTTGTCACCGTAGAGTCTGCGGGTAGTCGGCAGCGCCTTGATGGTTTTGTACATCATGGGCTGTGTGGCAGATGGCTCGTCTGCCTCGTTGTGTCCGTGGCGTCTGTAACAGACCAGGTCAATGACCACGTCCTTATGAAACTCGTTGCGAAAATCCAGCGCCAGCTGGCTGACAAACATTACTGCTTCCGGGTCGTCGCCGTTTACATGAAAGATTGGCGCGTTAATCATTTTGGCTACATCGGATGCGTACAGCGTTGAGCGCGCATCTTTCAGATTGCTGGTGGTAAAGCCAATCTGATTGTTAACGATGATGTGCACAGTGCCCTTGGTAGAGAAACCGCGCGAGTCAGCCATGTTAAATGTTTCCATCACCACACCCTGGCCGGCAAATGCCGCATCGCCATGAATGCTGATCGGAATCACGTGCTGTCCTTCACTGTCGCCATAGCGATCCTGGCGCGAGCGCACCGAACCCTCTACTACCGGGGACACAATCTCAAGATGCGACGGGTTAAAAGCCAGTGCCAGATGCATGTACTTACCATCGTCGGACAACACGTCTGACGAAAAGCCCTGGTGATACTTCACATCACCGGATGAAAGGCTGTTGTCGTGTGAGTGCTTGCCCTCGAACTCTTCAAACAGTTCGGCCGGATTCTTACCGAGAATATTCACCAGTACATTGAGTCGTCCGCGGTGTGCCATACCGACCACAAGTTCCTTACAACCTGCCTCGCTGGCCCGCTGTACCAGAGTGCTCATGATCACGATGAGGCTTTCACCGCCTTCGAGCGAAAAGCGCTTCTGTCCGACATAGCGCGAGTGCAGATATTTTTCCATACCCTCAGCTGCGGTCAAACGCTCGAGTATCCATTTGCGCGAGTTTGGACTCAGGTCCGGCTTGGCCCAGTAGCTTTCAATGCGCTGCTGCAGCCACTGCTTCTGCGTCGTGTGATTGATGTACATGTACTCGTAGCCAATCGTGCCGCAGTATATTTTTTCCAGATGATCGACGATCTCCTCGAGGGTCGCCGCATCGATACCGTGCAGTGTTGGTGTCTGGAATTCGGTTTGCAGGTCCGCCCCGGACAATCCACATTCATGCAGCTGCACTTCACGCACATCGATCTTTTCCATCCGCGACAGTGGATCGATGTCGGCCAGTTGGTGTCCGCGCGTTCGGTACGCGTCGATCAGACTGCCGACCTGAATCTGTTTGCGTTCGTGCACTGCACCGCTGTTGACCACAGGTGCCGAGCGACGACGCGCAGAGTTACGTGTCAGTTGATAGAAGTGCTGCCGCACTTCCGAATGAGGAATATCCTGCGCCTGTCCGTTAACCATCGGCAGTTGCTCAAAATAGCGCCGCCAGGCCTCGGATACAGAGTTCGGATCTCTTAGATAACTTTCGTACTGTTGTTCTAGATAAATGATGTTGCCACCGTCGAGCATCGAGGTGTTTTGCAACATTTTCATTGTGGACATCGTTGTTTTCCGGCGTCTGTCTCAGGGGGAGTATAGGACAGGTATTTGACGCGTAGTGCAGGAGAGGTGATACGCGTTCGTCTTTCCATGACTATCGCATAACTGGATACTGATGCAAACACCTTTCCATAATCTACAACCAACGTGCAATTTAACCGCTACCAGCGTGACTGATCCCATTGCTCAGGGTGGCACCAGTGGTCTGAATTGAGCCAGTCGGGTGTGGTTTTATAGCTCAACAAATTAAACTCGAACAGTGCCCAGCGAGTTTGTTGCAGGTGACCATTGTCAATGCAGCGGTAGCCCAGCGCCAGACTGTCGGTAAGCTGCCATGCGTTGTCACCTTGCATGCTGCGTTCAAAGTGCAGAATGCGACAACCGTAGCGATCCCGCAGCGCAGCGAGCACCGCCGTCCGACAGTCGGGCCTGCTGTTAAACGCGTCAACCAGACAGATCTGTTGGCGCGAGGGGTTTGGCTCTGCAGCACCCGTCAGAAAATCCTGCGCGTCCGCAACAGACGTAAAACGGTGGTCGTCAGCGCGGCTGGTTAAGACCGTTGCAAGCGAGGCCGCTGTTGGACCTGCGAGCAGTGTTTCACAAGCGCCTTTGGGGTTAAGGTGTCGACCTAGTAACGATGCCAGTTCCGCCACATCATCGGCGGCCCAATCGACATCACCCTTGTCACTAGTGCGGCCCCGGTCAGAAGCAGTGGTCACTGGTGGTCGGGATTCTGCCGGTTAAACTCCTGCTGTTGCTCAGCTGTAGCCTCCTGCTGGTATTTTTGTTTCCATTCGGCATAGGGCATGCCGTAGACAATTTCGCGCGCGACGTCGAGATCCATATCGTGGCCACGTTCTTCAGCCTCCGCCTTGTACCATTTGGACAGACAGTTGCGGCAAAAGCCGGAGAGATTCATCAGATCGATGTTTTGTACATCTTTGCGCGACTGAAGATGCGCTACCAGCCGTCGAAATGCTGCGGCTTCAAGTTCGGTTTTGAGTTCGTTGTTCATCGCTGATTCCAGAGGTTTTAGCCGATTACATCAGTATACTGAGCACGTTGCCCGTTGATAGAGAAACTATGCACATCTGTTATTTACTCAAGCCACCCGTGCCGGCCGGTGGAATTTTTTCGGCAAAGCCGTTGTTGAACGCCGCCTGTGCACCAAACACTGGTATAGCCCAAACTGTGTGCACATTATGGAACTGCTGATACTGGCCGGCTTGTTTGCGCTGCTATATTTCTGGTGGTCAAACACCCAAAGTCGCGAGACAGCAATAAAGCTGGCCCGTGCGGCCTGTGCCCGATGCAGCGTTCAACTGCTCGATGAAACAGTAACCCTGCAGAAACTTCGACTGCGGCGCACCGCGAAAGGTCATATGGGTATCGCTCGCTGGTACACGTTCGAGTTCAGCGCATCCGGTAACGACAGGAAAAGAGGCATTGTCGGGCTGTTGGGCACCCAGTTGCTGCAAATGCATCTGGAAGTAGATGTAGAAGAGCTACCGAACTAACAGTTACACTTGTCGTCTTTATAGCCAGACTGACGTTCTTGATGGAGAGTCACCTATGAGCCAGTGCCCCTGTAATTCCGGCATTGAATTTTCCGATTGTTGCGCCCCTTATTTAAAAGGTAAGAAAAAGCCCGCCACGGCACTGGCCCTGATCCGTTCGCGCTATACCGCCCACACGTTCGCTAACATAGAGTACATCCAGTCCACACATCATCCGCGGCATCGACATGAAATCGATTTAGCCAACACTCGAGAGTGGGCAGAGAGTTCCGAGTGGCTTGGTCTTGAAGTGCTGTCCGTGAACCAGGGCGGTGAAAATGATCAGCGCGGTACGGTCGAGTTTATTGCCCGTTACAACGATGCCAAAGGCAAACTCTTCAACCACCACGAAGTCAGTCTGTTTGAAAAACTTGACGACGAATGGTACTTCGTCGACGCCGAGGCACCCAAGGTTCAGCAGGTGCGCCGGGAAACACCCAAAATTGGTCGAAATGATCCGTGCCACTGCGGCAGTGGTAAAAAATTCAAGAAGTGCTGCGGGGCTGCCTAGGCGCGCCC
>CAYMFQ010000086.1:0-20810 GCA_964389335.1 uncultured Granulosicoccaceae bacterium
CTAGGGATATCTATTACGATGGCGTCAATGCTTGCGGCCTGTGACAGTGGTGCAGTCTCGGGTTCGTCGTCTGGCATTGAAGGGTTGCCAGTTGCCAACACCGGCGGCGAGTCTATATTTGCCGATACTGCGAATCTGGATATCGGTGGCGATGAGCTACTCTATGCTCCTTTTTGCGGGGAAGAACCCTTCGATAGTGATACGGTTGGTACCTACACCGGGGTAATTTCACACGAGGTTTTTTCTGAGTTTAGCCGTTGCGAATACGAGATCACACTGAATATTGAAACATCCGGTGCAGACAATCAGTTCTGTGAGCAGAGTGGCGTGCTCAGTTTTGAAGGAAGACAAACCGTTGTGTCGGAATTTTCAAATGCCTGCGGTAGTGGAAGTGACCTGCCAGTGACCATTGGCTGGGCGCTTGATGAACACTCTCAACCTGCGTCAGACGGCTCTCGTATCGAGTTAATTCGGGAAATAGAGTTTCCACTGGAAGCGGTGGTAAACACGTGGGATATTGAGCAGTTTCCCGAGGTTAATTCGGATGGTGTTCAGGTAGAGTATCCGATTGTTTTGTTTTCGCTGGTATTGAATCAGGATATGACAATTAGTGGCGGTGATGATGAACTGTATGGTGGTAAACTTATAAAGTCGAAGTAGCGGTAGCAGTCACCCAAACGCCACAGAAAATTCCCGACCATCCCACTTCACCAGATCGCATCGACTGTCGTCACTGATGGCAACAATCGCATGATCGTCGTGCCAGTCCCCCAGCACCAGTCGTTCTATGGTTTTGCCATTAATGGTGTGGGTGTGTGCGGCGGGGCGGTGTGTGTGGCCGTGAATGACGCGCTGGATGTCGCAGCCTTCAACGGTGGCGGTGAGGGTGTCTTCATTGATGTCTGATATAACATCGCGGTGGTGTCTGTCACCGCGGGCCTTGCTGGTACTGCGTATCATGCGCGCGGTGGCTTCGCGTTCGCTGACAGTTTTGGCCAGAAAGTCGGTTTGCCAGTCGGTGTTGCGCACCATGCGTCTGTAAAACTGGTATTGGGTGTCATCGGTGCAGAGTGTGTCACCGTGCATCAGCATGGTGGGCGCACCACCGAGTGTGGTGATGTGCACATCGTCGCGCAGCAGGGTGCCGCCAATGTCGTTGACATAGTCTTCGCCCAATAAAAAGTCACGATTGCCGTGCATAAAGTACAGCTTTACCTGCTGCTGGCGTACCAGGCTTCTGAGGTGGTCTGCCAGCTCGTTGGCGATGCTGTCGCGGGCGTCATCACCGATCCAGTATTCGAACAGATCACCGATGATGTAGAGTTGCTCGCAATCAGCGGCGACCTGTTCAAACAGGGAAATAGCAAGCGTTGTGAGCTCAGGGCGTTTGGCTTGCAGGTGCAGGTCGGAGACAATCAGCGTGCGCATTGGGCCTGTTACTCGCCTGTTTCGATTTTTTCAGCGGATTCGATGATGACCTGTTCTACGGGCACATCGCTGTACGGGCCGGCGGTGGTGGTGGGTGCAGTGCTGATTTCCATCACGATTTCCATGCCGGCTACCACTTTGCCAAACACACAATAACCCCAGCCCTGCGGGTTTTTGCCGCTGTGGTTCAGGAAGTCGTTGTCGTTGACGTTGATAAAGAACTGACTGGTGGCGGAGTGAGGATCACCGGTGCGTGCCATAGCGACGGTGCCAGTGTCGTTTTTCAGGCCATTATCTGCTTCGTTCTCAATCGCAGCGAGTGTACTTTTCTGTTGCATATCCGGCGTGAAGCCGCCGCCCTGAATCATAAAGCTGGGTATAACGCGATGAAAGATGGTGTTGGCGTAGTGGCCGCTGTCGACATACTCAATGAAATTGCGGCAGCTGTTCGGTGCGCGCTCCTCGTCGAGCTCGATATCGATGTTGCCTTTATTGGTTTGCAGCCTGATCATGGTTTCTCTACGGTTAAGGTCTGAAGTTCTTTCACTGCGCGGGTGTGTGCCGCGCGTAATTGTGGGGCCGTCGAAATGTTACCTGGTGACGTTATTCGCTCACGCTATTCGGCGACGCGCTATTCGGTAACGCTATTCTGTAACCACGGTGGCGCTTTCGATCACGACTGGCTCGGCGGGCACATCTTTCGGGAACGGTCCGGCTGCACCGGTTTTGACTTTGCCTATTTTATCGACGACTTCCTGGCCACTGACGACCTCACCGAAGACCGCGTAGCCCCAGCCGCGTATGTTCTTTGCCTTGAAGTTCAGGAACTCGTTGTTGGCCACGTTAATGAAGAACTGCGCTGATGCAGAGTGCGGATCCTGTGTGCGGGCCATGGCAATGGTGTACTTTTCATTCTTGAGCCCGTTGTCGGCCTCGTTGTCGATCGGGTCGCGCGTTTCTTTCTTTTTGAGGTCAGCGTCGAAGCCGCCGCCCTGCACCATAAAGCCGTCGATTACGCGGTGAAACACAGTGCCGTTGTAGTAACCGTCGTTGACATACTGAAGGAAGTTGGCGACTGTCGCTGGTGCCTTGTCAGCGTGTAGGGTCAGTACTATTTCGCCGAGTGATGTGGTGAGCTGAACCTGTGTTGCAGCAGCTGGTTTTTCGTCGTCTGCGCTGTAGGCAAGCGAGGGTGCCAGCAACGGGGCGAGCAGGGCGAATACCGACAGCATCGCGATTGTGCATAACCGCTGCCGGCAGGCACGCAAAAAGTTAAGGTGTAAGCGGTGCGGTAGTGTGTGTGTCATATCTCAATGCCGTTGATTATTTCGCTACCTGATGGTAGCGCCGAACAGGAATGCGGTACTATAGGGCTTGTCGATCTTGCAACGCAAGATCGCCTATCCTTAACTAACCTCTGATTTCCTTTTTGATTGCCTTTTGCTGCTGCGAAATGCACCGCAACCGCCGTGGAACCTGGATCGATGCAAAAAAGTCGCGGAAGTGTCGCGAAGCGCAGGCGCAATGCCCGACAAAAAGCCATGCAGGCTCTCTATCAGTGGGATTTCGACGCCGACACGCAAAGTATCAGTCATATCGTTGATCAGTTCTGTGACCTGCAAAATATGGATAAGGTCGATGTCGAGTACTTCCGCGAGCTGTTCTATTACGCGGCCAAAAATCTGCAGGCAATCGACGAGCAGATAACGTCGTATCTCGATCGGCCAATGGAGCGCCTTGATCCGGTAGAGAAGTCGGTGCTGCGAATCGCCTGTGCCGAGTTACGCAGCCGTCTGGATACCCCTTACAAAGTGGTGGTTAATGAAGCAGTCGAGGTAGCCAAGTTGTTTGGTGCCGAAGACGGGCACAAGTTCGTCAACGGTATTGCCGACAAGCTGGCAGCCGACATTCGCACCATTGAGTACAAGCCTGCCGACCGGACACCGCACGATAAGCCCGACGTGCCACGTGAAAAGAGCCCGGTGACGCAGAGCGAGACACCTGACTTGCCAGACGACAAGTCGGATGCGCCGGGCGATAAACCCGATGAGCAGGGTGGTACATCTTTGGTGCAAAGCAAAGAGTCGGAACAAAGCGACTCAGCGGATTCTAGAGGCGACAGTGCCGAAGCATTCGCCGGCAAACCGGAGCGCGATCATTCGAGTGCCACAGGTGCGGAAAAGTAGCATGGGCCACCCTCATTAGTAACCAACCCGCCAACACGCCAGACGAGCCTCCACGCAAAAAAGCGCGCGTACCGCTGACGCGCGCCGATTTGTTTCGGTCGCCGGCGAGCTTTTTAGCGCTGGGTTTTGGCACGGGGCTGTCGCGCGTTGCACCGGGCACACTCGGCACCTTACCCGGCATGCTGCTGTGCGCGGCGCTGAGCGGACTTTCCCTCACTGGTTATCTGGGCGCTGTTCTGTTGGTGACGCTGGCGGGGATCGTTATTTGTGATCGTGCATCTGCCGAGCTCGGCGTACATGACCACGGTGGTATTGTGTGGGATGAAATCGCAGGCTTTCTGGTGACGATGATCGCGGTGCCGGTGGGGCTTGTGAGTCTGATTGCGGGTTTTGTGTTGTTTCGGTTGTTCGATATCTGGAAGCCCTGGCCCATCAGGCTGCTCGACCGGCACATGCCTGGCGGCGCGGGGATAATGGCTGACGATATCCTCGCCGGTGTGTTTGCCTGTGCGGTGCTGCACGCCGTTATGTATTTGTTTCCAACGCTATTTGCGTTCTAGGCTAATTACACAGCCAACTTACGGCAATTCCACCCCAAGTTTTTCCAGCGCAATCGACAACTTAATCAGTGGTAGCCCGATTAGCGCGCTGGGGTCGTCACTGCTCATTGATTCAACCAGCGCGCTGCCGAGGCTTTCCGATTTAAAACTGCCGGCGCAGTTATATGGCTCGTCGGCGCGCAGATAGCGTTCAATTTTCTCGTCACTGAGCGGGCGGAAGGTCACTCGGGTCGGCACCACCACCGTTTCGCTGCGAGCGTCAGCGTGCCGCACGACGGCCAGGCCAGTGTAGAACACCAGCGTTTGGCCGGAGAGGGCCTGTAATTGCATAACTGCAGTTTCGTGATCGCCAGGTTTACCGAGAATTTGTCCATTCAGATCGGCAACCTGATCAGAACCGATCACTACCGCCTGCGAATGCTCAGTGGCCAGCGATAGCGCCTTGCCAATGGCCAGGCGCTCGACCAGAGCGGCGGCGGATTCATTGGGCTGCGGGGTCTCGTCGCAGTCGGGTGCCTGCTGGCTGAATGGCACGCGCAGTTTTTGCAGCAATTCAGCGCGATAGGGCGAGGTGGAGGCGAGAATTAGTGGTGCAGTCATGGCAGGCGCTCGTGCGCGGATTGTGGGCGAGGTCTGGGCGAAATTAGCTACTTTTTGTTGAATCGCACTTTTGACTAATTAAGGATTTCGATTTATCATTGAAGGTTTATGGAAAATCGACTTCCGTCGAGGTTTAACCCGTTAGATTTTGCCCGTAATGGCGAGTCGGGTCAGCTAATCCTCCCAGTATCTCACTTCAAACGCTTCAGCGCACTGCTGTCTGATGACAGTGGCGAGGTGTCGGCGCAGGTGCGGTTTCACCAGGAGCGATTTGCAGGATCGCAGGCGCGAGCTGTGGGTTCGGGTACGCTGAGCACGCAGGCAAATGTAGTCTGTCAGCGGTGTATGAAACCAATGACGATCGACATCGACTGCGAGTTCAAACTGGCGTTTGTCGCGTCAGAAGAACAGGCAGATGAACTGCCTGACGACGTCGATCCCGTGCTGATGGACGAGCACAATGAAATAAACGCCGTTGATTTCCTGGAAGACGAACTCATCTTACAGTTGCCAATCAGTACTTTGCATGCGGACGACAGTCTCTGCGAACCGAAGGCAGCGTGGAACGATAATCGGCAAACAGAGCCAGCAAAAACCCACAAGCCGTTCAGCGAGTTGGGCAAGCTGCTAAAACACTGAGGAGCCAGCATGGCCGTACAACAAAGACGCAAAACCCCTTCTCGTCGCGGCATGCGTCGCGCGCACGACGGGCTGAAAAACCCGGCGCTGTCGATTGACCCGACCACCGGCGAGGTGCATCTGCGCCATCACGTCACCCCGGACGGCTACTACCGCGGTCGCAAGGTCATTGACGATGTCGTTGAAGACATCGAAGAGGACGACGAAGACTAGTTTGGTCTCGGCAACATGCCTTACGAAAGCGGTGGCTGTGATACCGTATCACCCATGCGACCAGCGCAGGCGACAGGGCTAAGCAGCTGACTATGCTGAGCGACGGCGAGCAACCACCAAAATCAACTGACACGGCAGATTCTGCTGTCGGCGCATCGGTTGTTGGCGCTCCGGGGGCCGGCACGCCAGTGCCTGATGCCACACCCGCATCGGGACCTTCAGGGGGTGACGTCGTAACCATCGCTCTGGATGCGATGTCTGGCGACCTCGGTGCTGCGACCGCAGTAGAGGCTGCCAAGTCGATCACCCGCAAACACACAGACCTCCGCATACTCCTGGTCGGCAAGGAAAACGAACTCGCGCCGCTGCTGGGCCAGCATGGTGACAGCATTGCCATTCACCACGCCTCTGAGGTGGTGATGATGGAGGACGCACCAGCACAGGCACTGCGCTCGAAAAAAGACTCGAGCATGCGCGTTGCGATAAATTTGGTGAAGTCCGGCGACGCCAGCGCCTGTGTCAGTTGTGGCAACACTGGTGCGCTTATGGCGATCGCCCGGTTTGTACTGAAGATGCTGCCGGGGATTGATCGGCCCGCGATTATTGCCGCAATACCTAATGAAGGCGGGCATGTACAAATGCTCGACCTCGGTGCTAACGTCGATTGCAGCGCTGAGCACCTGCTGCAGTTTGCCGTGATGGGGTCGGCGCTGTCCTCAACCGTCGATGGCATCGAACGCCCGCGGGTTGGTTTGCTGAATATCGGTTCCGAGGATATTAAGGGCAATGAACTTGTCAAAGAGGCTGACAAACTGCTCGAGCAGGCGCAGTCCAGTCACGATCTAAATTACGTTGGCTTTATCGAAGGCGATAAAATCTACGCGGATGACGCTGATGTCATTGTCGCCGATGGTTTTGTTGGCAACGTGGCACTGAAAAGCAGCGAAGGCGTCGCGCGGCTCATTCGCCAGTACCTGAAACAGGAATTCATGAGTTCGCCTCTCAGCAAAGTAATGGGACTGCTTGCCGCACCTGTGTTAAAACGTCTGGGGAAGCGAATAGATCCTCGGCGATACAACGGCGCGAGTTTGCTTGGCCTGCGTGGCATCGTTATCAAAAGCCATGGCAGCGCAGATGCGCTGGCACTGGAGAATGCGTTGTCTATCGCTCGCCTTGAGGCGAAAAAGAACCTGATCTCCTTGATCAACACGCACACAGAAACCAGACTCATACAGTCGAGCGCTTAGTGAAATACTCCAGAATTGGCGGAACCGGTAGTTACTTACCCGAGAAAGTGCTTCTCAATTCTGATCTGGAGAAAATCGTTGATACGTCCGATCAGTGGATTCGTGAGCGCACCGGTATCGCCCAGCGCCATATCGCCGCCGACGGCGAAACCACCGCTGATCTTGCTGAAGCGGCGGCCAGAAGAGCGCTTGAAGCCGCCAATCTGCAGCCTAACGATCTCGACCTGATTATCGTTGCCACCACCACGGCTGACTGCGTTTTTCCCAGTGTTGCCTGCCTGTTGCAACAGCGCCTCGGTGTTACCAACAGCTCGCCCGCTTTCGACGTGCAGGCAGTGTGTGCCGGCTTCGCCTACGCACTGGGTGTGGCGGATAATTTTGTCCGCGCCGGCACCTCAAGCTGCGCGCTGGTGATTGGTGCGGAAACGTTCTCACGCATACTCAACTGGGAAGACCGAAATACCTGCGTATTGTTTGGCGATGGTGCCGGTGCGGTGGTATTGACCGCCTCCGACAGCCCTGGCGTACACAGCACACATCTGCATGCGGATGGTCGCTACGAAGAACTGCTGCATGTGCCGACTGGTGTTTCGCGCGGCTACGATGCAGTGCGCCAGCAGCAGGCGTTTGTGCATATGAAGGGCAGTGAAGTATTCCGCATGGCCGTTGCGAAACTGCGCGAAGTCGTCGATGAGACGCTCGCCGCCAACGATCTCGATAAGTCGGAACTCGACTGGCTGGTGCCACACCAGGCCAATATAAGAATCATCAAGGCAACCGCGCGCAAGCTCGACATGAGCATGGATAAAGTCGTGCTCACCGTTCAGGACCACGGCAACACGTCGGCTGCGTCCATTCCACTGGCGCTGGACACAGCGGTCAGAGACGGGCGTATCAAGCGCGGTGACAAGCTGCTGCTCGAGGGCTTCGGTGGCGGTTTTACCTGGGGTTCCGCACTCATCACCTACTAGCCTGCGCTGCAACGCCTCCATAAGAACAACTATCCCACCACACGCGCGATCACCTGCACCTATTGTGACAACGCAACCTGCTTTAACGTAATATCTCACCCGTAGTTGTGTTCGTGCCGCGCGCCAGGCAGAGCCGGCCACACTGCCAGTACGGAAAGCGAAGAGTCCGCCAGACTTATGCCGTGCAAACTCCCAGCGCTTTGATGCCCAGAACGTAGTGAACAGAGCAGTGACCTCGCGAAAAAAGACATTCTTAAAACGGTGCAAAGTACTGCTGGTCGATGACCACGAGCTTGTCCGCCACGGTATGCGACTGATGCTCGAGGCACTGGGCTGCAGCGTGTTTGAAGCCGACAGCGGCGAGGCAAGTCTCGACGTCGCGCGGCGTAAAAATGTCGACATTGTGTTTATGGATATCGCATTGCCGGGTATCGACGGCTTTACCGCTGCCAGCCAGTTGCTCGGTGAAAACAGCAAGCTCAAGCTCATCATTCTGACTGGCCTTCGCGCCACATCGGTGCCAAGGGCAATCCTGCAATCCGGTATCTCGGGTTATATGACGAAGTCTGCCGCTGCCGAAGAGATTGAACAAGCCATTGTTAAAGTGATGGCAGGCGAGTTTTACCTGTCACCGGAGATTGCCGAGCAACTCAGTGAGGCAGGTAAAAAAGAGGATACTGAAGCATCTCCGTTTGCCAAATTGTCCAGACGCGAGTACCAGGTGGTGCTGTCGTTGCTCAAGGGCACAAGCAACGATGACGTCGGTGAGCAACTTCGTGTGAACGCAAAAACCGTCAGTACTTACAAGCGCAGGGCTTTTGCCAAGCTCGGCGTATCGAGTACCGCGGATCTGATTACACTGGCCCGACACTGGGGCCTGCCGGTATCCTGAGCGACTAACTCAGCCAGGGCAAAGCCCCGGTAGCGGTCGCCAAACATGGTAAAAAAGCAAGGTTGAAGAAGTTTACGGTTGAGTTGAGTTGCAAGGTACTGTCGATGCCCCGGCAACAGGTATAATCCCGGTCGCAATGAGTGCGGAAGCCATGGACAACGCAGCCGAATCCGGTGCGAAAAAATTCGATAGCGCGGCTTTTTTAAAGACGGTGACGCAGCGCCCGGGTGTGTATCAAATGCTGAACGACGCAGGCGATACCATCTACGTTGGCAAAGCCGGTAATTTGAAAAAGCGCGTATCGAGCTATTTCCAGAAAGACCCCGGTTCTGCCAAAACGCGTGTCATGGTGGCACAAATTGCCGCCGTTGAGCTAACCGTTACCAGCAACGAAATTGAAGCATTATTGCTGGAAAACAACCTCATCAAGGAAAAGCGGCCACGCTACAACATTCTGCTGCGCGACGATAAAAGCTACCCGTTTTTATTCGTCTCAACGACGCAGGAGTACCCGAGAATTTCCTATCGGCGAGGTGGGCGTAAGCAGCCGGGTAAATACATTGGCCCGTATCCGCATGCAGGGGCGGTAAAGAAGACGCTTCGGTATATTCAAAAGCTATTCAAGGTCAGGCAGTGTGAAGACTCTTACTTTCGCAATCGATCCCGACCGTGTCTACAGTATCAGATTAATCGCTGTACAGCGCCCTGTGTCGGACTGATTGATGAGCAGGCTTACCGTCGCGATGTCGACATGACAATAAAAGTACTGGAAGGCCGAACCGGAGAGGTGATGCAAAGCCTGGTGCAGGAGATGGAACAATCGGCGGCCGATTTGCAGTTTGAAAAAGCCGCGCGTCTGCGTGATCAGATAAAAAACCTGAAGGCGGTTAATCAGTCGCAGTATGTGGAAAATGGTCGCGGTGATATCGACGTGGTCGCCTGTGTGCAAAAGGGTGGTGTCAACTGCGTACAGATATTTTTTGTGCGCAACGGTGTCAACCTGGGCAATAAGTCGTTCTTTCCTGCCGCTCCTGACGGTTCCACTGTTGAGGAGGTGATCACCGGGTTCGTCACGCAGTTTTATTTGCAGCACGAGGTGCCGCCGCGCATTGTGACGCACTGTGATATCGACGGCGTTGAGTTGATCGCCGAGGCGCTGGCGCAGCGCTCCGGTCATGCGGTCGAAATTGTTCACAACGTGCGTGCGGAACAACGGCGCTGGGTGGAAAACGCAAAGGACAACGCAAAGATTGCGCTGGAGGCTCGACTGGCGTCGCGTTCCGGCATGGCGCAGCGACAGGATACTCTGCGTCAATTGCTCGACCTCGACGAACTGCCGCAGCGTATGGAGTGTTTTGATATCAGTCACCTGGCAGGGGAGGCGACCATTGCTTCGTGTGTCGTGTTTGGCATCGAAGGGCCCATAAAGGCGGAGTACCGACGGTTTAATATCAAAGACATTACTCCGGGCGACGATTATGCGGCCATGCGTCAGGCACTCACTCGACGCTATACTCGTCTGCTAAAGGAAAACCAGCGTATTCCTGAAATCCTGTTCATTGATGGCGGCAAGGGGCAGGTGTCGGTGGCGCAGGAAGTCGTAAACGAGCTGCAACTTGAAGACATTCAGATCGTTGGTGTGGCCAAGGGACCAGAGCGGCGGCCGGGCGAGGAGACGCTGCTGATTTGCCGCACCGAACAGGAAATCCAGATGCGCCACGACTCACCCGCGCTGCATCTGGTACAACAGATTCGCGATGAAGCGCATCGCTACGCGATTGCCGGTCATCGTACCGCACGTGGCAAAGCGCGACGCAAGTCAGTACTGGAAGATATACCCGGGCTGGGGCCGAAGCGCCGAAAGTCACTGCTGACGCACTTTGGTGGTATTCGTGCATTGCAAAGGGCCAGTGCGGAAGATATCGCCGGTGTTCCGGGTATCTCACCGGCACTGGCGCAACTCGTCTATGATTTCTTTCACGATCAGGGCGGTTAGTGTTGAGAACCGATGAAACTTAATATCCCCAATTTGCTTACTTTGGCGCGCATACTTTTGTTGCCCGTCATTCTGTGTCTGTTCTACCTGCCGTTCGATTGGGCGCGGCCGGTGTGCTGTGCCGTATTTTTGCTGGCTGGCCTGACCGACTGGCTCGATGGCTACCTGGCGCGGCGCTGGAACATCGAATCAGACTTTGGCGCCTTCCTTGATCCGGTGGCCGATAAACTGATGGTCGCCACGGTGCTGATACTGCTGGTCGAGGATGCTTCACAGTGGTGGCTGACGGTGCCGGCGGTAATCATTATCGGGCGCGAGATAACCATATCCGCGTTGCGCGAGTGGATGGCTAATCTCGGCTCGCGTGCGAAGGTGGCCGTAAGCTACCTCGGCAAGGTCAAAACCACCATGCAGATAACCGCTCTGGCACTGCTGTTGTACAAGGTGCCATTGTTTACGCTGCCAATCTATCAGCTGGGTATAGGTGCGTTGTATGTGGCGGCTGCGATCACGATCTGGTCGATGGTCGACTATCTGATGGCGGCCATAGCCGCTGCAGACGAAGTAGCGGCAAAAAATCGCTGACAGAACAGCCAACTGGTAAACTGCGCGCCTGGTTCACACCATGGACGTTACACCATGAATCCCAATACACACTCGATCCTGATGACAGTGGGTACGGCGACGCTGTGCACGTTGTTGTTCAAGCGCGGGCTGCGTAACTGTTTTATACAGGGCGTCGGTCGGCTGAATAATGAAAACGTCCGTATGGTCGGTCCGGCTTACACGTTGCGCTATATACCGGCGCGAGAAGACCTCGATGGTCTGGAAGTGTTCAAAGATCCGGAGCATCCGCAGCGTGCCGCTGTTGAAAAAATCCCTTCAGGCTCGGTGCTGGTCATGGACTGTCGTGGCGATGCCAGTGCGGCGTCCGCAGGCTCAATACTCGCCACTCGCTTGCAAGTCCGCGGTTGTGCGGGTGTTGTTACCGATGGCGGTCTGCGCGACAGCGATGATATCGCCGCGTTGTCGATGCCGGTGTATTGTGCCGGCGCGTCAGCGCCCACGAATCTGACCAAACATCACGGTGTTGATCTGAATGTGCCGGTTGGCTGTGGCACGGTGGCGGTCTACCCTGGCGACATTATGGTTGGCGATGCTGACGGCGTGGTAGTTATTCCGGCTGAGATCGCAGACGAAGTTGCTGCTGACGCGAAACCGATGGATCAGTTTGAAAGCTGGGTTACCGAACAGGTTGCCAATGGCAGAAGTATAATCGGGCTGTATCCGCCCAATGAGGAAACGCAGGCTGAATTCGATGCCTGGCAGAAACAACAGTAGGTTTATACCACCCGTTGTCCGCCTTTCCATACGGCGCGGACGCAGGGCACGCCGTCGCGGTAACTGACGCGAATCAGATCGGCGCGCAGGCCTTCGCGAATTTCGCCGCGGTCATCCAGTCCCACTGTTGCTGCCGGGTTGCTGGTTACCAGCTTGATGGCTTCGGGCAATGACATTGCCTGTTCCTCCATCGCCAGCACAAACGGCGCATGCAACAGGCTAAACGGCACGTAGTCTGATGACAGCAAGTTGAGCAGGCCGTTGTGTGCAAGGTCCCTGGCCGCGAGGTTACCTGAGTGTGACTGACCGCGCACCACATTGGGCGCGCCCATCAAAATCTGCATACCGTGCTGGTGTGCTTCTTCGGCAGCGGCGTAGGTGGTGGGGAATTCTGCAATGGAAACACCGTAGCCGGTGGCCTCATGAATGTGCGCAACATTGGCATCATCGTGACTCGCCAGCGTGATATTCCGTGCTCTGCAGGCGGCGGCAATCGCCTCGCGATGTGGTTGCGCATACCGCTCGGAGTGGCGCACACGCCGCTCGACCAGGGCACTGTAGGTTTGTTCGTCGCGTCCGTCTTTGCGGCGATGGTACTTTTCAAATACCTCCATATCCTGAAACTGACGCTGACCGGGCGCATGATCCATTAGTGACGCCAGACGCACGCGCGGGTTTTGATCAAACTGGGCAAACTCGGCCAGTGCGTCGGGTGCAGATACTTCGCAGCGAAGATGAATCAGGTGCTCTGCGCGCAGGCGACCCTGCGTTGTCGCAAGGTCGAGTGCTTCAGCGAGCTTCAGCATTTCGCCTGGTACGAACGCATCGTCTTCGTCTCGGCCCACACGCAGGCAGTCAAACACAGTGGTAATGCCTGATGCAGCAATCTGTGCATCGTGCGCCTGTATGGCGGACAGTGGATTCCAGCGCACACCGGGTCGAGGTGCAAAGTGAGATTCAAGGTGATCGGTGTGCAGTTCAACCAGGCCTGGCACCAGGTAGTCCTGCTGCAGGTCGTCACCGGCTGCGGTGGTGCCGTGGTTGATGGCGGTGATGGTGCCGTCGACTATTTCCACACTGCCGGAAATAATCTCACCGGGCAGTACCAGTCGCGCGTTGCTTAAGCAGCACGAGCTGTCGCGACTTTCCTGTTCCAACATAGCGGTTTGCAATCGTCCTTTTTGATTCCGTGGCTGGTCGCTGGTTGCTGCGCATTGTAACGTGGGGTTCTCGTCATTGTGCGCAGCGTTTTCCTGCGCAGTGTAACCCGTGGTGGCGCTCGAAACCTGTGTTGATGACCTGTGCATAGTTTCCCTGAACTGATTGCTACACTGGAAATCCATCTCGCACGGCGGGCCGTCCGTCAACCCGATGCAGACTGAAGTAGCCACACCACCGTGCAGGGTTGTCAGCGCAGGTTTTGCTGACAATTATGCCGGGTGGTGGACGGTATTCAGCTGCGTAAAACTCAGGCGAGTGCGCGATAGTCGGCGCCGCCAGACAGGGATTGGGGTCAACTACTGTGCCAGCGTAGAAGGTGAAGTAAGTGGCATCCGGAGGCAAATTAACCGCGGTAGTGCGGGATTCTGTGCGGTTGATACGTCTTTGGCTGGCGAGCGGATGACAGAAAAATGCCAGGTTCCGCCAGACCCTGATGAGCAGTTGTTTTGTCGGCAGCGTGCGATGCTTCTGCAACACCGGTTGAATGTGTGCGACAGACGGCCGATACAGTTTGCAGAGGCAAAGGGAACTGCGCATACTGCGCTCACAAAAATAACGCTGTCTCTAACGTATTGATTGCCCTTACACCAACTCGCGACACACCATTATGGCGGTGAACACATCTGAAGGCGTCGTAAAAAGCAGCAGCGTTGCTCGATTCTCAATGAATCTTGGGATGCTGATTATCGTGGTGTTTTTACTGCCGGTAATGATCAGCGTTGCGCGACACTACATGAGCGACAATCAAAGCAAAAGCTGGTGGGAGTTGCGTCGCGACAGTTCTTTCCAGGCGCCTGCACCGGCCGAGTTTTCCGACGCGGTGATTCAGGTATATGCCGCCCGCGCAGCACGCTGGCGCGGGGCGTTTGGTGTGCACACCTGGATTGCGGTAAAGCCAAGCGGTGATTCTGCGTACACTCGCATCGAGGTCATGGGCTATGCGCTGCGCTGGGGCAACAGCACCGTGCGTATTCGTCGCGGTTCTCCGGACGGCTACTGGTACGGCAGCAAGCCATGGCTGCTGCGAGATATCCGCGGTGGTGCCGAAGTTGATCAAATGATCGAGCGGCTCATCACTGCAGCCGAGAACTACCCGTATCACAAGCAGTATCGCGTGTGGCCCGGCCCCAATAGCAATACGTTCATCGCGACACTGGCGCGTGAAGTGCCGGAGTTGCGGCTCGAACTACCGCCTACTGCGGTAGGCAAAGACTATCTGCCGTTCGGTCAAATTGTAGCCGACACGCCCAGTGACTCCGGCGTGCAGGTTTCACTGCGAGGACTGCTCGGCCTGATGATCGCCGCGGAGGAAGGTGTTGAAATGAACCTGCTCGGTTTAACAGCCGGTGTCGACTTTTCTCCATTGGCGATCAAGCTGCCCGGCATGGGGCGCATCGGTAACAACGATTATCGCTCGCGCCAGATAGGTCCCGAATAACGACCCGCCTGGCGCTTTCTCTAATAGCGCTTGCGTCTCGGCGCGCTATTTAAGTTTCGACCACTCGGCTTCAGCGGCGGCTATATATGGCGCCACGTCGTCAGTGGCCAGCCAGCGTTTGCGGCCCTTCGCCGCGTAAAACAGATACAGTCGATCTCCGAAAATTTCCCAGTGTGTGCCGTCGGTCTTCAGCAACCCTTTGCCCAGGCTCAACGCGTTTGCGCAGTGTCCGTTGAAGGCGGGCGAATAGCGTTCCGGCTCTGCACGAAACTGGTTGGCTGACTCTTCGCTGGCGAAGCGCCACTTCGCGCCTTTCCACTCAACGGTGTATGTCTTTTTACCAGCCACCGCTTTCTCGTGGGGTTCGACGGGGAGTGCGTGATACGCAACCGTGTCGTGCCCGCCAATGGCAACACCACCAAGCCGGGATTTCGCAACCGGTTCGGCAATTGCCAGTGGCGACAGGCTTAGTAATGCCAGTAGTGTCAGTGTGGCGCTCAACCAGCGTCGCAGTGGGCGACGGTCGGGGTGGTGGACACGTTCAAGTAAAATCATGGTTTGTCTGTTACTGGTAATTGTATTAAAGGTTGGTTGATTCAGACCTCTGTGGCTGTGGCATAGTTCCACCACGCGCCTGATTCCCGTGGTCAACGCAGCGGAGGTCGCATTTTTTACTCGTGTCACGGATAATTTCTTTGCGACTCTGCATTAACACAACTTCAGATAAATCAACCCCTGGCGAACTCTGCATGCAAAAACGTCTCGATCGTAAACTTCAGGCGATGTCGACGGGCCACTACACACCGGCAGATTTTATTATTGCCGATGCCAAGGATGGAGATATGGCTTACGGGGTGCTGTCGGCAGGTCCGTATATACAGGGTAAGGCACAGCCCAAATCGGTGTACCTGCAAGCCATGCGAGACATGACTCAGTCAGCGCTGGTCGACATTATGCTGATGTCAGCAAGCAGTGCTGAGCTGTTGTCAGAGGAGGGTGTGTTTGAGCGATCTGAAGTGACCCCCGCAGTGCGTATGAACGATACAACCGATATTTGGGTGGGGCGCGGCGCTCGTTATCGCGACGAACCATCGCGACCGTTTGCCACTGCTGATTTCGAATCAGTGAAGCCGTTCAGTGATTTGGGCTTGTATTCCGTTACGTTTTCCAACCATATGGAGCACGATCTGCGCAGTTTAAATGCATATCGCGAGTTCCGCCTCGCCGCGAGGACGCATCAGTTCCGGCACTTCCTTGAGGTGTTTAATCCGGCGATGGATATCGGCATTGCCGAGGCCGAGCTCGGGCACTATGTCAACGACATGATATTAAAGACGCTGGCTGGTGTTACTCGTTCCACACACCCGCAGTTTTTAAAGATTCAGTTTAACGGCTCGAAGGCCATGGAAGACCTCAGTAGCTATGATCCGGGAAACGTTATTGTCGGTATCCTCGGTGGCGCCAGTGGTACCAGCAGAGATACATTTGAACTGGCACTACAGGCGGAGCAGTCAGGTGCCAGACTCGCGTTGTTTGGACGTAAAATAAACCTTGCCGAGGCTCCGCTCGAACTCGTGCGGTTGCTGCGTGAGACCATCGAACAACGCTGCGATACCGAGACCGCAGTGCGAGACTATCACCACTACCTGAGTGAGCATAACATCACACCGAAGCGCTCACTGCAGGAAGACATGCAATTAACGGAACAGGTGTTGATGAGCTGATCGCGTGTGGGGTAGTTGCGTTGGGGGAAGAGCAGGTAGCGAGCTATGGCAGGAAATAACAGATCAGAACAGGCATCACAGCCACGCGGCATTATCAGCGCCGGGTGCTGGGCGCTTGATCGTATCAAGATGATTGATCGCTGGCCACAGCAGGAAGCACTGGCGCATATTAAACACACTGACAGACAGGGTGGTGGCTCGGGACACAACCTTGGCATTGATATTCGCAGGCTCGATTCATCGATACCCGTTGAGGCGATTGGTATGATCGGTCGCGATAGCGATGGGGATTTTTTAATGCAGACTGCCCTGCAGCACGGCATTAACATTGATCAGCTGCATCGTACCGATCAGTCTGAAACTGCCTACACCGATGTGATGGCCGATGAGACCACCGGCAAGCGTACTTTCTTTCATCACCAGGGCAGCAGTAACCTGCTGACCCCTGATCACTTTGACTTTACCAGTACCACAAGTAAGTGGCTGCACCTTGGTTTGCTGGGGGTGCACCAGACACTTGATAACTCGTGGAATGAGGATGCCAACGGTTGGGTCAGCGTGTTAAAGAAAGCGCGTGCTGTCGGTTTGCATACAAATATTGAGCTGGTATCTATAGAACCATCGCGCGTTCGTGAGTTGTGCCTGCCGTGTTTACCCTGGCTTGATACGCTGATAGTTAACGACTACGAGATCGGTGCATTGACGAACATCGAGACACTTACCGTCGATGATGACGCGGGTGTCGCTGCAATAACCCGCGTACCCGAGTGCATAAGAGCGGCGCAGGAAGTGCTGTCGCTTGGCAGCATGTCGATGGTTGTCGTGCACTATCCAGCCGGTGCGATCTGTGTGGATCGCAGTGGGCAGCTGATCGAGACGACATCAGTATCGGTCGACCCGGCCACTATTGTAAACTCGGTGGGCGCCGGTGACGCGTTTGCAGCGGGCATACTGTACGGATTGCATGAAGCGTGGTCAGTCGAATCATCGCTGCAACTGGCACATGCGGTGGCTGCTGCGAGTCTGCGATCACATACGACAGTCGGCTCGGTTGAGTCGGTAGCGCGGTGTCTTGAGCTGGCGGAGCAGTCGGGTTCCGCACACTAGTAACGACGGTTTATCTTTAAATTTACTCAGAGCGAATATTAACTATGTCAGAGCAGGCTGATCAATTAATTCCGGATAATGCAACCGTTGAACAGTTTGAGCGCGATGGTGCTATCGTATTGCGCGGTGTGTTTAATGACTGGATAGAGCCTCTGGCAACCGGCATTGAAACACTGATGGATGATCCGAGTCCGCTGGAGCGTTCTTATAATCCGGAGGATGGCAGTGCCCGGTTTTTTCAGGATTTGTGTAACTGGCAGCGTATTGATGCGTTTCGTGAATTTGTTTTTTCCTCACCGGCGGCACAGATAGCAGCGACGTTAATGCGCTCGTCAACCGGACGCTTCTTTCACGACCATGTGCTGGTCAAAGAGCCCGGTACATCCATCGTAACACCGTGGCATCAGGATCAGCCCTATTACTGTGCACAGGGACAACAGAGTGTCAGCTTCTGGATACCGCTCGATCCGGTGGCAAAAGAAATATCATTGCAATGCCTGGCCGGTTCGCATCAGTGGGGCAAGTTGCATAAGCCACAGCGTTTCGATGGCTCTGACCTGTATGAAAACGACGATTCCGAAGCCGTGCCCGATATCGATAACAATCGCGACGACTACAACATTCTAAGCTGGGCCATGCAGCCCGGGGATGCAGTTGCGTTTAACTTTCGTACCTTACACGGCGCTGCGGCCAATACCGGGCAGGGGTCCAGGCGACGAGTCTTCTCTGCGCGCTGGGTTGGTGATGATGCAGTCTTCATCGACCGAGAGGGTAAGGGCTCTCCACCATTTCGCGAATTGACATTAAAGACTGGTGATGCACTGGACGGGCCGGAGTTTCCAGTGGCGTGGCAGGCCTGACGCACGCAGTATTTACTGACATGCGCACCACTGTAATTGGCCTTGCTGCGGTTGCCGTTGCGTGGGGCAGGGCGGCTTTCATTGTCTGTATCGCCGTGCTAACGGTGGCGTGCCGACCGGCAACAGATGATGCTGCCAATGCGTTGCAACCCTTCAGCAGCGACGGTTGTTCACTGTTCCCGGACTCTGCAGCAATGACCAGTCTCGACTGGTGTGATTGCTGTTTTCAGCACGACATAGCCTATTGGCGCGGTGGTACCGAGGCGGAGCGTCAGCATGCCGATAAACAACTACAGACCTGTGTCGAAAATAAAACCGGTAATGGCGCGCTGGCAGCGCTGATGTATGAGGGAGTACGTGTCGGTGGCAGCCCGTATTTCCCTACCTGGTATCGGTGGGGCTATGGCTGGGAGGAAAACAGAGGCTATCAGTCATTAACCGATGCGCAACTGAAGCAGGCTGACAATCTTATGTCTGCCTACGAAAGTGCAGGCAGTGCTTCAGTTTGTACCGCGCAATAGGTGCGCTTTAAAATAAGTAGATTGGCGCCTATTGGCTAACCCGCTGATAATAGCGCCGGTGAAATGATTGGTAGCCTGGTTCAACCTGTTGCAGATGCGCCTTCGCCAGCGCATGTGCCTGCGGTAGTCTAAAAAAAGGTACAGCCGGATACACATGGTGCTCTGTGTGGTAAGGCATATTCCAGGCAAGCCGACGCACCAGCGGGTGCGTCAGCAAAGTGCGTGTATTGGCAAAGCGGTTATCAACCTCGGGGCAGTCGGCGTGCTCTGCCAGCAGATAAGCGCGCAGAAATGGCTGCCCCAGTAGCAGCGGTATCACCCACACTGTCAGCAACGTGTTAAGCGAGCCGGTTATAACGGACAGTAGTAATACAACAACGTAAACCGACAACATCAGTTGTGACTCCCTGCGCACCGACGGTTGTTTGCCGCAAGGTACAAACGAATCCGTGCAGCGGCCACTGGCATTGCGCAGCAGTGTCAGTATAAGGCTCTTCCAGAGCGGCAGACCGGAAAGGTAAAGCAGGTATTGCAGGCGTGTGTCCGGCTTTGGGGACTGCAACTCCGGGTCTTTGGCCAGGTTTTGCGTCCAGCGATGATGAGCCAGGTGAAAGTATCGAAACCAGACTGGCGGTAATAGCAACAACAAGCCGCATGCATAACCAACCCAGGTGTTCAGGTGTCGGGTCTTAAACGGCGTGTAGTGCGTAGTCTCGTGCTGGAGTGTAAACAGGAACACCAGTAGCACGCCCTGTAGCACCATAAGTGGCAACAGTGCCCATAGCGGCCATGCGGTTATCACGATAAGCCCGCTTACCGCAGCGATCAATCCTGCATGTACAAAAAGATATTGCAGGCCGATGCGGTCTGATTTTTCCGTGAGTTGCGTGCGCTGTTGTCGGTCCAGTGAGCGCAGCCATTGCCCGTGATCCGGCACTTTGTGTTGCTGCTCTTTTGGTTCCAGTGCTTTTTGGTGCCGGTCATTATCCAGGTGCATCCTGCGGTTCTGATAAAAGTTATTATTCTGTGCAGGTACAGTAGTGGGATTGCGTGATGTCATGGGTGGGGCAGTGTGATACCGATGATGAATTGTACCATCACGCTGCAGTCGTAAATGATAAGTACGGCAGCACACATGCAACTGCATAACGCGGTAGACTGTGAGTATACAACAGCGAACGAGATTCCAATGGCAGAACAAGCGCAGTTTCAGCTACAGGTGGTGCCGGTAACACCACTGCAACAAAACGCCATGATCTTTTGGTCAACCGCTACCGGCAATGGCATTCTGCTCGACCCGGGCGGTGACGTCGATAACCTGATGGCCGAAATTGAAAAGCTCAAAGTCAACATTGTGGAAATCTGGCTGACGCACGGTCACATTGACCATGCCGGTGGAGCGGCTGAAGCGAAGCGCCGACTCAATGTGGAGATCGTCGGGCCGCACCGTGACGATCAATTCCTGCTCGATGAACTCAAGCCAGGCACCTACGGCATCGCCGAGGCCGAGAGCTTTACCCCTGACCGTTACCTTGAAGAAGGCGATACCGTCACGCTCGACAACGTCACGTTTCAGGTGTTGCATTGCCCTGGACACTCACCGGGGTCGGTGGTTTTTTACCAGGCTGACATGGCCTTTGCGTTCGTTGGCGATGTACTGTTTAACGGCTCCATCGGGCGCACTGATTTACCTGGCGGCAACCATCAACAGTTACTTGACTCCATCACACAAAAGCTATGGCCGCTGGGACAAAAGATTCAGTTTATGCCAGGCCATGGCCCGGGCTCTACATTTGAAAACGAAAGGAAGAGTAACGGGTTTGTGGCTGACTCTGTGCTGGGTGGCTGATTGCCCAAACCAGCTAG
>CAYMFQ010000087.1:0-20808 GCA_964389335.1 uncultured Granulosicoccaceae bacterium
GGATCGCGCTTTTCGGCAAATGCCCGCGCACCTTCAAGCTGATCTTCCGAGCTGTACAGCTTATCGACGGTGGCGAGCTGGCGCTTCGATACGCGGTTAAGCGCGTCCTGAAATTTCATGTCCTCTGCTTCTCGTACAACTTCCTTGATGGCGGCGTAGACGAGTGGCGGGCCGGATTCCAGCAGGCGTGCAAGCTCCCATGTTTTGTCCAGCAATTCCTCTGGCTTGCACACTTCTTTAACCAGCCCCCATTGCTTTGCTTCATGTACGTCAAACCAGCGCCCGGTCAGTAACAGATCCATGGCAACGTGATACGGAATACGTTTTGGCAGTTTAATGGACGCGGCATCTGCCACGGTGCCGGAACGGATTTCTGGTAGCGCAAAGGTCGCGTTGTCCGAGGCCATGATCAAATCACACGATAACGCCAGCTCAAGCCCGCCGCCACAGCAAATTCCGTTGACCGCACAGATCACCGGCTTGTTCAGGTTGCCAAGTTCCTGCAGGCCGCCGAAGCCACCAATGCCATAGTCACCATCGACCGCATCTCCGTCAGCAGCGGCCTTGAGATCCCAGCCAGGGCAAAAGAACTTATCACCCTCTGCGCGTAGTATGGCGATACGCAGATCGGGGTTGTCGCGAAATGCCATGAAGGTCTCGCCCATCAAGCGACTGGTGGCAAGGTCAATCGCATTCGCCTTGGGTCGGTTTAAGGTGACCTCAAGAACATAGCCTTCGGTGCGGGTTTGGATTGGATTATCGTTAGTCATACAGGTTGCCTTAATCGTATTAACGCATCAGCGACGACCGCTGTGTCCGACAGACACAACAGCGGGTTTATTTCTACTTCCTGCAACTCGTCTACATGGTCAACTGCCCACTCACACAAACGCGTTACCTGCTTGATAATGGCATGCAGATCTGCCGCCGGCTTGTTTCTGTACCCATTGAGCAGTGCCGCGATATTGAGTTCCTGCAGCACGCTTTTTATATCTTCTGCGGTGGCGGGCAATAACACGCTGCGTGTATCACGCAATAGCTCGGTGTATACACCACCGGCACCAACGGTCAGCATCAGCAGGCCAGACTCTTCACGTACGATACCGACCAGCAGCTCGGCCACGGCACCGTCACAGTAGGACTCTACCAGTATAGTGTCGCTTAAAGCGAACAGGCGGCTAGTGGCAGCTTTCAGGGCAGCGTCATCGGCTATGTTTAGCTCAACACCGTTAAGCTCTGTTTTGTGGGCCTCCCCGACCAGCTTGGCAACCACCGGGTAGCCAATGCGCTGCGCGGTGGCAATGGCCTGGTCGACATCGCCAACAACCGCTGACCCCGGCACCGCAAGCCCGGCTTGTTGCAGCCGTTCTTTTGCCTCGTGCTCGGTTAATACGAGCGACTGTGACTCCGCGGAATCACCCTGCGACAACACCACTGGCATGGCATGCACAGGTAACGCTGTAATTGACGCCACGGCTGCAGTTGCGTCCATTGCCTCATCAATACCATACAACGATGCTATACCTTCTTTAAGCAGCTTTGCCGAGACAGCATCCGGTACGTTTTCAGGTAATGTTGCGAGGATCGCCACAGCGGCACCGGTTTGTCGCTTTGCTTCAATTAGTGCATCGACAGCAACATCCCAGCTCTCCCCGCCCGGTAAATCTACTCGCGGAAAGTCGATCACTAAAAACGAAAGATCAGCAGCGTCGTTTAACATGGCCGCAAACGTTGCTGCCATGGCCGATTGATCGTTCCAGATGTATGTGTGGTAGTCGAGCGGATTAGCGATGGCAACCATTGGGCCCAGCACTTCGCGCAGCGCCTTTGCCTTGTGGTCATCCATCGGTTTATAAACCAGCTGTCTGCCTAATATGGCATCGGCCATAAGCCCGGCTTCACCACCGGAGCAGCTCATTGATGCCACACTATTGCCATCAAGCCTGCCGTATACGTGCAGCAGCTTGAGTGATTCGAGCAGTACCGGCAATGAGTTTACCCGGGCTATGCCCAGGCGCTTAAGCAGCGCATCGGATGATGCATCGCTACCTGACAATGAATTGGTGTGCGAGACCATTGCCTGTCGCGACTGCTGTGAGCGGCCCGCCTTGATGACCACAATGCCTTTGCCCAGCTCGGCTGCCTTGGCGGCCAGTGCTTCCATCGCACGAATGTCGCCGAAACCTTCGATATGCATGCCGAGTGCAGTTACGCGTTCATCCTGTAGTGCTGCCATGCCAAGCTCGGCAATTGATATCTGTGCCTGATTGCCCGCTGTCAGCACATACGCAATCGGCAGTGAGCGCCGCTGCATCGTTAAGCTGATGGCGATATTTGAACTCTGCGTGACAACGGCGACACCCGAGTCTACCCGTGCACCACCATGCAGGTCCGGCCACAGTAACGCACCGTCTAGGTAGTTAATAAAACCATAGCAGTTGGGCCCGATAATCGGCATCGACCCGGCGCGCTCAAGCAGCGCCTGTTGCAACTCACCGGCACCGGCATCCTCTGCAGTCGCCTCACTGAAGCCCGAGGCAAAACACACAGCACCGCCACTGCCACGAGCGGCGAGTGCTGCGACAACATCAAGTGTTGCGTGTCGGTTGACACCGATAAAACAGGCGTCCGGTGCAGCGGGCAACGCATCAACCGATGCATAGCAACGCAGACCAAAAAGCTCAGTGTGAGTTGGGTGTACCGGCCAGATATCGCCCTGGTAGTTTATGCGTTGCAGTTGCTCTATAACACTGCGGCCCCACGATCCCCCCACTACGGCAATACTGGCAGGCCTGAACAACCGATCAAGTCTGGTCATAGTTAGAAGCTCAGCCCACGGCGTGCGATAGCGTCAGTCCGGGTTAGCCGTATGCCGGCTTGCTCAGGCACCCAGTGGCCTCAGCAGGTCGCGACTGATGATGTGCCGTTGAATTTCAGAGGTACCGTCCCAAATGCGCTCGACCCGTGCGTCGCGCCAGAAACGTGCAATGGGTAAGTCGCTCATTAACCCCATACCACCGAAGATCTGAATCGCCTCGTCAGTGACGCGCGCCAGCATCTCCGATGCGTAAAGCTTGGCACTGGCGATCTCCCGGTTGGCCGGCAACCCCTGATCAAGGCGCCAGGCGCCGGACAGAGTAAGCCAGTCAGCCGCATCAATTTCCGTCACCATATCGGCAAGCTTGAATGACACTCCCTGAAACTTGCCAATAGCCTGACCAAACTGCTTTCGATCAGCTGATTGCTGTAACGCCAGATCGAACACTCGACGCGCCCTGCCCACGCACATCGCAGCAACAGTGATACGTGTGGCATAGAGCCATTCGTTCATGATAGCGAAGCCACCGTGTAGCTCACCAAGAATCTGCGACGCCGGCAGGCGGCAATCATCAAACTGCAAGATGCAGTTTCTATAACCGCGGTGCGATACGGAATCATAACCATCACGGATTTCAAATCCGGGTGTGCCGCGATCAACCAGAAAACAGGTGATCTTCTTTTTCAGTCCACGCGGCGTTTCTTCCTCGCCGGTGGCAATGAAGACGATAACAAAATCAGCCACGTTAGCGTGGGAGATAAAGTGCTTGGTGCCATTGACCACCCAGTCACCACCGACGAGTCTTGCCGTGCACTTCATGCCCCGCACATCGGAACCCGCATCGGGCTCGGTCATGGCGAGTGCATCCATACGCTCGCCTTTGACGACCGGGTATAGATACTGCTCGCGCTGGGCATCGTCACAGGCCATTAGTATGTTGGAAGGCCGCCCGAAAAAATGGTTAAGCGCCATTGACGCTCTGCCAAGCTCGCGCTCTACCAGTGCAAAGTCAAGATGACTCAGCCCCCCTCCCCCGACTTCTTCCGGCATGTTGCAGGCATAGAAGCCGGTATCGATACACTTCTGCTTTAATTCCTGTTGCAGCTCAACAGGAACTTCACCTGTGCGTTCGACTTCATCCTCGTGCGGATACAGTTCGTTCTCACAAAAACCACGTACGGTATCAACAATGAGCTGCTGCTCTTCAGACAGTGAAAAGTCCACGGCGATGGCTCCGGTTAATCAGTTATTGACACAGGCTCAGTTCGCCTGTGCTTACGCTTTGCGCTCTTTTAAACGCGCTTCATGCTGGTTTAACAGCTCACCGGCGCCCCAGTTATTACCCTTTAAGCCGCGCATCATCGCTACCAGGTTATCATCGCGAATGCGCTCAAGCTCTCTGATGCTGTGCTGACCCGACTGTTCATCCGATTGATCGGCAATTTGCTGCACCAGCTCGTCGGTGAGTTCCGGCACATCCATCAGGCGTGTCCATGGCCATTGCAGGCAGGGACCAAACTGCGCAATAAAGTGCGCCATGCCAGCTTCCCCACCGGCCACTCGATAGGTTTCAAATAAACCCATCTGCCCCCAGCGTAAACCAAAGCCATAACGAATAGCATCGTCTATTTCTTCCGTGGTGGCTATGCCGTCTTTTATCATCCACAGGCCCTCGCGCCATACAGCTTCAAGAAAGCGATCGGCGATGTGTGCGTCTATTTCCTTGCGCACACGCAGTGGCTTCATGCCTAAACCGTCGAGTATCGAACAGGCACGGTCAACAATAGCGGCATCGCTCTGGTTACCGGCAACCACTTCAACCAGCGGCAATAGATAAACCGGATTAAACGGATGTGCTACCAGTATCTGTTCAGGACGCGTTGCATCCTGCTGTAGTTCGGTAGGTTTAAACCCAGAGGTTGACGAACCCAGCACCGCATCGGCCGGCGCATGTGCCTGTATCTCGCGGTACACCTGATGCTTTATATCAAGCCGCTCCGGCACACTCTCCTGTATCCATGACGCACCGCTTACCGCCTCTTCAACTGAACTGCAAAACTGTAGCGACTGTTCAGCAGGCAATGGCGCATCGGTCAGGCGTGGCAGTGAACGGCGTGCATTGTCGAGTGTGGCTTTTAACGTGCGCTCTGCGTCTTCAGACGGGTCATAAACCCTGACCTGCCAGCCGTTTAATGCAAAGCGTGCGGCCCAGCCACCGCCAATAACACCACCACCGATTATCGCAACTGTGTTGGCTTCACTCATTGTTATGCATTGCCTTTTGTGGGTGCCTGTTTTTTCAATTGCAACAGCTCTCGCACCTGCTGCGGCCCCATGATATTGGAACCGAGGTTCGTAATGATGTTAGCCGCCCGCTCAACCAGTTGAGCGTTGGTTGCCAGTACACCTTTCTCAAGCCACAGGTTATCTTCAAGCCCCACCCGGACATTGCCTCCGGCCAGCACCGCTGCCGCCACATAGGGCATTTGATTGCGACTAATGGAAAACGCGGAAAACGTCCATGACTCTGGCACATTGTTCACCATCGCCATAAAGGTATTCAGATCATCCGGCGCACCCCACGGTATACCCATGCACAGTTGCACCAGTGCCGGGTCTTCCAGCACACCTTCATTAACCAGTTGTTTGGCAAACCACAGGTGCCCGGTGTCGAACGCTTCGATTTCGGGCTTCACGCCAAGTGCGGTCATTTGCCGCCCCATCTCGCGCAACATACCTGGCGTATTGGTGGCGACATAGTCTGCTTCGGCAAAATTCATGGTGCCGCAGTCAAGCGTGCAGATCTCAGGCAGGCACTCGGCGATGTGCGCGACGCGTTCGGTCGGACCCACCAGATCCGTTTGTTGCGGGTTGAGTGGCAACGGGTTTTCACCGCCGCCAAACACCAGATCACCGCCCATGCCGGCGGTCAGGTTGAGCACCACGTCGACATCGCTGTCGCGAATACGGTCGGTTACCTCGCGGTAGTACTCGAGCTTGCGCGACGGCACACCGGTTTCCGGATCGCGTACGTGGCAATGCACCACAGCGGCACCGGCGCGCGCTGCGTCGATAGCACTATTGGCAATCTGTTCAGGGCTGCGCGGCACCAGATGGGATCGATCCTGCGAGCTGCCGGAACCGGTTACCGCGCAGGTAATAAAGACGTTCTTGTTGGGTGTCAGGCTCACACGCCCTCCTTCGGGAATGCTGTGTAATGTAAGTTAATGTGCCGCGGGCCAATTGCCCGAAGGTTGCGCCGTTTTTGCGCTCGAAACTATCGCAAAAGCGTCGACAGACGTTTCAGTTGAGTACCAGCGACCGTTGCGGCCCACAAGTACTTCGCACAACCTCGCTACGCAACCACAGCGCGCTCATTGGCAGCGGCCTGTTCAGGCAGTACGCGCCTGCCACTGGCAAATTGCCGTGCCACAATTACCAGTCGCAGAACACCTGCAATCGCCGCCAGCGTCAAACCAAACAGCAGCGCGTACCAGACGCCCTCCACCCCCATGCGGGGCATCAGCCAGTCAGTGTGCGTCAGGACCCAGGCCAGCGGAAACCCGACCATCCAATAACAAAACACCTGCAGCAGGGCCGGTATCAATGTGTCCTGATAGCCTTTGAGCGCAATGTTGGCCCCGATTTGCAAACCATCGACCAGCAATTGCACCGATACAATCAGCAACAGGGAAACCGCGAGCGCCTGTAGCGCCAGATCATCAGAGTAAAAGGAAACCAGAAACGATCGGGTAAATAACAAAATGGCGGCACAGATGCACATCATAAACACCAGTGTCAGCAGCAGCGCCAGCGCTTGCTGATAAGCGGTGGCCGGCCGATTCTCACCAAGGGATTTACCGATAACGATAGACCCGGCCTGCCCCATGGCAATGGGGAAGATCAGCGCAATCAACGAAATGTTAAGCACTACCTGATGCGCCGCCAGCGGCACTGAGCCCATCGGCGCTACCAGCACCGTAGTTGAAGCAAAGAAACCCTCTTCGAGGGTAATTGCGGCAGCTGCAGGGAAACCCAGCCACAACAAACGTTTGATGTGCGCGGCATCCGGCGCCGCTATCGATTGCAGCAAACGGAAGACACGTAGCCGCTTTAAATAGATATAGAGCAATAAAGTTGCGATAGTCTGTAGCAGTGTCACCGCCACGGTAGCGATGCCGCACCCGACCGCGCCCATCGCAGGAAACCCGAACTTGCCAAACACCAGCATGTAATCGAGGACGATATTCAACAAAAATATCGTGACATTGATGATCATATTCAGGTGCGGCAATCCTAAACCATCCAGTGCGTTGCGCAGCACCAGATTAATACCCACCAGCGGCAGCGTAAAAGCGACGATTAGAAGATAAGCGGATGCGGTTGCCAGCACATCTGCTTCAAGCCCCATTAACGGCAGCATCGACACCGCAAAATACAACAGCACCGCCAGCACAGTGCCAACTCCAAGGCCAACCCACATCGATTGCCAAAGCTCGTGCCCCAGTTCGTTTTCATGCCCGGCGCCCAGATGCCACGCAACCCTCGGAGCCACCACTGACTGCATACCGATGCAGGCCATAATCGCAACAAAGTAGATATTTGATCCGACTGCCAGTGCCGCAAGGTCACGGGTGCTGGCTAGCCCCGCCATGATCGTGTCGGTGACCGTCAATCCGATCAGTGCCGCCATGCTGGCTACAATTGGCAGACCCAGACGCAGCATGGCCCAGGTATGCGACAGCAGACTGCCTGACACAGAGACGGGCATGGATGTTTTCATATAAGGAATCGGTTATGCACGACAGAAACGCCGTGCAATGCTCGCGCTGTGCGCAAACGCACTAGCGTTTCGGCACAACCTCGTAGCCGGGTTCTTCAGGCTCATCGTCTACCATTTCAGCGGGAAAGCCCGGTGCGGTAATATCCAGACCAGTGGCATCTTCCAGACGCCGTATGATATTCGGTGACCACTCTCGTGCACCGTAGCGCGCTTCGCCATCCTTGAATATTTTTATCAGTAACGGGTTAAGTTCCAGCGGTACCTCAGCACGATCAGCCACCGCCTGAAACAGACCAATGTCTTTACTAACCAGATCCATGGTAAACGAAATATCGCGCGAGCCATTCAGGATGACCTGACTCTCGGTCTCATGCACAAACGAGTTACCTGACGAGATACGAATCGCTTCATAGGCAGTGTTTAAATCCATACCAGCCGCCTTTGCGGTAACAAGTGCCTCGCAACATGAAATCAGATTAGCAGTAGCCAGATAGTTGGTGACGACCTTAAGCACCGACGCAGACCCGAGCGGCCCGGTGTGCAGAATTCGACGCCCCAGCATTTTAAGCACAGGTAATATGCGTTCGAATACCTCGCGATTACAGCCGGCAAAGATAGAGATGTTGCCGGTATCAGCCCGGTGACAACCGCCGGATACCGGGCAGTCAACCGCAGCAGCACCGGCTTTGTGCACCAGTGACCCAAGGCGCTTTACTTCGGCCTCGTCAGTGGTCGACATCTCAAGCCACACCTTACCGGCACGCAGTTGGGTCAGCAGTCCGTCATCGCCTTCCATAACGGCGGCTGATGCAGACGGTGATGGTAAACAGGTGATGATCAGATCGCACTGCTCAGCCATTTCGGCAGGGCTGTCGGCCCAGCCGGCTCCGGCTTCGATGTAGGGCTGTGCAATAGATTTATCCAGATCGCGGACAACCAGCTCTGCGCCGTTGCGCAGCAAACTGCCACACAGCTTGCCACCGACATTGCCCAGTCCGATAAAGCCAATTTTCATGTCACGGTACTCGTAGGTTAATCGCCAGATTCGGCGCTGACATAGTACCTGTAAATCAGCTCACGTCTATCCTTAAGATCGCATTAAAAAGACCGCACCACAGGAACGCACTCACGCTCTCTGTGCGGGCTTTTTACAACAGCTACTTTCACCCGAATTGGGCCCGAATCAATTTGGACAGAATTTTGAGCCCCGCCTCGCTCTGTTCAACGCTCGAGTGACTAAAGTTCAGTCGGATGCAGGAACCTTGTTGCTGCGCACCGTCAGCGGCAGCATTGGCAGGAAAAAACGGTTCGCCTGGCATGAATGCCACACACTGCTCCAGTGCCTGCTCCAGCAGTTTACCGGTATCGATCTGCTTGTTCAGTTTTAGCCAGAAAAACAATCCACCAGCTGGCTTTTGCCAGTTGGCAAGGCCTGCGACATAACAGTGCAGTAGTGTGTCGAAGTGATCGCGCTTGCGACGATAACCTGCGGTAATGTGCTGCAATCGATCGGCGTAGTCTGCGCGCTGCAGTTGCGCCAGCACCAACAACTGACTGAGCCGGTTGCTGTGTAAATCAGCCGCCTGCTTCAGCCAGCTGAGGGTCGGATACAACGAAGGCGAGCACACCAGGTAACCCAGTCGCAAACCCGGCGCGAGTGTTTTGGAAAATGATGACTGATATATCCAGTTACTTTGTTCAAGGTAACTGCACACGGGCTGCCGATCACACGGGTCGTATACCAGGTCTCGATACGGATCATCTTCAAACAACACAGAGCCATTGGCATCACATATCGCTGCCAGTTGCTGGCGCTCGGCAGCGCTGTAGCAGTAGCCGGTCGGGTTTTGAAAGGTAGGTATGGTATAGGTGATCACCGGCTGTTCGTTTTTAAGCTTTGCTACCGTGTCAGGTGCAAAGCAAATGGCATCAGCACCAAACAGGTTAAATACCTGCAGTGCCGCCAGGTAGGTTGGTGACTCCACGGCGATGCGCGTGTGCGGCTCTAGAAACATCTTCGCCACCAGATCGATACCCTGCTGAGAGCCGGACAAAATCAAAACCTGCTCGGCACTGACGGCAAAATTACGCCGCGCCAGATCATCCGCTATCCACTGTCGCAACCGCGCATCACCTTCGGTTGCGCCGTACTGCAACACGCCTTTGTCGACATCATTCAACGCGATGTCAGGAAAGCTCTCGTGATCCGGCAGCCCGCCGGCAAACGAAATTATATCGGCACGGTTGGCAACGCTGAGTATTTCACGTACCGGTGACGAGGTCAGTCTGCCGATTCGACGCGCTGTGTTAATGCCCTTGCCCGTGTCAGTAGCTGTGTGAGTACCTGTATTGGCATCCGGGTTTGCACCCTTACCGCGTGCGGCCGTTTCTGCCCCGCGCAATCTGTTCGACATCAATGCATTGGTTTCCATCTTCGCTCCCTTTTAGGTCAATAGATTTGACCTTTTGACAGTGTTGACCATTCTGTATAATGTGTCAACATGGTTGACCAAAAAAGAGAGAAATCCCTGCGCGAGGCTATCGAGCTGTTGTTCTTTTCGTATCGCGCCTTCACTCGCGGCCCTGATCTCATCCTTGAGAAACGTGGCCTCAATCGCACCCACCATCGCATCCTCTACTTCGTCGGCCGCGACCCGGGCTTGTCAGTCAACGATTTACTGGCCGTGCTCGATATCAGCAAGCAGGCACTGCATAGCCCGCTTCGACAACTCATTGCCATGAAACTGGTTTCTAGCAATAAGTCCCGATTCGACGGCCGTGTCAGAGAACTGCGACTGACGTCGGCGGGCAAAAAGCTGGAAGCACGCCTTACCGGCACGCAATTGCTGCAACTTGAAGAGGTATTTGGGCAGGCCGGTCCGGAGGCGGAGGCCGCGTGGCGCAAAACGATGCAATATCTGGCCAGTGACTGAATCGGTCGCACCGGGCGATAAACAACTTGCTATGCTTGGTGCATGAAAGACTTTGATGAACTCAGAAGTGTCCTCGAACTCGAGAAAATCGAAGACAACCTCTACCGCGGTCAGAGCTATCGCACCCCATGGGGAAGAGTATTCGGCGGCCAGGTACTGGCACAGTCGATCCACGCAGCGCAACTGACCACGCCAGACGATCGCATACTACACTCGATGCACGCATACTTTCTGTTGGCTGGTGACATTGAGCTGCCTATCGTGTACGACGTCGAGCGCGTGCGCGACGGCGGCAGTTACACCACACGGCGCGTGAAAGCCATTCAGAAAGGCCGAGCCATTTTCAGTATGGAAGCGTCATTCCAGACACCCGAAGAAGGCTATTCGCACCACCGCCAGATGCCTGAGGTACCGGACCCCGAAGGCCTGATGAGCGATCGCGAAATTGGCGAGGCACTGCGCGACGAAGCACCGGATATCTATCGCTTCACCCGCATCGACCGCCCTATAGAATGCCGCCCGACACAGGGCCTTGCCGGCTTCGCCACGACCTCTTCAAGTGCAGCACAGAATATCTGGATCAGAGCGATTGGATCACTGCCCGACAACGATCGCATGCATCAGGTCGCGCTTGCTTACGTGTCTGATTACAACCTGCTGGCTACCGCGCTGCTGCCGCATCGACAGTCCGTTACGCGCGACAAGGTATTTTTAGCGAGTCTCGACCACGCCATGTGGTTCCACCGAAGCTTCCGCTTTGATGACTGGCTGCTGTACAGTATTGAAAGCCCGAGCGCGGGCGGTGCACGCGGTTTTTCACAGGGCCACTTGTTTTCCCGCAGTGGTGAACTGTTAGCCTCGGTTGCACAGGAAGGGTTAATTCGCACCGCAGCACGGTAGTATTAGTCACATAGACAGCTACGTCTCTACATTCCTCGGACAACAGTATGAGCAACACTTCAGCATTACGCATCGATATCGTGTCAGACGTGGTTTGCCCGTGGTGCCTGATTGGCTATAAACAACTTGAAAGCGCCCTGCAGGAAACCGGTGTCACCGCGGATGTGCACTGGCAGCCCTTTGAGCTAAACCCGGAAATGGCTGCCGAAGGTGAGAACCTGCGCGAGCATATCTGCCGCAAATATGGCTTAAGTACTGCCGACAGCGATGCCAACCGCGCAAGACTGATCGAAGCGGGGCAGCCACTTGGTATCCGCTTCGAGTTCGACGAAGACATGCGTATGGTCAATACGTTTAAAGCGCATCAACTATTGCACTGGGCTGCACTACACCAGCGTGAACATCAGTTAAAGATAACGCTGTTTATGTGTTACTTCAGTCGATCACGCGATATTGGCGACAATGATGTCCTGGCCAATGCCTGCGTGGAAGCGGGCCTGCCGTTTGAAGAGGCACTGGAGGTGCTGGAATCAGAGCTTTACGCTGATGCGGTCCGAGAGCGACAACGCTATGCTATCGCCTCTGGTATTACCGGCGTGCCCGCGATGATTTTCGCACAAAGCGAATTGCATGTCGGTGCGCAGGGAGTTGATAACTACAGGCAGATTTTACAGCAGTTTGTATAACACCAGTGATCGAGGGTTAATACGCTCATCATCAAAACGAAAACACCTGCCCCAGTGACAACGATACCGTCACACGCTGATCATCAACCGGATTAAACGGGTAGGCAACATCAAGCCGGATGATATCCCCACCAAGTAACGCATTGGAGCCAAGACGCAAACCAACACCCGCCGCCGACCTCAGTGTTAAATCGCTGTTGTCATCCCCTGCCCAGCCGGCGTCGATAAACGTCAGCAGCCCAACATCCAGTGCTCCTACTTGCCAGCCTGAATAGATGCGATCCTCAAGATTGATACGCAATCGACTGCTGCCTGAGAACTGTCTTGTTGCATAACCTCTCAACCCGTTATTCTCTCCAAGCGTATATTGCGTGGGCAGATCACTGCCGCGGTCTGATGTGATGTAGCTAATACGACCGGCCAGCGTGTGCCCCTTTATTGACTGGTTAAACAACTTCAGTGTCAGCCCGGCATTCCATGAACGGTCGTCGCCCGACTGCAGATTGCTAAAGCCATCGAAACTCAGTTTGCCAAAGGTTTTGGCGTCAGAAACCGCGGAACCGAATGCGTAGCTCGCTTCCAGGAACAGCGCAGGTTCGGTGGCGTCGCTTGCCTCTAAGGCCTGATCATCAACACGCGTTCCAGCACGTTCAGCCGTGCGGTCAAGGCCTGCAAGTAATTCTGCCTGATAGCCGAATGTCAAATCTTCAGTGAACCGCACGGCGTCAACGCCACGTGCTTTCTCAAAGCGTTGATTGCGATTGATCGCCAGCAGCGCGCCGGCAAAAACACGGTTATTGTCGAGCGGTGCAGTAACCAGGTTTGGTTGCTCGCCACGTGTCGACTCAAAGCGATTATTATCAAAGCGCAGCACGGCACCATAGCGAAAGTAACGCCTGAAGCCCGGTGCGAAAGTGCGATCAGCCACATGGCGACGATAGCCCTCAAGAATCAACGAGTCTTTTTGCCGTGGCACCTGTGCGACCGACTCGCCATTTTCATAGTAGTCAATCTCGTCCTCGACACTTTCAACTTTGGCAGACCAGGACAAACGGCTGGCACGATGCTTAAACGGACGGGCGAACTTCATTTGATAAAAGCCCCCTTCCTCGGTCCGCCCTACCGAATAGGATGCTGTGTGTCGGTTATCGATAAAGTGAATGTCGTCATATCCGATCGCGCCACGCAACTGCCCGTCAGTGTTGCCTGAGTAACTGAGCAATAGTCGGTCACCGGTACCGGCAACATTGCGCTCCCCAACGGTGAACCCAACCTCGCCGACGCCCCCAAGAAAAGACCCCGATGCGCCAAACACCACTGATAGCCGGTCCCGCGTCTGGATTGCAAGCTCGGCGTCAGTATCAGTTTGTGGTCGCAGTTCAACGGTAACCGAGGCGAACAGGTCCAGCGCACGCAGGCGTCGCTCCAGTGCTTCGACATCAGACTCGTAAATCAATTGCCCGGGAGCGAGGTCTATCTCTCGCAGAATGGTCTTTTCGCGTGTGGTGACATGCAGTGCGTCGATCAGCCTGTACACGCGCGCGAGCGGCAGTTGTTCCTTCTGGGTTGTATCGAATATATCGCGCCGGTTGATAACGACGTTGCTTAGGCGGTACTGGCGCACACTTTCGGGAGCGGTTACCGATGCACGCTCTGGTTCTACAGCAGATGCCGGGGTTGTGGCAGCACAGAGCAACAGCAGCGCAAACGCCACGGCAAGCCACAATTGGTTACTGCGCGCACAATCAAGTAAACCCGCCCAACTGCCGCCAACCCTCTCTGTATCAGGGACTACCGAATTCGATAATGCAGTTAGTGCAGTTCGCGAATTGTTATGAAGCTGCATAGTTAACTGGCGCTCACTGTTGATCAGGCCCTGTCGAAACCGCGAACCCCGTCACATCATATAACTCGTTGCTGCAATGCTAATAGCGCTCGCACAAAAATGTAACCTTCCGATACTGCTAAGACTCACCGCGGCAGTGTTGTGCTTTGCATGCCAGGGTGCGATGGCGAATAACCTACTGCAATCAGCCCAACAGGCTGAAGCACGCGGCGACTATGCAAGTGCTGCCAGCAACTACCAAAGTTACCTTGCGTCAAAACCGGCTAAAAGTGCCGAGGCCCGACTGGCCAGAATCAAACTTCCTATTCTGCAGGAGGCGGTGCGACACGGGCTTGAGCAGGAGTCAGCTACTCTGCTGGCTGCCCTGGACTCACGCGCCATTGGCCTGACCGACGAAGCGCTGGATACCCTGCAGACCTTTATCGATCAGTCACCGGGCAGCAGACTGATCGACGATGCAATTTTCATGAGCGCCTACATCCTTGTGATGGATCACTACGACTTTTATGCCGCAGTCGATATTCTGCAGGGCCTGATCAACGACTATCCGGACAGCGCCTACGTCGACACCGCCCTGTATTCCATCGCCATTATTAATGAACAGACTGGTGCGGTTGAAGATGCAATTGACGTGCTTGTGCAACTGCGCGAACGTCACGGCAGCCTGTCGATTGCCGGCATCACCTGGGCGAAAGACAACTACCTGTCGCGATTCTGGTTCCAGCGTGCAAACAATCGCATCGAACATCTGCAGAATCATCAGGAAAACGCATCTCAGCTTGTCAGCATCGAGCCATCTACCGGCAATGGTTACCAGCATCAGGCAGTGATACAAACCGGTGGTCGGGAGTTTGTGGTGCTGCTGAACGAAAGCCAGATGGCCAACTCGGTTCGCATTGTCGATCACAGCGGTGCCTCAATGGCGCCCGCCAACGTGCAAAGCTACGAGGGCAAGGTACTCGGTTACGACTCGAGTTGGGTGAGACTGAGCATTGAAGACAACAACCTGCGCGGTCTGATCTCTCTGCCCAACGAACAGTTGCGACTGCAGCCACGCTCGACCAGCGGCACCCTTGCCGATTTTCATCCGCTATTGCTGGGTGACATCGATGGCAATCGGGGCACCGAGCAGGATCAGGTCATGTACCCACCTGGCTACGACATCAACAATCTCGGTGCCAATCTGGGCACTATTGATCTGCGCAATCTCAACACCAATGCACAAACCGACACACAAACAATAGCGTCGGTTGCTGATCGCCGCATTATGGCAAGCGATGCCTCTACTTCGTCGGTGACGCAGGTGGCGCAACTCGGTGTGGTTGTTGACAGTAAGTTCAACAACTACTTTGCTGGTCGTGGTGTGGAAGAAGCGCTTGCCATCCTCAATGCCACTGACGGTATATTCAGGCAACAGATTGGCCTGGCCATTAATGTTGCCAAAGTCATTCTGATCGATGATGTGGAAACCGATCCGATGAACCTTGGCAGTGTGACCATGGAAACCATGATGCGAAACTTTCGCGAGTATCGCATGGACAATGCAGAGCTGGATGCAAACATTGGACTGGCCACGCTGTTCTCGGGCAACAAGAACAGCGACTCGGCACTGGGGCTTGCGTGGATTGGTTCAGCGTGCCGCACCGACGGGTTTGATGTTAGCGTGGTATCGCCCTATTACCTCGCCGAGTTATTGTCCACTCACGAGATTGGCCACACGCTCGGTGCACCGCACGACACTGATACCAGTTGTTCAAATCAAACACAGAACATTATGTGGCCGTTCCTGTCGACTAGTACAACACAGGAATTCTCAAGCTGCAGTAAAGAGTCGGTGCAATCGTTAATGGCATCAAGTGAGTGTCATGTAGACGCCATAGACGTTGCCATCAATATTGAAAAGTCTTCTGATCAGTCGTTTCGGGTATCAGCCACTAACCTGCATGGCTCTCAGACTGCATACGGAGTGCAGGTCGGTATCGAAACAGCTGTGCCACTGGCCACTACGCCCACTGGTTGCTCTGCCAGCGGCCCGCTTACGTTGGTATGCCAGGTGGGTTCACTGGCGCCGTTTCAGAGCCGCACTATCGAGTTTCAACTCAGTGATGCGTTAACCAATACAGAAACCCTGAGTGCTTCAGTTACTTTGACAGGTGCACTTGACGTGGAGACGCATAACAACGCCAGTGAGATTGACGCTGATGGCAATGTCACGATGATAAACGCACCCAGCACAGCGTTTGCTGGTTCCCCGACCACGCTCGCATCCGACACCAGCAGCTACAAAGCAGTGTCCACCGGCTCGATCAACCCGGGCAGCATTCTGTTATTGCTGTTCCTGAGTGGATTGGTACGCTGCCGCCGCACCAGGTATCTGCTACCCCGATAGCGTTGATGCAAGCTGCAGAAAATCTGTGGCGTGATAATCGGTGAAAGACTGCACGGATACGTCTTTCAGTGCATCGGTACCATACTCTGCCGGGCGTTCAATGTACGCTGTTTGCAATCCGAATTGGCTGGCGGCTTCCAGATCATCATGATGCGCTGCAACCATCATCACCTCGGCAGGCTCCACACCAAACACATCAGCCACGCCACAGTAGGTGTCACGGTGCGGTTTATAGGCTCTGAACACCTCGGCCGACAAAATTAAATCCCAGTGCAGGCCGCCGTTCTTTGCCATATCTGCCAGCAGCGACAAATTGCCGTTCGAGAGCGTGCAAACCATAAACTGCTTGCGCAATTGGGCAAGCCCTTCTACAACATCGGGCCAGGGCTTTAATCGATGCCAGACAAGATTTAGCTCTTCAAGCGTGGTCGCATCAAGGGTGATATTGAATTCCGACAACGAATCAGTCAGCGTCATTCGATGAAGATCATCTATTTTTGTCCAGCCAAGCTCGCCTGACATCACTCGCGCCATGGCCGGCTTGTAGCCGGCACGCCAGCTTCTGGCAAACTCGTGCGCATTAACATCTAAGCCAAGCCGGTTAACCTCGTCGACGATAGTGCCGTGCCAGTCGACTACAGTACCGAATACATCAAATGCGAGAACTTTTGGAGCGCTTTTCATAGGTCAGGGCTTACCACTGAAAGGCCCACGACCAGAACTGATCATCTTATCGAGATAGTCTACCCGGTCCTGTCCCCAGAACACTTCATCCTGGTATACGTATGACGGTGCACCGACCACATCAAGCGCAATGGCATCCTGCGAGTTGCTGTTTCGTATTTCAGCGTATTGTGGCTCTTTGGAGGTTGCGACCACCGATTCGCCATCAAACCCTGCTTTGGTAAGCAGCTCGGCCAGTATCGATTCATCGGCGATTTGCCGGTCCTGACTCCATAACGCCTCACCCACGCTGAACAGAAAATCACCCGGATCATCACCGCGCTGCACCAGCACAATGCAACAAAGATCGGCGCGTTCCGGATTGGCCGGAAAACTGTCGGGCTGTGGTATGACGGTCAGCCCGCGATAATGTGCGATTCGCTGTAGCTCAAGCAACCGATAGCGTTGCCTCATGGGTGGGCGCTGTGGCGGTGGTACTGCACCGGAACTCTTCCAGACCTCCATCAGATTGACTGGTTTGTAGTTGATCTGCTTTCCGTGCTTCTCTGCCACTTCGCATAATGCCTTGTGCCCAAACCAGGTAAACGGCGATGTAGAGGTGTAGTAGTAGTCGATCGTATTGGCCATCTGTTCACTCTTTCATAGGTGTGAAGTACAGCGGATGACTTTCTATCATCCTTATGCGTCGCGACTATTGCAAGGGTGATGAGATTGCAATCCGCTACGGATTACCGACGAACAATCGTTCACTCCGACCGCACCACACCTCGCCCACACCAATGCCCCACAAGCTCGCGCAATGCTGAAGTTTGACAGCGCAGCGTCGATACACACTGCAGTCCTCGGCTCGGTGGCTTTGTATGAATGTTTCACATGATGGAATCGGCACTCTGCACCGGCATTTATTGGTTGCCCTGCTGCTAAGCGCGCTGAGCGCCTGTGGCGGCGGCACTTCGGCGCCACCTGCCGAGACTAGCGGCCCGGAATCTTCAACACTTGATCCGACAACGGCAACGCCGGATTCTGAGCCGAGCGGGTCACAACAGCCCGAAATAGATGAGGAAGCGGCGCCAGAGCCTGAACCAGAATCGGAACCAGAAGAATCACCGGTTGAACGGGCCATCCGTACCGGAGATGCCAGCCAGGTGGTACTGGCGGATGATCTGCTTGATGCCACGCTTGCCAGCGTGGAGACAGGTCGTACACTCCATGCGGATACCCTGGTACAACTGTTCAACCTGTCCACTGACGGTACCGCCAGAGCCGACGGCACCAGTCTGACCGCAATCGACTGGAACCCGACGCACGATGCGGCGACCCTGATCCCCACGTTCGGAGAGAATACGGCACTGCTCTACACCAACAGCGTTACCGATAGCGAAAAAACGGTGTATAGCAAAAGTATCGGCGTTATTGGGCAGCGCGACGCCCGCTATCTGGTGCTGGGCAGCAATCCCATGCGCAACCACCGCCGCAATCCCGAATCACTAAACGCACAGATGCACCAGTTGCTGCAGAACAGCATGCTGTGGCTGACGAACGAACAAAGTCTCACCAGCGTTAACATCACCATCGCACACATGGATAACGGCTACTACTTTCCTGATGAACAGGGCGTGCGCGAATGGCTGGATGAATTCTATCCCGATATTGTTTCCTACAACGATGCGGCAACCTGCGACGATGATGCCCTGAGCAGCTGCCTGACTGACCAGACCGACCTGCTAATCATTTCGCAGCACATGAACGAAACCACCGACGCAGATACGGTTGCGAACTTTGTCAGTAGTGCGATGCGCAGCGGTACTCCGGTGATGTACCTGCACCACGATGGCGGACTGTCTGAACTCGGTGCCGCACTGATGCAGCAGTTCGATGTAACGTACGAATGGGATAACTACTGGAAAAAACTACAACTGCAAAGCTTCGATGCTCGCGAAACACTCAACCAGTTGCCGACAGACATTACCTCAGTGCAAACCATGCTGCGCCATTTGCGTGCCGGTGATTTCAGCTTCGACTGGTCCGCATGTAACGGTGAAAACTGCGGCGCGGTAAATGGGCTGGATACCGAGATGCAGGAAGGCGCTGACACCGTGCGATCCATGATGAACGGGTTAGACACCGCCAAACGCAACCTGTTTGAAGAACCGGGTTATCGCCTGCAAAAGCTGCTGGCGCTAAGCGGCGACCACCTGCGTCAGTCAATCACCTACCCGATGGACAAGCTTACCACCGACGACAACACACTGATGCGCGCGTGGTTTGCTGATCATGCGGTTTATAACTACCGCAACATCAACCCGGCTCAGGCAGACCTTGGTAACTTTAGCCGCAGCGATTTCAGTCACGTTACACCCATTGATAAAACCGTTAGCTTAACCAGCAAACGCAACTTTCGTTCTGCGGGTGTCTATGCGTTACCAGGTAAGACCGTTGAAGTAACCCGCACTGACAACTCGGATGTTGAAGTCAAAATATTCGTTAACACACAACGATCCGGCTCTACGCATCAGTGGGCCGAAGATGGTTACAGTCGCCCGAAGTATCTGCAAAGCCCGCATATACCTGTTGCCAGCGGAGAAACCATTCGCTTTACAACTCCGTACGGCGGGCCGTTGCAGATTGCCTTCAGCAGCAATGATCTGCCGGTCACCCTGCAGTTTAAAAACGTTGGACAACATCCTTACTGGAGTGGTCCAGAGCACGACACAAGCTTCGCCACACAGCTTGCCGCCGGTGACTACGACTGGGCAGAGTTGGTAACCCCCGGCTTTGAAGTGCACTCAAGTCTTGAAAAGATGCGAAGCTCTGTCGCCGATGAAAAGTGGGGGACGGCTGAGGCACTGGCGGCCGGCACAATGCGTTATCTGCACAACTTCCCTCATGTACTGGCTGGGTTCCAGGGTCCGGGCATTGATGTCGTCGAAGAGATTCACAGCTTTGCCGATCAGAACAACTACGACATTGACTTACTCGATCTGGTTAAGCACATGAACGCCGACCAGGCCACCTGCGGCTATGGTTGCAGCGGCAATCCCTACGATGCCTACTGGTCGTTCAGCCCGGTCGGCCATGGTGATGTTCACGAACTTGGTCATGGACTGGAGCGCTACCGGCTGCGCTTTGCAGGGTGGGAACTACACACCATGACCAACCCCTATTCGTATTACACCAAAACACAATTCTATAAAACCACCGGTGCAGACCCTGAATGCCAAAGCCTGCCCTTTGAGGCAAACTTCAATATCCTACAAGCGAGCATCAATACCGACGACCCTGCCGCCTACGTCAAGGCCAACCTGTGGGATATGATTGGCTGGTCAAGAGGCGCGGCGATGTTCATACAAATGATGATGTCTGCCCAAGACCATGGTGCACTGCAGGATGGCTGGCACCTGTTAGCACGGCTGCACATTATGGAGCGGGAGTTTAATCGTGCCATAAAGCTTGACGACGAAGGCTGGCAGGCCAAACGGGATTCTCTCGGCATGGGTCAGTACACACGCACACAGGCCGATGCACTGACGCAGAATGACTGGCTGCTCATTGCAGTCTCATATGCCACGCAACTGGACCATCGCGACTATTTCGATATGTGGGCACTGCCCTACTCCGATGCCGCAGCGTCACAGGTCAGCGCACTGGCGTTAACAGCGAATACACGCAAATACTATATAAGCAGTGATACAGGGTACTGCAAAGGCGAAGGGTTCGACGGGAATAGCGTTATGGTGGATGGTGTCGAAAGCTGGCCAGAGGCTAATTA
>CAYMFQ010000088.1:0-11254 GCA_964389335.1 uncultured Granulosicoccaceae bacterium
AATCCCATCTCAGCGGCTCTTCATCCAGCGCGGAACTCTGTTCCTTTAGCGCCAGTATGTGGTCATCCCAGTAGCGGTTGCTTGCAAGCCATGGAAACGCCTGTTGAAACGCTGGCTCTTCACGGCGTTTATCGAGCCAGGCGGCATAGTGAATGATTCTGAGGGTTCGCAGTGCTTCTACCAGGCCCAGTTCCACCGGGTCGAATTCGCGAAACATTGTATAGCCGTCGAGCAGGTCGGCCAGTCGCGCCTGCTGGTACTGTCGGTCGCCAGACAGAAACAACCACAGATCCTGCACGGCGGGTCCACTGCGCGCATCGTCGAGGTCAACAATGTGTGGTGTTTCATCGCGCCACAGAATATTGCCCGGGTGGAAGTCTCCGTGCAGTCGAATTGATCGTACCGATGTACAGGCGCGAAAGCGTGATTCAACTTTCATCAACAGGTCAGTAATAACACTTTGATAGGCACTGCTCAGGTCCGCCGGCAGGCGCTGGTTATCAATCAGGTAGGCGGATGTCTCGCGTCCGAGTGTCTCGGTATCAACAACGCTTCGATGACTAAACTCAGTCGTTTCGGATACCTTGTGCAGTCGGCCGATAAAGCGCCCGATAATTTGCAGTTGATCCGGGTTGTCCAGTTCCGGTGAGCGGCCACCACGCACCGGGTACAGTGCAAAATAAAAATCACCGTGGCGTCGCAGTGTCGCGCCCTTTTTGTCCGGCAACGGCGCTACAACCGGTATGTCCGCGCCGGCCAGTTCCATGGCAAAGGCGTGCTCTTCGTTGATCTGCTCTTCGGTCCAGCGGTGTGGCCGGTAAAACTTGGCTATCAATGGTTGGCCGTCTTCAATACCGACGCGATAGACGCGATTTTCATAGCTGTTAAGCGCCAGCAGTCGACCGTCGCACAGTTGATCGTTTGACTGTTCAATTGCCTCGATGATCAGATCCGGGGTCAGGTCAATAAAACTGTCGAGCGCTACAGCATCGGCGGTTGCACTGCGTGTCTGCGATGGGTCTGTGTCATCGGGTAGTGCAACATTACCGTTCACCTCGTTGTTCATCATCTATGCTGGCCGGAGCTCTATTGTGTATGTCTTGTAATTATTCGCTCGCTTTTTTAACGCTTTCGCGGTACCACAGCCCGATCAGACGTCAGCGAGTCGGCAGATACTTGTGTTAATATTTGTCGAATTGCTTTGAAGCAGAGTGCTATTGCTGCGAAGTTCCAAAAAAGTGCAGCAAACATCCAATGCAGCCCGTTTTATCATCACTACACGCACCACCGTCGCACGCACTGCCACTGAACGGGGTGTTTTTGTTGCGGTTCGGTTTGAAAATTCGCCGTCTGTCTCAGTGTATACGCGGTGAGAATCACGCGCGAGCGTTTGTGTCGAAGTCGCGAAAGCAGATCACCTGTCCTTTACGGCAGGTGTTGTTGTTCAACGTTGTACGTCAGCGGGTTTGTGCAGCATTGGTGCGCACACCGTAACCTCAGGTCAGTCGAGTACAGTTCACCGATGGATATTCGAAAAGTAAAAAAACTCATTGAGTTACTTGAAGAGTCCGCAATTTCTGAAATTGAAATTAAGGAAGGCGAGGAGTCGGTGAGGATAAGTCGAGCCAACTCGGCGCCACAGTACTCGCCGCCCGCTGTAGCGCCACCGCCGGTAGCAATGGCGCCGCCTGCGGCCAGAGCACCGGAGCCTGCCGAACCGGTCAGTGCGCCGGCAGAGGACGGTACGGTGATCGAATCGCCAATGGTCGGCACCTACTACGCCGCGCCGTCACCGGACGCGCCGGCATTTGTGACGGTTGGGCAGACCATTCGCGCCGGCGATGTTATCTGCATTGTCGAGGCGATGAAAATCCTCAACCAGATTGAATCAGAAGTCAGTGGCAAGGTAACGGCAATTCGTGTCGAGGACGGTCAACCCGTCGAGTTTGGCCAGCCGTTGATCGTGGTTGATACTAACGGATGAAAAAAGTACTGATTGCCAATCGGGGCGAGATCGCGCTCCGAATAATGCGTTGCTGTCGTGACATGGGTATTGGCACGGTGGCTGTCTACTCCACCGCCGATCGCGAGCTCAAGCATGTAAGGCTTGCCGATGAGGCAGTTTGTATCGGTCCGCCGCCGTCAACCGAAAGCTATCTCAATGTGCCGGCCCTGATTAGCGCCGCTGAGATTACCGACGCCGATGCCATTCACCCGGGTTACGGTTTTTTATCCGAAAACGCCGATTTCGCCGAGCGCGTTGAGTCGAGCGGCTTTACCTTTATCGGACCGAGCCCCCGTGTTATCCGGCTGATGGGTGACAAAGTCAGCGCAATTAATGAAATGCGAGCTGCAGGAGTACCCACTGTTCCGGGTTCCGATGGTCCGCTGGGTGATGATCCGGTGGTCAACCTGCAGCTCGCCAACAAGATCGGCTACCCAATCATTATTAAGGCAGCTGGTGGCGGTGGTGGCCGGGGCATGCGAGTAGTGCGTGGCGACGACGAACTGGTCGATTCCATTCAGCTCACCAAAACCGAAGCAGGGGCGGCGTTTAACAACGATGTCGTCTACATGGAAAAGTACCTTGAAACACCACGTCACGTCGAGTTTCAGGTATTGGCTGATTCACACGGTGATGCCATTCATCTGGGTGAGCGTGACTGTTCCATGCAGCGTCGCCACCAAAAGGTAGTTGAAGAGGCGCCCGCGCCCGGTATCACTGCAGAGCAGCGCGCTGAAGTCGGTGCACGGTGTGTCGATGCGTGTAAGCGTCTGGGCTATCGCGGTGCCGGCACCTTCGAATTTCTGTATGAAAACGGCGGCTTCTACTTTATCGAGATGAACACGCGTGTGCAGGTGGAACATCCGGTTACCGAGATGATCACCGGCGTCGATATCGTTAAAGAGCAAATGCGTATTGCCATGGGGCAGCCACTGACCTACAAACAAAGCGATATTCGCATCAATGGCCATGCGTTTGAGTGTCGCATCAATGCCGAAGACCCCGATACGTTTATGCCGAGCCCTGGTTTAATTGAACAGTTTCATCCGCCCGGCGGGCTGGGTGTGCGTGTCGATTCGCATATCTACAACGGCTATCGGGTGCCGCCGTACTACGATTCAATGATCGGCAAGCTGATTGTACATGGCAACTCACGCGAGTCTGCGACCGCCCGCATGCGCGGTGCACTTAGCGAGGCTTTTATTACCGGTATAAAGACCAATATTCCGCTGCTTGCATCAATCATGGACGATGAAAACTTCGCCGCCGGCGGAACCGATATCCACTACCTCGAAAAGAAGCTGGGCATTGCCTGACCGGGGAGCCGCTTACCGACGCGGGCGCGCGAATGGATAACTATGTGATGGTAAAGGTGCAGGTCGATCGCGACGTTGCACCGCAGGTCGAGTCTGCCATGCTGGAGTTTGGTGCGCTGTCCTGCACCTTTGAAGACGCCGGCGACAAGCCCATACACGAGCCAGGCCCGGGACAAGCACCGCTGTGGGACAAAGTCGACATGAGCGGCATGTTTCCGCAAAACTACGATGCATCGTTACTCGCCGCGCTGCTGTGTAACGAAATACCATCGCTGCAGGCGCACGATATAGAAACCACACAATTACAGGGACAGGTGTGGGAGCGCGCCTGGATGGAACACTTCGAACCACAGCATATCGCCGGCAACCTGTGGGTGGTGCCATCGTTTTCAGAGCCACCGGAACCGGATGCCGTCAACCTGACCATTGATCCGGGGCTTGCCTTTGGCTCCGGCACCCATGCGACCACGGTGCTGTGCCTGCAGTGGCTGACTAAACAGAGTCTGGCTGGCAAAACCGTCATCGACTATGGCTGCGGGTCCGGCATACTGGCGATTGCAGCGGTATTGCTGGGGGCGCGGGAAGTCTATGCGTTCGACATCGACCAACAGGCACTGATTGCCACTGACGACAACGCAACGCGCAATGGCGTCGCAGACAGAGTGCAGATCTGCGCCACCGACAGAGAGCTGCCGGACTCAGCTGATGTATTGGTAGCAAACATTCTGTTGGCACCGCTGCTGGAATTGCACCGACGCTTTGCGGAACTGCTTAAGTCCGACGGCGCGCTCGGTGTATCCGGTGTGTTGTCAGAGCAGGCCGCGACACTGGCAGGGGTGTATGCCGAGCACTTTCAACACAGTGCCACTGAAATGCGTGAGCAGTGGATTTTATACAGCGCAAGAAAAAATGGGATTCGTCAGATATGATAACTCGTTGCCCTGAGTGTGGAGCGAAATTCAGGATCAGCGTTGATCTAATTCGCGCAGAAGATTCTACCGTTCGCTGCGGTGACTGCAGAGCCGTATTTGATGCGCGTGCACAGCTTGTGGATGAGGCGACCGAATCAGCCTACCTGGCCGACCGTGCACGAGAGCGCGCGGCCCGACGTCGCGTTGAGCAGGAGCAGGCGCGCCGACAACTGGCAGACAGCCACGCACGCGAACAGCAGGACAACGGCTTTGCGGACGACGACTACAGTAGTCACGGTGAAGAGTGGTCACACACCGAGCAGCAGCGACAACCTGTGCAGCAGCGCGAGCGACAGCCCGAGCGACCCACCGCACGCGGGCAATTAATCATCGACCGACGCGAGTCCACCGCCGATATCGATTTTGATAACGCCGATACCATCGCTTATCAGCCCCTCGACACCGGCGCGCGTACAAACACCGAAGCACGGGCAACAGATAAAACTGCTTACACCGCAAGAAGCACAGCCGTCAGAGCGCCTGATGTGGAACTTGCCGGCAGCGATGATCCGGGTGTTGGAGCTTCGGTCGATTACGCCAGACGTATCGATCCATTGATCGACCCGGACGACCGTTCCATCGAGTTTGAGCGTACTGTGTCCCTTGACGACACCAACGCACAACAGAGCTCGCTTAGTAGTCTGACCGGTATTGAATCAGATTACTCAACATACGGCGGGTCTCAGTACAGTGGCGCTGGTGCCGCTCGTCATCGTGCTACCGATAGCGCAGAGACCGACGCTCAGGCGCTTGAGACCTCGCTGCTTGAAGAGAACGCGGCGCGAAGGCCAGGCACAGATGACAATGGTGCCTATATGGCAGAGCATCAGCTTGGGCGCGCGCAGAGCAGCGGCCCGCGTGACTACAGTGCCGATCCCGAGTTTGTGACGCGACAGCTTGAGACACCGCGTTCAGAACGCCACCTCGATCCCGAACTTCAAAGTGCTGCAAGGTCTCGTACTGAATACGCAGATGATTATGCGGCTCGCCGCGGTACTGCCGATGCGCGCGGTTATTCCGATGCACGAAGGTATGCAGAAGCAGAAGGCTTTGCAGACAGCAGTGCGTATGCAGACAACCGCTACGATACATACGATGAGGCGTCGGACACCTATCAGTCTGAACGTCAGCACGCGGAGGCATCGGCCGACTCAGCCACATCAATGCGGCAGCATTTGAGTGAGCGTGAGGTTGCCATCGACTCAGACGACGAACAACACGATCGGGTCGATTCGCGAGCGTCGTTGTGGTGGCTGGTGCTGGCAGCACTTGCCATAGGCTGTGCAGCGGCGCTTTACGCGCGCGACGATATCGCCCGGTCGAATTTGCCTGAACCTGTCAGGGCAGCATTCTGTTCGGTTACCGGATGCGAATTGCCGGTCGGCACTGATCTGGCCGAACTCGAGTTGCTGAGGCAAAAGGTCTATTCGCACGCGAGTATCGATAACGCGCTGGTGGTCAGCGTCGATGTTGTCAACAATGCGCACTTTCCGCAGCCCTACCCGGTATTGTCTATAACCATGGCTAACAGCAGTGGTGAGGCAGTTGCCGAGCGCGACTTTCAGCCCGCGGACTATCTCGAAAACTATACGGGTGAGGAAACGCTGGCGGCCGGTAAGCCAACCCGCATCAATATAGATATTGTCGATCCGGGTGAGGACGCACAATCATTTGAAATGCAGTTTCGCTAGTAACAGCGGCTGTGTTTTTTCGTAAACGAAATCGTTAGCAACAGTGACAGACTGTCACTGTTTGCTAACGCATCACCTGTCAGTTTGGTGCCTCTAGTGTTTTGATGGCGCGCAATACACCATAGCTTGTTGGTTCGGGTCATTTCCCGTTTAAGGCCCGTATCCTTAACTGTGGTGCCGCTTGTCAACTGCTGTTAACGCCTGCTTCATTCACTTAATAAGAACAAAAGCGTTGTAGATAATCTGCGCCATCGCAGCGTTGGGTCTGCTAACATAGCCGGTTCCGCCGCCACGTTTGTCTTGCCTTGTCAGCACCGACTCCTGAAAAACCAACCCCGTTTTATCTTGGCAATCATCAGGTTGTCCGGCCGGTAGTGCTTGCGCCGATGGCCGGCGTCACCGACCGACCGTTCAGAGTATTGTGTAAGCGGCTTGGTGCCGATCTGGCCGTATCGGAAATGATTACCTCTAATTCCGCTCTGTACGCATCGCGTAAAACACTGACGCGGATGAATCACGATGGCGAGGTCGAGCCGGTTATCGTGCAGATTGCCGGTGGTGATGTCGATATGATGGTTCAGGCAGCACAGCTTAATGAAGCACAGGGTGCCGATGTTATCGACATCAATATGGGCTGTCCGGCAAAAAAAGTTTGCAATAAGGCGGCAGGCTCGGCGCTACTGTCAGATGAAAAACTGGTACAACGAATATTGTCATCAGTCGTCGACAGTGTGTCAGTGCCGGTTACGCTAAAAATTCGAACCGGTCCGGACAGAGCAAACAAGAATGGTGTATCCATAGCGCAGATCGCAGAGCAATGCGGCGTGGCTATGTTGTCGGTGCATGGCCGAACACGTGCCGACAAGTTTTTGGGGGAAGCAGAGTATGAAACTATCGCAGAGATTGTGCGGGGAGTTGCTATGCCGGTGTTAGCCAACGGCGATATCAATACCCCCGAAGACGCCAGACGTGTGCTTGAATTAACCGGTGCGGCTGGTGTAATGGTGGGGCGTGCAGCGCAGGGTAATCCATGGATATTTCGTGAAATAAAAACCTGGCTCGATACTGGTGTTAAAGCGGCACCGCCTGCCGATACCGAAAAAGCAGCGGTATTGCAGTGGCACTTAAAAAACCTGTATGAACTCTATGGTGAGTACAGCGGTGTACGCATAGCGCGTAAACATATCGCCTGGTACTGCAAGGGTAAACCCAGTGCCGCTGAATTCAGGCAGCGCGTCTATCGCGTTGAATCACCGCAGGAGCAACTGGAACAGGTTGAACGCTTCTTTCTTGATGCCACCAGTCTTCATGCTGTCGATAGTTGTGGCAAAGATAATTTGTGTCAGCACACACCAATTAAGAAAAGCATTCCTCGTGCACCGCACAGCAAGTGTTCACCAGCGACAGGGAGGCGAGCATCTTGACTACCACGGCAACATGTTCGCCGCTGCAGCAGCAGGTTGAAAAAGAACTGCGTCAGTACTTCAAAATACTGAATGGCCAGCAACCCTGTGATTTGCACGATCTGGTTATCGGGCAGGTAGAAGAAGCGCTGTATCGCACTGTGATGGAACACTGCGATGGCAATCAAAGTCGCGCTGCAATCTGCCTTGGTATCAATCGCGGGACATTGCGAAAAAAGCTTCAGCAATACAACCTGGCCTGACACTGCCGGCAAACACATCGCCGGCATTACCAACATCACCAACTGCTATTTACGGCACTGTTATTACCGCACAGGATCACGGCAAATGACTAAATCGATTAATCGGGCACTGATCAGTGTTTCAGATAAAACCGGGCTGATCGAGTTTGCTCAGGCTCTGCAACAGGCAAAGGTCGAAATACTATCGACTGGCGGTACCGCCAAAGCACTGGCCGACAATGGTATTAGCGTTACCGAGGTATCTGAGGTAACCGGTTTTCCCGAAATAATGGATGGTCGTGTTAAGACACTGCACCCGAAAATCCACGGCGGCATACTCGGCCGTCGCGATGTTGATCAGGCGGTTATGGCCGAGCACGGTATCGTCGGCATTGATCTGGTTGTGGTTAACCTGTATCCATTTCAGCAAACCGTGGCAAAGCCCGGTTGCACGCTTGAAGATGCTATCGAAAATATCGATATCGGCGGTCCGGCAATGATTCGTGCATCGGCCAAAAACTTTTCTGATGTCGGCGTGGTTACCGACCCGGCGGATTACGACGCCGTTGCCGAAGCGCTGTCTGCTGCGGGCGGACTGACGGATTCGATGCGATTTGAACTGTCGCAAAAAGCCTTCGCACACACCGCCGCTTATGACAGTGCCATAGCCGCCTATTTGTCGCAGCAGTCAGCAGATACGGCTTACGAAACCACAGGCTTTGCCAGCACGCTGGGGCTGCAGTTCAACAAGGTGCAGGATCTGCGCTATGGTGAAAATCCGCATCAGAGTGCGGCGTTTTATCGTGAGCCACAATCAAAACCACAAACCATTGCTTTTGCCACCCAGCGTCAGGGCAAGGAACTATCTTTTAATAACCTGGCGGATGCTGATGCGGCGCTCGAGTGCGTCAAGCAGTTTGACAGGCCGGCCTGTGTCATCGTTAAACACGCAAACCCCTGTGGTGTCGCAGTTGCTGATGATGTCTTAACTGCTTATGAACTGGCCTATAGAACCGATCCGGTATCTGCGTTTGGCGGCATCATTACTTTTAACCGGCCGCTCGACGCTGAAACTGCAAAGCAAATTGTAGAGCGTCAGTTTGTCGAAGTCGTGGTTGCACCATCGATCGCAGCAGACGCGTTAACTGTCTTTGCCGATAAGCCTAATGTTCGTGTGCTGGAATGCGGAGAGCCCGACGCTGTTACCGTGGCAGGTAGAGACTATCGTCGTATCAATGGTGGTCTGCTGGTGCAGGATAGCGACAGCCGTGTTGTACACGAGTCGGATCTGACCACCGCCACAAACTCGGCTCCGACTGCGTCGCAACTGGCAGATCTGTTGTTCGCATGGAAAGTGGTGAAGCACGTTAAATCCAACGCCATTGTATTTTGCAAAGATGGTGCGACTATCGGTGTCGGCGCCGGTCAGATGAGCCGCGTATACTCCGCCAAAATTGCTGCCATCAAAGCGCAGGATGCCGACCTCACGGTGGCGGATACCGTACTGGCTTCAGACGCGTTCTTTCCGTTCAGGGATACCATTGATCAGGCCGCGGAGTATGGCGTATCAGCGATTATTCAGCCCGGTGGTTCCATGCGGGATGACGAAGTGATCAAGGCCGCTAACGAACATGGCATTGCGATGGTATTTACCGGCGTCAGACACTTTAAACACTAGGAGATTCCGCGCCGCGGCTGGCCTGCCTTTTAGCCGACGGCTAATGGCCAATATGTCGCTGCAGTTGTCAGCGGCAGTTATTCAGTGCCATCGATCACACTCCCTTGTGTCGCTGCGTTTGTGCTGCAGAGTTTCACCGATTACCGAATTGCGGTACATTGAGTTGCTTGAATTACATGCAGCGCCTGCCGGCTTGACTGTGATGTAGCGCTGCAAGACGCAGGCGACGATATCTGACAAGGGATAATCAGTGAAAAGATCGAATGGTAAACATCTTTGGCAGAGATGTTTCCTGCTGCTGGCACCTGCATTGTATGCACTGGTCAATGTGATCACTGCACCGTTAGCCGCCGCAGACACGCCACCTGCTGTTTATATCATCTACGACAGTTCTAATTCGATGTGGGGTGTATTGCCGGATCGTTCACGGAAGTATGAAGCGGCGCGTGTTGCCATGCGTAGTGTGACAGAGGGCGATTACCCGGGCACCGAACTGGCGCTGCGCATGTATGGCCATCGACGCAAAAGCGACTGCAGCGACAGCGAACTGGTCGTGCCCTTTGGCGAGTCTGCAGTTGTCAGGAGTGCCATGCTTGAGGCTATGGAACGTGTACAGCCGACAGGTAAAACCCCGATAGACTTAAGCCTGCGTCAGGCGCTGGCAGATTTTGGTGATCGGTCCGGATCGATCATATTAATTTCAGATGGTATCGAAAGCTGTGATGCCGATCCGTGTGCGCTGGTGCAAAGCTGGAGCGATAAGAATATCGACATAGCAGTGCATGTGGTCGGGCTTGGACTCAGAGGTGAAGAGAAAAAGGCGATGCAGTGCATAGCTGATGCGGCAGGTACCGAGTATCGCGATGCGTTTAGTACCGATGAACTGGCTGAAACAATTGCCGTTGCGGTCGACGCTGCAGTGACAAAAGGTGCTGTCACCGCTGATGCCGGCACACCCGCAGTGCAGACACAGGCACCGCAATTCAGGTTGGTGATTACCACACCCGAAGACGACGTGCGTCAGCGTGGTGCAGGTACGCTGACACCCGCTGACGGCAGTGACCCAATTAACGTGGCCACCTTCAGGCGCTACGCCATCACACCGGGTGTATACCAGCTCGAGGCCGGTGTTCAGGTACTTGGTGGCACGGTTTATCAACCAGTGCAGTCGTTTATAGAAGTGGCGGAGCAGGGTATAACCACCGGATCGGTTGCCGCAGTACGACCACCTGAAGTTGCGGCCAGCTTCTCAATGGCAGGTCAGGAGATTCGCACGGCGGTGGTTACTGCCTATCAGGATGGACAAAAGCTTGGTTCATTTAAAGGTGATGAGGTTGCTTTTGTGCCGGAAGGCACTCTTGAATTTCGCACCAGGCCTCCCGGCACATCGAACGACCTGATAGTTTCCGAGACGTTTGCTGCGGGTGATTTTAAAACCATTTCCTTTGTTGCTGATATAGAAGTTCGTCTGACGGTTAAAGTCGTGGCCACAGCAACTGGCGAGCTCATTAAAAGTAAACCCGCCGTAAGTCTGCTGCGTGCTGGCGATGTGATTAGCCGTATCAATAGTACCAGTGGTGGTCTGGTTAAGCCGGGCGCTTATACGGTCATGATTGATGACGGCCTGAACGTATTTCAGAGTGATATCAACGTTACAGCAGACGTAGATCAAATCATAGAGCTGCCGGCGCCAAGTGGTTCTGTTACTGTCACTTATCAGGATGCGGCAGGCCAGCCCGAGGCTGCTAAGCGAATCTTCGTGACACGGCTGCCTGAAGGCAGACGCACCGTACGGCGATCAGATGAAGTTTTTGCGCTGGTGCCGGGTCGTTATGCCATTGACGGGCATCCAAAATCAGCGGCCTATCCAACCGCCGAAGTTGATATTGTGGATGGTTCGGCAGTCAACCTGACGCTTACGGCAACGCAATAGCCTGCGTCGCTCTAT
>CAYMFQ010000088.1:11354-16032 GCA_964389335.1 uncultured Granulosicoccaceae bacterium
TCAATCGTTCTATGCAGCGACGATGCACTGTGGTCCGTCGTTGGTTGATTTGTTGACATAGTCACTGACCCGGGTAAACACCAGCGCGTCGTTTTGTGCCGGCTGCATCAGTTCATCAAGTGATGCCCGATCGGTTTCCTGTATCCATGCCATGGCTGCATTTTGCGACGAAAGAATAACCGGCATTCTATCGTGTACGGCTGCCATTGAGTCATTCGCACTGGTCGTGACAATAGATACCTCAAAGTTGTCTGACTCAGTCTTTGGTGTGCGATAGATGGCAGCAAAAAACATCGCCGGTTGCCCCTTTGGCGTGATGTGATATGCCTCTTTGGTTTTTTTGTTTTCGCGCTTCCATTCGTAAAAGCCGTTGACCGGAATCAATGCGCGTTGCTCGGGTATCAGGTAGCGCCACAGGTAGGACGTCCACACTTTGTCGTCCCGCGAGTTGGAAATGCGGCGCGTAATCGGTTGACCTTTTTTGCCTTTTACCGTCATGGATACACCCCAGTCCATCGTGATCAGCCGTGGCTCATCCTGCTCCATAATGACCACATCAAGCTTCTGTGTCGGGGCGACGTTATAACTCGGTTGCTGACTCGGCCATGTTTGCAGACCGAGGGATTCCAGCAGCGAGCGAACGCCTTCATGATCCGAGATATTCATTCGTCCGCACATGATTGTCCTCCTGAGTGTGTACAGCACAGGGACATGATACTCAGACTTGGTTGATCCATTCCAGCGCCGGTTGTGTGTCAGGCTGTAAGCCGGTCCAGGTGTGAAAAGAAACAGCGGCCTGTTCAATCAGCATGCCCCGACCGTCGATACACTGCGCAGCGCCATGTTGCTGTGCCCACTGTAGAAAGCTGGTGGGCTCGGTTGCGTAGGCGAGGTCGTAGCACAGTGTGTGACTGCCAATGACGTCTGGCTGGTTGATTGGCACCTGGGCGCTGAGGCTTGCTGACGTTGCGTTGATGATAAGATCTGCCGGGCCTACGAAACCGGACAGATCGGTGCCGGTGGCAGATACGGCAAACAATGACTGAAAATCATCCGCCAGTGCCTCTGCTCGTGCGACCGTGCGATTGGCGATGGTCAATTGCGCTGGCCGCTGTGCAATGAGCGGCTCCAGTATGCCGCGTGTCGCCCCACCAGCGCCAAGCACCAGAATATTGGTGTGCTCAAGCTCAACCTGGTGGTTCTTGCACAGGTCGTTAACCAGTCCGGCTCCGTCCGAGTTATGGCCGCACAGCTGTGCGTTATCGTTGCGGTACAGGGTATTGACCGCACCGGCGCGCTCGGCGGCATCGGTTCTTGAATCACACATTGCCCACGCCTGCTCTTTGAACGGTACCGTCACATTGCAGCCGCTCGCACCGTCGTCGAAGAACTGTGCGATATCCTGCTCGAATTGCTCCGGCGTCGACAGAATTTTTCGATAGTCGATAGCCAAATCAAATTGACTAGCGAACAACTCATGTATCGGTGGCGATTTACTGTGTTCTATCGGGTTGCCAAAAACCGCGAATTTTCTGGTCATCTGGTGCCTTTGGTGCCGTCGGTTAATTGCGCTGCGTCTGCATTCGTGTTGCTGCTATCATGGCTTCCATTGTCAAACTCGAATGGTGACCGCTGTGAACCATGCATCTTACCCGGTAACCCGTATGCGTCGCATGCGCCGTGATGAATTTAGTCGACGGCTGATGCGTGAGAACACCGTTACCACCAACGATCTGATCTATCCGGCATTTGTCATAGAGGGCAACAACGCCAGTCAGGATGTGGCCAGCATGCCCGGCGTGCAGCGCCTGTCGATTGATCTGCTGCTGCGCGATGCGGAGTCACTGGTCAGGGCAGGGATACCCTGCATTGCGATCTTTCCGGTCACCCCCGACGAGGTAAAAACCGATCGAGCCGAACAGGCCTACGACCCGAACGGACTGGCGCAGCGCGCGGTGGCGGCGTTAAAAAAAGAGTTTCCCGAACTCGGTGTCATGACCGATGTGGCACTCGATCCGTTTACGTCCCACGGACAGGACGGCCTTATGAATGATGAAGGCTATATCGTTAACGACGAAACCGTCGAGGTGCTGGTGAAACAGGCCGTGTCGCATGCCGAGGCCGGTGCCGATATCGTGGCGCCATCGGACATGATGGACGGTCGCATCGGTGCCATCAGACAGGCACTCGAGAGTAGCGGACTGATCAACACGCGCATCCTTGCCTATGCGGCCAAGTATGCGTCATCGTTTTATGGTCCGTTTCGCGATGCGGTGGGTTCGTCAGGCACGCTCGGTGGCGGCAATAAATACAGCTACCAGATGGACCCCGCCAACAGCGATGAAGCGCTGCGCGAGATTAGCCTCGACTTAAGCGAAGGCGCTGACATGGTAATGGTAAAACCCGGTATGCCGTATCTCGATATCATCACTCGTGCAAAGCGCGAATTCGGTGTGCCCGTATTTGCGTATCAGGTCAGTGGTGAATACGCGATGCTTAAAGCCGCCTCGGCCAATGGCTGGCTTGCCGAACGCGACGTGGTGATGGAGTCGATTATGTGCCTCAAGCGTGCCGGGTCTGACGCAATTTTGACATACTACGCTCGCGACATTGCCGGCTGGTTGAGCGATAGCTGAAAAAAACAGCAGACGAATCGCCGATCGTGAACTAAAAGTAATAGCAAAAGCGGGTGTATCGGGTGTGCACAGCGCACCGTGCTGGCGGACAAGCCGCAGGTGCGCATGCAACCGGTGACCAAACCAACTTTGCTACTCCGGTGAGTTCACATGTCTACAAACAGAATAACAAGCGTCGGTTCTCAAACTACCATCCTCAAATCAGTCGGTAACGCCGATTCAACATCGCGGCTGCTGTCCGCCGTGCGCCATGGTTTGGTTGCGCTAAGCGTGGCCGGTGTTGTCAGTGGCTGCGCGCAGGGCAACTACGGCAGCATGTTCAGCGATGACCGACAGGCGCAAATGCAGGCCGCACAGCAGCCTTCGTTAAGCATTAGCCGCGATATCGATCTGGTTCGTCTCAGTGGTGTAGTCGCTACGCCGGTAGAAGCGGCCATGATTCGATTGCGTGCTGCGTCCATCTATGGGCCTGAGATGCTGATTGATGATTTACAGATAGATGATCGCATGGCTCAGGCAGACTGGTACACTGCCGTGCTCGATACCGCAGAAAGCATGAGCGGCGTTGAACAGTTCGCGATCCGGGCTGAAAACGGGCAGATTGTTCTGTCTGGTAACGTCGCGTCACAGGCAGAAGCTGACGCACTTGCCATTAGTGCCGCTGATGCAATGCAACAGCAACTCATAGTCAGTAACGAAATAGACTACCCGGGTCGCGTTACGCCCACGTTGCCTGCCGACACTGAAGAGTTCGTTGCCGCCACACTGCCGCAGGGCAACAGTGTCACCTCCGCAGAACGCACTACGGCTGCGGTTACGCCGTCACAGCAACACAGTGCTGATGCCATTCCAAGCCCTGCTGTGTCAAGCACGATTGCGCTGCCGGCCACAAACTCTGCGGCAGTCGTTGGTCAGCGCAATGTGCTCGATGCCAGTGAGCCGGAGCTTTTTGTGCAGCGCGCCGGCACAATTGGCGTGGAAGATGATGCTGACGGCGACGGCATTGCCAATGCCATTGATGAGTGTGATTCAAGAGCAGGTTATCCGGTAAATGCACGCGGATGTCAGGCACTTGATGGCATGCTTAAAAACGTTCGCTTCGAAGGCAACGGCAGTCAGTTGACCGAGACAGCGAAGAGTTCTCTTGATAATGTCGCGCGGGTGTTGAATGAATACCCGGCAGCACGTATTGCCATTCTTTCCTACACCAGTGATTTCGGCACTCCGCTCGAAACTCGTGGCCAGGCACGCGATCGCGCACGCTCGGTCGTCAGTTATCTGATTAACCGTGGTGTTGAAGGCAAGCGTCTGGAGGCCTACGCGTTTGGACATATCAATAACTCTGATGATCACATCATGATCAAGGAAGTTGACTAACTGCTATGCCTGGTGTGAGTGCCGCATTCGTGGCACTCACATTGTAAGTAATAGAATTAAGTAAGTACCTCCCGACTGCGGTAGCATGAAGTACATGATGTCCGGCCCGGTCGACCCCAAAACTATCCTCTCTGTCGCATTTTTCAGATTTCACTTCTCTTCGTGTTTTGCCAACCGTTAAAGTGCCACCAGTGATTCAGTCACGCTGGCTGCGCGACCCGCACTTCTATGTGGCGTTGTTCGCCGGCCCGGCTGTGTGGGCGCTGCTGTGGTTGTTTGCTCGCGGCCCCGGGCTATCGGTAACGCCGCTGTTGGTCTTCAACATGGTGTTGCTGTACCCGTTGCTTGAAGAGCTGGCGTTTCGTGGTTTCGTGCAGGGCTGGCTGTCCGAGCAGGCATGGTTTCAGCCACAGTGGTTTGGTATCAGCCGAGCCAATCTGACAACCAGTGTATTGTTTGCGATGGCACATCTGATTAACCAGCCACCGCTATGGGCGGCCAGTGTGTTTTTTCCATCGCTGGTATTCGGCTACTTCAAAGATCGTCACCAGACGGTTGTCACGCCCTTCCTGCTGCATGCGTGGTACAACGCGGGGTTTCTGGTGGTAATGGCAGCCGGTTAATGTTTACACGTGACCCAGCTCCAGCTGCTCGAGTGCTGCATC
>CAYMFQ010000088.1:16132-18036 GCA_964389335.1 uncultured Granulosicoccaceae bacterium
GCCAGTGTTGCCATGGTGTCGACGGTTATGTCGACATGTGTACGAGCGGGAATGTTGTAGACAATGATGGGTAAATCGTTCAGCGCATTCAACGCGCGGTAATGCTGAATGACGCCCTCCTGTGACGGGCGGTTGTAGTAACCGGTAACGTGCAGTGTCGCAGTGGCACCGGCGTCTGCTGCGTGTGCGTGGTTCTCCAGTGCTTCGTGGGTGTTGTTCGAGCCACAGCCGGCAATCACCGGAATTGCACCATTGGCCTGTTCGCAGACAATCTCAATCACACGGTGTTGCTCTGCGTGCGACAGCACCGGTGATTCCCCGGTGGTACCGGTAGGCACCAGCCCGTGTGTGCCAACATCGATATGCCATTGCACCAGACGTCGCAGCGCATCTTCGTCGATGGCACCGTCGGTCGTCATCGGTGTAATCAGCGCGGCCAGGCTGCCGCGAAGTGCTGTGTTGTTTGTACCTTCAGACATGAGTGTTCCTCAGTGAAGGCGACGTTTCGAGGTGGGGGTTGAGTACCGGGTCTGATCGGGTGTGATCAGCTTTTGTCAGCTCCGTGGCCGCGAAAGGCCGCCGGAGTGAATGAATAGGGCAGGACCTTACGCGCGCGGTTTTGCCAGTCGTTTAGAAACGACGAGCGCTAAGGCAACCCGTTTAGAGTTGAACGGGGTAAAGCCACTGTAATCGCGATTAAAGTTATCCATGCCGCAGACAGGGTGACCCTGTATCCGACCGATGTCAATGGCTGCGCGATAAGTCGGGCCCGGTTTCGGTGGATAAGATTGCGCCGGAGAGGCGCCACCAACGTACACTGTCTGAACTGTAGTCGTACGGAACCCGCAGGTGTCTGAAAGCCGCTCCAAACAACCCTCAGCTGAAAATCAGCCAGCGCAGCCATTGCTGGAAGCGACTGATCGCGGGCTCGAGTGTGCGGCCGGTGATTTTGTTATTGACCCTTATCGCAAAACACATACTGCGGTACTGACACACGCGCATGCCGATCACGCGCGTGCCGTGGCGCAAACTTACTATGCCGCACACAGCTGTGTGCCGCTGCTGCGTCGGCGTTTGGGGGATGGCCTCGACATCCGTGCTGTGGAGTTTGGTCAGCCTATACAACTGGGCGGCACACGTGTGTCATTTCATCCGGCCGGGCACGTGCTGGGCTCGGCACAGATTCGCGTCGAAGCGCTCGATCAGTCCTCCGGTGTGTGGGTATTCACCGGCGATTTTAAGCGCGATGCTGATCCCAGTTGCGAGCCGTTCGAGCTGGTGCGCTGCGATACCTTCATTACCGAGGCCACCTTCGCGCTGCCGGTATATCAGTGGCAGCCGGGTGAGGAAGTCGCCGCAGAGATCTGGCAATGGTGGCAGTCCATGCAGGCAGCGGGTCGGCCGGCGATTTTATTTTGTTATGCGCTGGGTAAAGCGCAGCGCGTGCTGGCGGAGCTAACACGCTTTACCGATCAGACGGTGTACTTACACGGGGCGGTCGATGCATTGACACACATCTATCGCGATGCCGGTGTCGATATGCTGCCAACCAGTGCGGTCGATCTGCGTAATCGCAAAAAGACCTATGATGGTCAGTTGATCATCGCGCCACCTGGTGCCAGTGGCTCAACCTGGATGCGCCGGTTCCCGAATGCGAGTACCGGTTTTTGCAGTGGCTGGATGCGCATTCGCGGCAATCGCAGACGGCGCGGTTACGACCGCGGATTTGTGCTGTCCGACCATGCCGACTGGAATGGATTGATCGACACCATAGAAGCCACCGGTGCGACAAAGGTATTAACCACACACGGTCAGGCCAGTGCGTTAATTCGTTTGCTCAAAGAGCGCGGCCTTGACGCCAGAGAACTGGTGACGCGCTACCGCGGTGACGATGATAGCGGTGA
>CAYMFQ010000088.1:18136-20587 GCA_964389335.1 uncultured Granulosicoccaceae bacterium
TCGAGGTTTCGAACAGTTTGCCGGACGGCACTGTGCTCGATGGTGAAATCCTGCCATGGAACGACAAAGGTGTTATGCCCTTTGCTGAGTTACAGCGCCGCATCGGTCGCAAGACTGTGGGCAAGAAACTGCTGGCTGACGTGCCGTGTATATTTTTAGCGTATGACTGTATGGAGCACGACGGGTGCGATATTCGCGAGCAGCCACTGCATCAGCGTCGTGACATACTGACCGGCATTGTCAGTGACACCGCAGCACCGTCACTCAAACTGTCAGAACTGCTGACCGGCACCGACTGGAGTGCACTGGCAGAGCGTCGCACTGAGTCACGCGGGCGTCTGGTTGAAGGGCTAATGCTAAAGCATCGCGATGCGCCGTTTCATACCGGACGTAAACGCGGTCAATACTGGAAATGGAAAATAGAACCCTACACCGTTGATGCAGTGATGGTGTATGCACAGGCAGGCCACGGCAAGCGCTCTAATCTGTTTACTGATTACACTTTTGCGGTGTGGGATAACGACACACTGGTGCCCATCGCCAAAGCCTATTCAGGGCTTGATAATGAAGAAATTAAACAGCTCGACAAGTGGATTCGCAAACACACCATTGAGCGTTTCGGGCCGGTGCGTTCAGTAGTGGCAGAACAGGTGTTTGAACTGGCTTTTGAGGGCATTAATGTATCGACACGACACAAGTCCGGCATTGCCGTGCGCTTTCCTCGTATTGCACGCTGGCGGCAGGATTTATCAGCCAAAGATGCTGACACGCTAACTGCGGTAAAAAAACTAATCACTGCAGAGGCGGATAGCGAAACGCCCACTGGCAATGGAACTGGCGCTGTCACTGAAAAAGGCGGCCAGCAACAGTTGTCGTTAACACAAACCGATGCACCGGAATCATGAGCGGTGTGGACGATGCAGTGCAGCGCACACGTGACTGGTTTGATCAGCAGCAGTGGACGGTGTTCGACTTTCAGGAACAGGCATGGCAGGCGTGGCACAACGGTGAGTCCGGACTGATTCACTCGCCAACCGGCAGCGGTAAAACACTGGCCGCATGGCTGGGTCCGGTGCAGGCAGTGCTGATGCATAAGTCAGATACATCAGCATCTGCAAAAGCAAAAACCAGAACAAAAGCCAAGCAAGCTGCCCGGAGCCTGCAGGTACTCTGGATAACACCATTACGTGCACTGGCTAATGATACCTGTGAACAACTACAGGCGTCGGCTGACGCACTCGACGCCGATGTACGTGTTGAGGTGCGCACCGGTGATACCAGCAGCAGTCGCCGCAGTCGTCAACTTGGTGATCCGCCATTTGCTCTGATCACCACACCAGAAAGTCTGTCGGTTATGTTGAGTTACGCCAATGCCGATAAAACCCTGCGCGGTGTCCATACCGTGGTTGTTGATGAGTGGCATGAGTTGCTCGGCAGTAAGCGCGGTGTGCAGTTGCAACTGTGTCTGGCGCGTTTGCGACTGCTGAATCCGGGGCTGCGCGTGTGGGGCGTGTCGGCCACACTGGCCAATCTTGATCAGGCCATGGCCACACTGATCGGTACGGGCCAACGCGGAACACTGATACGCGGTGTGATGCCAAAATCTGTCGAAGTCGATTCCGTTCTGCCGCAATCCGATCAGCACTTTCGCTGGTCGGGACATCTGGGTGTACAGTTAGTTGAGCCGGTCGCCAGGGTAATCGAGTCGGCGCGCTCCAGCCTGGTGTTTACCAATACCCGCTCACAGGCAGAGCTTTGGTATCAGGCGCTGCTTGAACACAAACCTGAATGGTTGTGCAGCATGGCATTGCATCACGGGTCACTCGATCGCAATCTGCGCCAGCAAATAGAAGAGAAACTGCGCTGTGGCGAGCTCATCTGTGTGGTGTGTACATCATCGCTTGACCTTGGTGTTGACTTCAGTCCGGTCGATCAGGTGTTGCAGATTGGCAGCCCCAAGGGCATAGGGCGTCTGTTACAACGGGCGGGACGCAGTGGGCATCAGCCGGGTGCGGTGTCGCGTGTGGTGTGTGTGCCCACGCATGCGTTCGAACTGGTGGAAATTGCATCGGTGCGTCGGGCGCTGGAGTCCAGGCGTATCGAGCCTCGCGAGAGCCCGGTGCTGTGTCTTGATGTGTTGTGTCAGCATCTGGTTACCATAGCAATGGGTGGTGGCTTTGTTGCCAGTGATATGCTGGCTGAAGTTCAGGCGACTCATGCGTTCAGCGCCATTACCGAGGTTCAGTGGCAGTGGGTGCTCGACTTTATTACCCGCGGTGGTCAGGCCCTGCAGGGGTATCCGCAGTATCACAAGGTGCTTGATGTTAACGGCCGCTATCGGGTCATTGACCGTACCATTGCACAGCGTCATCGCATGTCGATTGGCACCATCACCAGCGATGCGCAAATTAACGTCGCTTATCAGCGCGGCAAACGACTCGGCACCACCGA
>CAYMFQ010000089.1:0-15427 GCA_964389335.1 uncultured Granulosicoccaceae bacterium
GGCTGCCAGCCATTCCACGTGTTGGTCATGCGTGCTCCTGTAAATGCAACGATCGCAGAGCCTTACGCATGCTGCCCGTTAGCGGATTAACGGATGGTTTTCGGTGACCTAAGTGCAGTGTTGTCTGGTCCCGGATGTCGTGCTTAACCAGCCGTCGGTGCGTTAAACGCCGTGATATCCGGCAGCGGGCCATGCCATTTTTCCAGGTCGACCAGTGCGCTATGGGCGGCAGGCCCCTGTGACAGTTGCGATGTGCGACGGTCGTGTGTCAGTACATTGGGGTTGCCGTGTTTTTCCAGTGGCTGGTCGGTGTTGTTGTCTGTTGTATCCGGATCAAACCACGCGCCCGTCCATAGAAACACGACGTTGTGGCGCACATCTTCGGTTACCACAGCGCCGGCGAGGCAGGCGCCCCGGTCATTAAATATTCGCACGATGTCACCGTCTGCAATGCCTCTGTCACAGGCATCATCCGGGTGTATTAATACAGGCTCGCGACCCTTTATTTTTCGGTTACGGCTGGTGGCGCCGTCGTCCCACTGGCTGTGCAGGCGAGTTTGCGGCTGCCCTGAAATCATATGCAGTGGATAGGTGTCAGCCTGCGCTGACCCCAGCCACTCGGTGGGAGGCAGCCAGGTCGCATGGCCGGGGCAATCGTTATAGTTAAAGCTATCGATAACGGCTGAATATAACGCGATCTTTCCGTCTGGTGTGGGCAATGCGTTGGCAACCGGGTCAGCTCGAAACTCCGACAAAAATGTGTGCTTCGGATTCGGGTTGTCGAACTCGATTATGTCGCCTTGCAAAAACGTGTCGAAGTCGGGCAACTCGCAGTCGACAGTTGCGGCGGTGTCGCGCATGGTTTGCCACATTTGCTGTAGCCACTGCACGGAGGTCAGGCCATCAGTGAACGCGTCTTTCAAGCCCATTTTTTCAGCAAGTGCGGCATAGGTGTCGTATTCATCACGGGCACCTGCGACCGGGTCGATAGCACGCGGCATTGGCACCAGTGCAGTATCCTGTGTGCCGGCACCAAAGTCGTTTCGTTCAAGTGTTGAGGTGGCGGGTAATACAATGTCAGCGTGCCGTGCGGTACCGGTCCAGTTTATTTCGCCGACAATAATGGTCTCCGGCTGCTGAAACGCTCTGACCAGGCGGTTCAGGTCCTGATGGTGGTGAAACGGATTACCACCGGCCCACCACATCAGCTTTACATCAGGGTAGGTGCGGGTGGTGCCGTTGTACGCATAAGGTTGTCCCGGCTGCAGCAGCATGTCGGCGATGGCTGCAACCGGAATAAAATCTTCAATCGGGTTGCTGCCCTGTGGAAACGATGGCCACGGCAGTGGCCGGTCAGTTGTGCCAATACTGGCATCGGCCGCATAGCCGATGCCATAGCCGCAGCCTGGCTGGCCAATCTGACCCAACATTGAGGCGAGCGTGACGGTCATCCACAGTGGTTGTTCACCAAATTCGGCACGCTGCACACCGGCGGTGGTGCAGATCAGTGTCTTTGACGAGGCCATGCGTCGAGCCAGTGCCTGTAGCGTATCAGCGGCAATGCCCGAGAGCTCACTGGCCCAGGCTACCGTCTTGGGTTGACCGTCAGTTCGACCGAGCAGGTAGTCGGCAACCTTGTCGAAGCCGGTGGTGTAGCGTTGCAGGAATTCGGCGTCGTGGCGTTCTTCAGTTAACAATGTGTGTGCAAGTGCCAGCATTACCGCGGTATCGGCACCGGGCCTGATGGGTATCCAGCTGGCATCGAGTTCTGCAATAGCATCAGTGCGCAGCGGACTGATATTGATGAACTCAACTCCCGCTTCACGACAGGCAATCAACTCATGTTTTAAGCGATGTTTACCCATGCCGCCACCGCCCACCTGGGCGCTGCGCAGTGGCAGGCCGCCAAACATGACCACCAGTTGTGTATGGTCTTTAACCGCTGACCAGCGCGTGGCCTGTTTAATGTGCTGGCGGTAGTTGCCAACGATGTGCGGCATCAGGACCAGTGCGGCGTTGTAGCTGTAGTTGCCTTCGCTGCGTACAAAACCGCCTGCGCAGTTCAGGAAGCGCTTGAGCTGGCTTTGCGCATGGTGGAAGCGACCGGCACTGGCCCACCCATAAGAACCGGCAAAGATGGCTTCGTTGCCATGTGCCTCGATGGTATTGGTAAGTGCGGTGACCACCAGATCTTCAGCCGTTTCCCAGGACACCTCGACAAAAGGTTCCTGGCCTCGGCGCCCGCGTTTACGTCCATGTCCATGGTCGCCTTCGAGATAACCGGCACGCACTGATGGCTGCCGAACCCGCGCCGGACCGTCCACTGCCTGTACATAGTTGGCGTTGATGGCGGACGGATCCGGGTCACCCGGGTGGCCGTCGACAGAAAGCAGCTGATTGTCCTCTACGTCGACCACCGCAGCGCCCCAGTGGCTGGCAGTTAACTGTTTTCTGCGGGTGCCTGTTGCGGATTGATTGGGTCGGGTCATAGGGTTTCCGTTGCGAGCGGTGGTCTGCGAGCACGCAGTAATGGTTAACAATGTTATCCTAACCAACACGAGACACAAGGCGGAATCACCGCTCCTCACCAACGATAAATACGGGGTTACCATGGCAGCAAAACGTATCGCTTTAATTACCGGTGGCGCGCAGGGTATTGGCTACGCCTGTGCCGAGGCCATTAGCGAAGAGGGCGCACAAAGCGGTAATCCAGTGCAGATTGTGCTGGCAGACATAAACTCTGAAGAGGTCGAGCGTGCCGCCGCAAAGCTCGGTGGCGATACGCTGGCCATCCATTGCGACATCAGTAAGACTGAGCAGATCGATCAGCTGTTTGATCGCATTGAGAACGAAGCGGGTGTGGTATCGATACTGGTTAACAACGCGGGTATCGCGATGCCGGGTGACTTCCTGGAAACCACCATCGATCAGTTTCGCGCCGTGATTGACCTGAACCTTATCGGTACTTTTTATGCGTTGCAGCGTGCGGCAAAGTCTATGGTGAAGGCCGGGGTAAAAGGCAGCATCGTTAATATGTCTTCAATCAACGCACAGGTCGCCATTCCGGCCATAGCTGCCTACTGTGCATCCAAGGGTGGCGTTATGCAGTTGACCAAGTCGTCGTCATTGGCGCTTGCCAGCCATGGTATTCGCGTTAACGCAGTAGGGCCGGGCTCTATTGATACCGCGATGATGGCTGGCGTTAATGCCAACCCAGATGCAATGAAAATGGTGATGTCGCGAACACCGATGGGACGTGTTGGCGAACCGCGCGAGATTGGTGACGTAGTGGCTTTTCTGGCCAGCGATAAAGCCAGTTACATCACAGGCGAAACAATCTATGTCGATGGTGGCCGCCTCGGCATGAATTATACTTGTTAGTGGGGTTCCGCCGCTGGCGGGTGTTGGTGTGTTGTGGGTGGGGTATTCCCTGCGGGTGGCTTCGATATTTTCGGGTTGATCGCTCCAGTGGGGCGCGCAAACAGGACATGCCCTTCAGGCGGACCTACTTTTCAAAAAGACGAAAAGTAGGCAAAAGTCTTCTTCGCGACTACTCAGCCCTGCGGGTCGCTGCGCGATTTTGAGATTGATTGCTCCAACGGGTCGCGCAAACAGCCGTCCATGGCTGACAGCGCTCTTCGCGCCATCCTGGCGCTGCGACCCGCTTCCGCAATCAATCTCAAAACTGATTAGACGCTGGTAGAGCAAAAGCAAAAGCAAGAGGGTTTTCAATTGTTCCGCTCGCTGTTGAACGAATTTCCTCTAAGCGGACTGGCAACCTTAGGGCTTTAAACCAGGTGTTTAAAACTCAGTTAGATGTTTAAAAGCGTGGGCGCCCTAAAATGCCCATGCTCCCAGTGAATAGAGTTCAAACCCGCTGCTTCGACCGCCGAGGCAGTTGGCAAAAAAATCTTCCACCTGTCGGAACATGGCGAGGCGGTTTTTCCAGTGTTGAAAGCCGTGTCCTTCGTCAGCCACGCTTTCATACGTTACCGGTTTGTTGGCGGCCTGCAATGCCGCCACCATGCGTTCGGACTGATCGACTTTAACGCGCGGATCGTTGCGCCCGTGAATTACCAGTAACGGGCTCTGCATTTTATCAGCGTGATATAGCGGCGAGCGCTGGTTAAGGACTTCGCGCTGTTCGGGAATTGAAGGGTCACCGGCGAACGCGTGCCAGAATGGCATGAACGGTTTCCAGTGAGGTGGTGCGTCTTCAAGCAGGGTGGCAAGGTCACTGACGCCGACGAAGTCGACACCGCAGGCAAAGCGTTCGGGTGTCATTGTCAGCCCTACCAGCGTGGCATAGCCACCATAGCTGCCACCGAAGATACCCACTTTGTCCGGATCTGTGATGCCTTGTTCTACAGCCCAGTCAACGGTATCGAGCAGGTCAGTGTGCATTTTACCGGCGAATTCGCCCTTTGCCGCATCGCGATGCGCGCGCCCATAACCTGTGGAGCCGCGATAATTAACCCGCAGCACGGCATAGCCGCGGTTGGTTAGCATTTGTGCAAAGTCATCGTGACCCCAGTAGTCACGCGCCCACGGGCCGCCATGCACGTACAAAACCGTGGGGGCCGGTGCGTCGCTTGCGGGACGCGTCAGGTAGCCGTGCAGCATCAGACCATCGCTTGCAGGAATGCTGAATGGTTCAACCTCTGCCCATACATCGGCACGCTTGCGACTGGGTGACTGGCCAAGCTCGGTTAACGTTTGACCGCCGCCTTCAATTAAAAAATAGCTGGCGCCGGTGTGATCGTAGCGCGTAACGGTGCCGGTGCTACGGTCGCGACTGAGACTATTAATATTGATGCCAAAAGGGGTTTCAGAGCGCAATGGCCGCAGCAGTTTGCCCAGTGCGTCGTCAAGCACGACATCGTCGGGATAGCCATCAAACGTTTGGTAGTACAGAGGGTCTCGTGTTACGGGGTCCATCCATACATTGCCCACATCAACGCGCGGGTGTTCGAACAACACTGACTCGGTGCCATCTGTCAGGTTAGTTGTAACCAGTGCCAGTCTGTCGCGGCCGCGGTTGCTTAGTGCATACGCAGTGCTGCCATCGGTGGCTAACTCAAACGGATGCCAGCTGGTAAAGCGGTCATAGCGCAATACCTCACGGTATTCATCGCCTTCTTTTACTTCCGCAATAAACTCGTCTTCATCGAGTCGCTGGCGCAGAACTTCGCGACCGTTGTCATTGAGCAGTCGCCCAACGACCGCATCGAGATTCTCGTCAAGCAATGTGGTTTCGTTGGTCTTAAGGTTATATTGATACAAATCGAACCACACCGGATCGCGTGCGTTGTGTGCAACAAAAACAAGATCTGATTCATTGCGAGGCACGTGCATTACCCACGCCTTGGCGCCGTTGCCTGGTGTGATTGCGCGCGTCTCACCGCTGCGAGTGTCAATGGCGTAGACTCGTTCGTTTTCCCGACCACTGGTGTCTGCTGTGTACAGTATGTGCCGGCTGTCTGCAGCCCAGAACGCACCAGGTGTACGTTTCTTAAAGCGTTTTACTTTGCGCTTACCGGTTTTCAGGTCTTTCCAGTAGAGCGCCGGTCGCAGTCGGCTGACACCGCGCCATAGCAGTGATGAACCATCAGGTGAGACTCGATAGCCGCCGGTGTAGTCGATGTTGGCGGTGAACGCGCGCACCGGTACCAGTGGAGGCAGGTCAGCGTTTTTGAGTGCCGGGTGCGTTGGTGACACACTGCAGGCCGATACCAGCGCCAACAAACCCAGAGCAACCGTTGTGCAAAGTAGTGCCCTTGTTATTGATATTGTCCCTGACCTTGCTTTGGTATTGCGTGCCATGCGGAGTAGTCCCACACTCATCGAATATCTCCCGGTACTGATGCCACTCCATTATGGTACACGACTGATACTCGTCGTACAGTTACGCCAGGGATCCGTGGTGTGGCAGAGCGTGTGCAGTGTTCCCGGTAACAGATAACTCGATTCAAACAACCCGGGAGCCGCAGGTGTCTGCTGACATAACCATTCAAGCGTACTATCAGTCGAGCGACACTCTGGTAGAGCAGGTTTGGACACTGGAAAAACTGATTTTTCCGGACCCTCATAGCCGCGAGAAGATTGCACGCACATTTGCCAGCATGCCCGAACTGGTTTGCCTGCTCGCGCTTGACGGTGACACACACTGTGGTTTTAAAGCCGGCTATGCGATGTCAGAACGTAAGTTCTACAGCTGGATTGGTGGTGTGGCACCTGAATTCCGCAAGCGCGGTATTGCACGAAAGCTCATGCTGACACAGCACAGAATCCTGGTGGAGCGCGGTTATGAGGTAGTCAGAACCCACACCGAAAACCGCTTTCGCAATATGTTGCTGCTCAATATTCACAGTGGCTTTGACATCGTCGGTGTGATCAGCGATGTGCAACAAACGCGTACCACGATAGTGATGGATAAGTTACTCACTGCACCTTAGTTGACCTGTGATCAGGCAGTTTCGCGCGGTACGCACCTGCCGATGGAACGCAAGGTTGATCAATGTTTCGATAAATAGTAGGTTGAAAGGGAGTGTTCAACAATAAGGAAGGAGGAAGCAATGTCCGATACCACTGGTGCGGTACAGGCCTGGCTCGATGCGTTTGACAAGGCATTACAGGCGAATGATTCAAAAGCAGTCGCTGAGCTTTTCGAGAAAGAGGGTTTCTGGCGAGACCTTGTCAGTTTTACCTGGAACATAAAAACAATGGAAGGTCGTTCGCAAATAGAGGCGATGCTGAACGACACACTAAGCCGGGTGAGGCCGTCATCCTGGAATATTGAAGAAGAGCCGGCAGAAGCCGACGGTATCATTGAATGCTGGCTTACGTTCGAAACGGATGTTGCGCGTGGCAGAGGCCATCTGCGCCTGCGCGATGGCAAGGCGTTTACGCTGCTGACTACTATGGTAGAGCTCAAAGGCCATGAAGAACCCAATAGCAGCCGACGCCCCGCCGGGGTTGAGCATGGCTTTGAACCGGGTCGTAAAAACTGGGCTGAAAAACGCCAGGAAGAAGCAGAGACACTCGGGTATTCCGAACAGCCTTACTGTCTGGTGATTGGTGGCGGGCAGGGCGGCATTGTGCTTGGCGCACGCCTGAAGATGCTCAACGTACCGACGATCATCATCGAAAAGAACGAGCGCCCCGGCGACAGCTGGCGCAAGCGCTACAAGTCGCTGTGTCTGCACGATCCGGTATGGTACGACCATCTGCCCTATATACCCTTCCCGAAACACTGGCCGGTGTTTTCGCCAAAAGACAAAATTGGTGATTGGCTCGAAATGTACACCCGCGTTATGGAGCTTAACTACTGGAGTTCAACTACTTGTAAAAGTGCCAGCTACGACGAGGCGGCAGGCAAGTGGACAGTAGTGGTCGAGCGCGACGGCAAGGAAATTACACTGCAACCAACCCAGCTGGTGCTGGCAACTGGTATGTCTGCCAAACCGAATATTCCGGAGCTGCCGGGGCAGGCAAACTTCAAGGGCGAAATTCAACACTCCAGCCAGCACTCCGGGCCCGATGCCTATCGCGATAAAAAATGTGTGGTGATTGGCTCGAACAACTCGGCGCATGATATCTGCGCGGCGCTGTATGAGCAGGGTGCTGACGTGACGATGGTACAGCGCTCCAGTACCCACATTGCAAAGTCTGATTCACTAATGGAGCTTGCTTTGGGTGGGCTGTATTCTGAAGAGGCAGTGGCCAACGGGATCGATCACCACAAGGCAGATTTAATCTTTGCGTCGGTGCCTTACAAGATCATGGCTGATTTTCAGATTCCGGTTTACGAGGAAATGGCCAAACGCGATAAGGACCTTTACGACCGACTCGAGAAAGCCGGCTTTATGCTTGACTTTGGCGACGACGGTTCCGGGTTGTTTATGAAGTATCTGCGACGTGGCTCCGGCTATTACATTGATGTCGGTGCATCGGAGTTGGTGGCAGACGGCAAGGTGAAGCTCAAAAGTGGCGTGGCGGTCAAAGAGGTTAAGGCGAACAGTATTGTGTTCGACGATGGCTCAGAACTCGATGCAGACTTAATTGTTCTTGCAACCGGCTACAACTCGATGAACGGCTGGGCCGCTGACCTGATTGATCAGCAAACAGCCGATAAGGTGGGCAAGTGTTGGGGGCTCGGCTCTGACACCACCAAGGACCCCGGTCCATGGGAGGGTGAGTTGCGCAATATGTGGAAGCCAACGCAGCAACCCGGGCTGTGGTTCCACGGCGGTAACCTGCATCAGTCGCGGCACTATTCCCAGTTTCTGTCGTTGCAGTTAAAAGCGCGTATGGAAGGAATCGATACACCGGTGTATGCGCTTGCAGAATCACACCACCTTGCCTGACACTGGAATGGATTTGGCTTGACCAGATCAACACCCCCTTGTCGCAGTTTGTAACAATCGGTTGCAAATTAGCGCAAGGGGGTCCGTGCTTTCGTTCGTCGCACTAATTCACTGATGTTACGTTGATGTGTCGGATTATTGGCATATTGCGCGCGGCAACTTGCTTTATTGATCAGGGAGAAGATCATTGAACATCCGGCAGCGCCTGTTGTCAGGATAGAAACAGCCGAACAATCCGCTTCGGGTGACTATAATTAGTCTGTCTCAACACCGCGTTAATGACTACAATACCCTGCTTTTTTTAATTGCTTTCACCCTCGGCAGTGCTGAGTTTGCCCGGCGCCGCTGGCACTCGCGGCATCCCGCAGCTTTGCAACCGCGAAGTAAACCGTAAAGGATCAGAAAAAATCCATGAATATCCATGAATACCAGGCCAAGCAGTTGCTGGCGACCTATGGCATTCCAATCGCGAAAGGCGCACCTGTACTCAGCGCCAATGACCTTGAGGCCGCAATTGCCTCACTGCCGGGGCCCGGCTATGTCGTCAAGAGTCAAATTCACGCAGGCGGGCGTGGTAAGGGCAAGTTTAAAGAATTGCCGGCTGATGCAAAAGGCGGCGTGCGACTGGCAGCTGATGCTGATGAAGTACGTGCGCACGTGAAGGAAATGCTCGGCAACACACTTGTCACCAAGCAAACCGGTCCGGCTGGCAAGCAGGTTAATCGACTGTATCTCGAAGACGCGGCTGATATCGCTCGCGAGCTGTACTGCTCGGTGCTCGTTAATCGGCAAACCGGCAAGGTATCGTTTGTAGCCTCCACAGAAGGCGGCATGGATATCGAGGCAGTCGCAGAGGAAACCCCGGACAAAATCCACACGATCGACATCGATGTCGGTACCGGCGTTGATGCTGGCAAGGTAGCGGCGCTGGTGTCTGCGTTTGAACTTACGGGTGCTGCAGCTGATGAAGCCGGTGCACTGTTTCCGGCGCTGTATGAAGCCTTCACCAAAGAGGACATGAGCCTGCTCGAGATCAACCCGCTGATCGTTATGGGTAATGGCTCGCTACGCGTGCTGGACGCCAAGGTATCGATTGATGGTAATGCGTTGTTTCGCCACGACGACACCATGCAACTGCGTGATGAAACCGAAGAAGACGAAAAGGAAATCGAGGCATCCAAACACGACCTCGCCTACATCGCGCTCGACGGCGATATCGGCTGCATGGTGAACGGCGCCGGTCTGGCTATGGCGACGATGGATATGATCAAGCTGTATGGTGCAGAACCCGCAAACTTTCTTGATGTTGGCGGTGGCGCTACAACCGAGAAGGTTACTGCGGCATTCAAGATTATTACTTCTGACCCCAACGTCAAAGGCATTCTGGTCAATATCTTTGGCGGCATTATGCGCTGCGATGTTATCGCCGAAGGTGTGGTCACCGCGGTTAAGGAAGTGGGGCTGAAGGTGCCACTGGTGGTGCGGCTCGAAGGCACCAACGTCAAAAAAGGTAAAGAGATCATCAACAGTTCAGATCTTGATGTTATCGCGGCGGACGATCTCGACGACGCTGCCCAAAAAATTGTCAAAGCGGTGAAGGGGTAATCATCAATGTCTATTCTGATCAATAAAGACACGAAAATTCTGGTTCAGGGCCTGACCGGCAAAACCGGAACCTTTCACACCAATCAGGCACTGGCCTATCACGGCACGAAAATGGTCGGCGGCATCCACCCTAAGAAGGGTGGTTCCACCTGGGAAGGTGAGGGCGGTGAGAAGTTACCGATCTACGCGAGTGTAGCAGAAGGTAAGGTCGACACCGGTGCTGATGCTTCTGTTATCTATGTACCACCAGGTGGCGCCGGCGCTGCAATCATCGAGGCCATTGACGCTGAAATTCCTCTGATTATCTGCATTACTGAAGGTATTCCGGTGCTTGATATGGTTAAGGTCAAGGCACGGCTGAACGAGTCGAACTCGCGACTGGTTGGCCCGAACTGCCCCGGTATCATGACGCCTGACGAGTGCAAGATCGGCATTATGCCCGGTAACATTTTCAAGAAAGGCAACGTGGGTATTCTGTCTCGTTCCGGTACCTTGACTTATGAAGCCGTTTTCCAAACTACCAACGCCGGGCTTGGCCAGACGACTGCGGTTGGTATCGGTGGTGACCCGGTTAAAGGCACTGAGTTTATTGATGTGCTTGATCTGTTTCTCGACGACGACGAAACCGAGAGCATTGTGATGATCGGTGAAATTGGTGGCTCTGCGGAAGAGGAGGCCTCGGAGTGGTTAACCGAACAGGCCGCTAAAGGCCGCAAAAAGCCGATGGTTGGTTTTATAGCAGGTATTACAGCACCTCCGGGTCGTACCATGGGGCATGCCGGTGCGGTTATCTCCGGTGGTAAAGGCGGTGCGGAAGACAAGATGGCAGCGATGGAGGCTGCTGGTATTCATGTTTCCCGCTCACCGGCCAAGCTTGGTGAAACGCTGTTAAAAGCACTGGGCAAGAGCTAACACGCTCTCGCGTTACTTAACATCTCTTGCTTTACTAACGCGTCTGCTTTACTAACACCCCGGGTCCCTTCCGGGGTGTTACGCTGCGATCATCGCAGTACCCTGCCTCCACACCTGCAATAGATTCATTGCATCATCTGTGTACACAACATCCGCTAGTTGACCGGGTGTAAGCGTACCGGCCGATAGTTCGTTCCTGCCTTTTCTGGCATATAAGCTAGCCGGATAGGTAGTCGCCATCGTTATTGCCTGTTCATTGCTAACACCACAGTGCGCCATAAACTTAACTGCATCGAGCAGCGTGATATCAGCGCCGGCCAGTGTGCCATCTGCCAGTACCAGCTTTCCATCTTTGCGAAACACGGTTCTGTTGTCGAGCGTAAAGCTGTCGAGCGTGGTGCCAATCGGAGACATGGCGTCTGACACCAGAAATATCGGATATGCAGCATGCTTTGCTGTGAGTGCATGTTTGATGGCGGCAATGTGCACATGATGGCCGTCGGCTATCAACCCGCAGCAGACGTTGTGGTGCGCCAGCGCGGCACCGACCAGACCTGGTTCGCGATGCGTGAGCGGGCTCATGGCGTTAAACAAATGCGTGGCGCAAACGGCACCGGCATCGAAAGCTGCCATGCATTGTTCATAGGTGGCATTGCTGTGTCCGAGGCTGACGATGATGCCCGCATCTGTGAGCGTGCGTATTTGTCCGGTACTCACTGACTCCGGTGCAACCGTCAGCTTCAGTAGTGGTATCTGTTCCGCGGTACCAAGGTATTGCTCAAGGTCATCGTTGTCCATTGAGCGAATCAACGCAGCACTATGCGCCCCTTTTTTCGCTACCGATAAGTGTGGTCCTTCCAGGTGCAGGCCGATATACCCTGGTACGTGTTGACGATACGCGTCGATAGCCGCATTGATGGCTTGTGTGGTGATATCACGACTGGCAGTGATAAGCGTCGGCAGCAACGACGTTGTGCCACAACGCCCGTGCGCATCACATATGGTTTGAATACCCTCGACGGTAGGCTTGTCGTTTAACATCACGCCCCCGCCGCCATTTACCTGCAGATCAACGAGTCCAGGCATTAAGGTGCCGCCGTTCAGTGTAATGCGCTGACAGTTTTCGGGTTCGTGGCCGGCCTCGCAAATGGTATTTATTCGACCATCTTCAATCAGCAGGGCATGGTTTTGTTTGGTTTGCCGGCCATCGAATATCGATGCGCCGAGCAGCGCTGTTACCGTCATTGGTTTGTTTCAACAGGGTTATATCGACTGATGGCCATTGCCAATGCACCGGATACAGCATCAGAGTCTGGTTTGCGCAGGCGGTGCTTAATCTCTGGCGGCAGGTAGTGATGGTAGCGGTCGCCCAGTCCGCCGAGCAGACACACAGGCAATGATTGATTATTGATGGATGTTAATATCAGTTTAATATCGGCAACGGCTGCGTGAACAATGCGGGTAGCCAGTGAATCCTGTTTGTCCGCATGGTCCATCACCGTTTTGGCAAAGGTGGCAAACTGAGCGGGCTTCGCTTCTTTTGCAAAACTGACTATTGTTTCTGCGCTGTTGTTGAATTCAGCCATCGTCTGTTGATACAACGGGCTGGCTGGATAGATACCATCAAAGCACAACAGCGTATCGTGCAGCAGGCGCCTGCCGAGCCATACGCCACTGGCCTGATCACTGACAACGTTTCCCCAGCCACCAATCGTTCTGATCCGCTGCTGTTCCTGTATAACGAAAATTGAACCGGTGCCAATCGTGACGACGATACCGTCTTCCCGTCCCAGTGCGCCGTGCATCGCAATAGTGCTGTCGTTTTCGACGCTGCATCGGTGGAATGGCAGGTTTGCAAAGAGGCGCTCGCGCGCATCGCTGACGTTGGCGCCGGCAACACCGACAACAACCGCAATATCAGCCAGGTCTGCTCGCGGTGTATTCGCTGCGGACAATGCGCTGCCGGCCGTTTGCACGATGTTATCGAGTGCGCCGTCAAAGCAGGTCACAATATTGGCTGGCCCGCCGCTGGCGCTGCCGAGCACGGTGCCATACTGATCGGCAACGACTGCGCGGCAACCGGTGCCGCCGCCATCAATGCCCATAAAAAGTTTGTTCATCGGTAAATTCTATCAGGATGTTATCGGTGCCTGTGTGCGGCCGGGTGAGTGATCGAGTAAAGTGATGTCATGGTCACCAACACTACCGAAAGCCGACAGCGCGATTCGATTGGCTACGCCCACCAGTCACCAATGCAAATGTTGCAACTGATGTTGCAGGCACAATGCGATGCGGCGGGCAGTGTTACTGAGTCGCTGGCCGGAATAGAGCGTGCCGCCCGCTTAATGGCGCAGGCGATAAGGTCGGGCGGTCGACTGTTTTACTGTGGTGCGGGGTCGTCCGGGCTGATGGCGCTGGCAGATTCCCTTGAGTTGCCCGGCACGTTTGGCATCGACGCACAACAGATTCATTTGCTGCTGGCCGGTGGCAGTGAAACACTGTCGCGGCTTGGTGGTGCCGCGGACGATGATACCGATCAGGCAGACGACGACATACAAGCCCATCAACCGGGTGTTAATGATTGTCTGGTCGCTGTGTCGGCGAGTGGCAACACGCGCTATACACAGCGGGCGATGACACTGATGAAAGCGCGAGGCGTACCGACGATTGCACTTGCGAATAACCCGCAGTGCGCGCTGCTTGAAGGTGCTGATGTTCCAATTCTGCTACAGACGCCGCCTGAGCTGGTCGCGGGCTCAACGCGCCTGGGCGCCGGCACCGCGCAAAAGATTGCCCTGAACATGATGTCGACATTGATGGCATCTTTGCTGGGGCACGTTTATGATGGCCATATGGTGAACCTGCAGGCGGACAGCGAAAAGCTGCGCCAGCGGGCCCTGCGCATTGTGTCAGATATTTCCGGCTGTGATGAAAAGCTTGCATCGACTTGCCTGGCTACCGCGCATAACGACGTTAAAACCGCGATACTTTTAGCCAGTGGTTTTGCCGATGTTGACACCGCCTCTGCCAGTCTGGAGGATAGTAACGGAGACATTGGCGTGGCACTGGCCTCGTTACAACAAGATCTTCATCGTTAGCGGGTTGTACCACTTCACGTGCGTGCGCCGCTGAACAAACATTTACATTAGGAGGACAGGTATGAAAGTGAGCATGCAGCGAACAGCAGCACATTTACTGGCAGGCGGCACTCGAACTTTGCTTTCTGCAGCGGTTGCAGGGCTGCTGTGCGGCGGAGTGGCGAGCGCAGCGGAACTGACCATTGAAAGCTGGCGCAACGATGACCTGACCATCTGGCAGGACCAGATCATACCGGCGTTTCAGGCGCAGCATCCGGACATCAAAGTCACCTTTGCACCGACTGCACCGGCTGAATACAACGCCGCACTAAATTCCAAGCTTGAAGCAGGCTCCGCTGGTGACCTGATCACCTGTCGCCCGTTTGATGCATCGCTGGCGCTGTACGACAAAGGCTATCTCGCGTCTCTGGCTGACCTTGAAGGTATCAACAATTTCTCTGACGTTGCCAAGTCTGCATGGATTACCGACGACGGTGAAAATCCGTTTTGCGTACCTATGGCATCGGTCATTCACGGCTTCATCTATAACAAGGATGCGTTCGAAGAGGTCGGTGTGGAAGTGCCTGCCACGGTCGATGCATTCTTCGCTGCACTCGATAAGTTTAAGGAAGATGGCAACTATGTTCCCATGGCAATGGGCACCAGCGATCAGTGGGAAGCGGCAACCATGGGCTATCAGAACATCGGCCCGAACTACTGGAAGGGTGAGGAAGGGCGTCTCGCGCTAATCGCCGGTGAACAATCCCTGACCGATGACGGCTGGGTGGAGCCATACCGCCAACTGGCAAAATGGAAGGACTACCTCGGCGATGGCTTTGAAGCGCAGACCTACCCGGACAGCCAGAACTTCTTCACGCTTGGCCGCGCTGCAATATATCCCGCGGGTTCGTGGGAGATAACCGGTTTTAACGCCAATGCAGACTTCGCCATGGGTGCGTTTATTCCGCCGGTGCCAGCTGATGGTGATGAATGTTATATCTCTGACCATACCGACATTGGCTTGGGTATGAACGCCAGTTCCGAAAACGCCGAAGCTGCCAAAACGTTCCTGAACTGGGTTGCCTCCGCAGAGTTTGCGTCGTTGTATGCCAATGCGCTGCCGGGCTTTTTTCCACTGTCGAACGAGGCAGTAACGCTTGAAGATCCGCTGGCTCAGGAGTTTATTTCGTGGCGCGAAAAGTGTCAGTCAACGATCCGCTCTACCTATCAGATACTGTCGCGTGGTGAGCCGAACCTTGAAAACGAAACGTGGAACGCGTCTGCCAATGTAATCAAGGGCACCGAGTCACCTGAGGACGCCAGCGCACGATTGCAGGAAGGGTTAAGCAGCTGGTACAAGCCCTGATCAGTTAAACCGTTCTTTGCGTGAATGATGCGTGTTTGATGCGCGTCTGATGCACTACCCGGCTATCCGGATTAACAGATTGCCAGTCGATCTGCCAAATT
>CAYMFQ010000089.1:15527-20429 GCA_964389335.1 uncultured Granulosicoccaceae bacterium
CTGATGCACTACCCGGCTATCCGGATTAACAGATTGCCAGTCGATCTGCCAAATTCGGATAGCCGCGTACCTGCCTGAAGCAGGCCGCCCCGCACACTTTATGGCAAGTGATCCTGTAAAACCCCGCCGTACCGGCTTTCGGCCTCATATCATTATTTTTCTCGCGCCTGCCGTGCTGGTGTATACGGCGGTGATGATTCTGCCGTTGTTTGGCACTTTGCAGTTATCGCTGTTTCAAAACATTGATAACAGCCGTGTGTTTGTCGGGCTGGATAACTTTCGCAAACTGCTCGGCGATCCGCGTTTATCTGAAACGTTCTGGAATGCGCTGGCAAACAATGCATGGTTTTTTGTTGTGCATATGCTGGTGCAAAATCCCATTGGCATTTTGCTGGCAGCCATTCTGTCAAACCCGCGGTTGCGCTTTCGCAGTGTGTACCGCACCGCCATTTTTGTTCCAACCATTCTGTCGTTTGTGATTGTCGGCTTCGTCTGGAAGCTGATCCTGTCTCCGCTATGGGGGGTGGCGCCTGATCTGCTCGATATGGTTGGACTAAAGTCGTTGTTTAAACCATGGCTTGGTAAAGAGGCGTATGCGCTGACGACGCTTAGCCTGATTTCAGTGTGGCAGTTTGTCGGCATACCGATGATGCTGATTTATGCGGCGTTGATATCGATCCCCGATGAAATTATTGAAGCCGCTGAGTGCGACGGTATAACCGGGGCGCGACAGTTCTGGAAAATCAAGCTGCCGCTGGTATTGCCGTCGATAGGTATTATTTCTGTGCTGACGTTTGTCGGAAACTTTAACGCGTTCGATTTAATTTACGTTACACAGGGGGCGCTGGCAGGCCCTGACTACTCCACGGATATTCTCGGTACGTTTCTTTATCGGACTTTTTTCGGTTTCCAGCTACAACTGGGCGATCCTCATTTGGGAGCGACGATTGCGTCGATGATGTTTCTGGTGATACTTGTCGGTGTGTGCATTTACCTGTTTGGCATACAGCGGCGCCTGCGTCGCTACGAGTTTTAGTGATGCCCATGCTTTTGAGTAAACCCTGAATGAGTACTGCGCGCCAGTCTGTGAGCAGGGCCATTGCGTCCCATGCGATTCTGCTGATCTACGCAACGATCGCGCTGTTTCCGGTCATTCTTATTCTGATCAATTCGATCAAGTCACGTAAGGCGATCTTTCGCTCGCCACTCAGTCTGCCTGACGCAGAGACGTTTTCTCTGATTGGCTATGAGACGGTGATGAAGCAGGGTGATTTTGTTTTGTACTTTCAAAACAGCCTCATCGTTACCATAGCGTCGCTTTTTTGTGTGCTGTTGTTTGGTGCGATGGCTGCGTTTGCGTTATCGGAGTATCGCTTTCGTGGCAATTCACTGATGGGGTTGTATCTGGCGCTGGGGATCATGATTCCAATCAGGCTCGGTACCGTGGCGATTTTGCAACTCATGGTGGCCAGCGGACTGGTCAACACATTAACTGCGCTGGTGTTGGTGTATACCGCTCAGGGGCTGCCGCTTGCGATCTTTATTTTGTCCGAGTTTATGACACAGGTGTCGAAGGATTTGAAAAATGCCGGTCGTATCGATGGGCTTAGTGAATACCGCATATTTTTCCGGCTGGTTGTGCCACTGGTGCGGCCGGCGCTGGCAACCGTGGCAATCTTTACCATGATACCCATCTGGAACGATCTGTGGTTTCCGTTGATCCTCGCCCCTGCTGAGGAAACCAAAACTGTAACGCTTGGCGCACAGGTGTTTATTGGTCAGTTTGTGACTAACTGGAATGCGGTATTGGCGGCGCTCTCCCTGTCGATGGTGCCGGTGTTGATTCTTTATATCGTATTTTCACGTCAGTTGATTAGCGGGCTTACCGCAGGAGCTGTCAAATGAGTGATGCAAACACACCACCGATCAAAGTGCTGGTGGCCGGACTCGGTAACATGGGGTTGAGTCATGCGAAAGCCTATCAGCTGGAGCCCGGCTTTGAGATTGCCGGTCTGGTTAATCGCTCTGCGGTGGCGCTGCCCGAGTTGCTGAGTGGTTACACCATAGAGCCTGAGTTCTACCATAGTTTGCAGCAACACAAGCCTGATCTGGTGTCCATCAATACGTATTCAGACACACACGCAGAGTATGCCATTGCGGCGATGGAAGCCGGTGCACATGTGTTCGTGGAAAAGCCACTGGCCACCAATCTTGCGGATGCGCGCAATGTGGTGGCGTGCGCGCGGGCCAATCAACGTAAGCTGGTGGTGGGGTATATTCTGCGGCATCACCCGTCGTGGATGCAGTTGATTGCAGAAGCGAGGGAGCTTGGCGGGCCGTTTGTGTTTCGTATGAACCTCAATCAGCAGTCGAGCGGGCCGACCTGGCACACACACAGGCAGTTGATGGACACCACATCGCCGATAGTTGACTGCGGTGTGCACTATGTGGATGTTATGTGTCAGATCACCGATGCGAAAGCCACCCAGGTGCGAGGAATGGGGGTGCGTCTGACAGATGACATCGCTGCAGATATGTATAACTACGGACACTTTCAGGTGTTGTTTGATGATGGATCGGTTGGCTGGTACGAAGCGGGCTGGGGCCCGATGATGTCAGAGACAGCTTTCTTTGTGAAAGACGTGGTATCACCCAATGGCTGTGTGTCTATTGTGATGAGCGAAGATGCAAAGTCAGATGATCACGATACGCACACTAAAACCAACCTGCTGAGAGTGCACTCATCCGCGATGCGTTCCGATGGCCAGTTTGCCAGTGCCGATCGGGAGATATCCATGCAGGATGAACCGGGGCACGATGAACTCTGCGCCCGTGAACAGGCGTTTGTATTAAAGGCTATCACCGAAGACATTGATCTCAATCGTCATATGGACGACGCGGTGCAGTCATTGCAAATTTGTCTTGCGGCCGATGAAAGTGTGCGCAGCGGCGAGGCAGTCACCTTGTCTGCGATTCCGGCCTAAGGGGTTAGCATGGGTTCATTATCCCTCAGAGGGGTACACAAGTCGTTTGGCACAGTCGAGGTGTTAAAGGGTATTGATCTTGACATTGCCGATGGTGAGTTTGTGGTGTTTGTCGGTCCTTCGGGTTGTGGCAAGTCGACTTTGCTCAGGATTATTGCCGGACTTGAAGATCCGACCGACGGCACGGTAACGATTAATCAGCAGGATATTACTACCGTGCCACCGGCAAAGCGTGGCATTGCCATGGTGTTCCAAACCTATGCGCTGTACCCCCACTTAAATGTTAAAGACAATATGGCGCTGGGCTTAAAGCAAACACGCACGGCACGCGATGTTATCGATGAACGTGTGGCGAGGGCATCTGCCATGTTGTCGCTGGATGAGTTGTTAAAGCGTCATCCGGCAGATCTTTCAGGTGGTCAGCGGCAACGTGTTGCGATCGGACGTGCCATTGTTCGGCAGCCGGAAGTGTTTCTATTCGATGAACCTTTGTCGAATCTTGATGCGGCGTTGCGTGTACAAACGCGGCTTGAGATTGCTCGCCTGCATGATGAACTACAGTGCAGTATGGTGTACGTAACGCATGATCAGGTTGAAGCGATGACGTTGGCTGATCGCATTGTTGTGATGAACGACGGTGTTGTTCAACAGGTGGGTTCACCGATGGAGTTATACAACGACCCGCAGAACATGTTTGTCGCAGGCTTTATTGGTTCGCCGCAAATGAATTTTATCGACGGAGCTGCAATTGACAAACCATCGGTGACAACGGTTGGTATCAGACCCGAACATATTGTGTTGCAGCAAACTGATGGAGAAACCGCTAACGTATCCGTTAGTGACGGTATCACCGGCACGGTACAACATGTTGAGCATCTGGGGGCGGATACGAATGTTTATCTGCGCACTGAACAGGCCGGTCTGATTGTCGTGCGAACCTTTGGAGAGCAGGCGTTTGTTCACGGCGGTCGGTACACCATACTTATTGACGAGTCAAAAGTGTGCTGCTTTGACCAGAATGGTCAGCGTGTTATGGATTAACGTTGTTTTATAACCCCCTGTTTCCAATGCCGACAAAGGAATAAGTTGCGATTGTCAAGGGCGTGTCAAGTTTCCACCGTCGCAATTTGGCATGAAAGGCAACGCTGCACTTAGACCTGAGTCTGAAATAGTGATATACCTGTAATTGACTGCGATGTGGTTGAGAATCAGTCTGCGGCACCACATATCCATTACAGGCCTGCAGGCTCTTTAACAATAACGCAGTAGTCGCAATACAGTAGTAACCACGAGACTTTTGGTGAATATACGGGGCGCTTATACAGGATTAGATATCAGGCAAGATACGATTATCAATCAATCTTCATATGAAATTGGAGATAACCCGTAGAAAACAGGAGGTTGTCATTGTGCTCGAGAAATCACAGAACAACACAACTGGTCATAACATAAAGGGTCTAAAGGGTAACAACGTATGAACCTTACAATTTCAGGTCATCATGTAGACGTAACCGATTCGTTGCGCCATTTCATCTCATCGAAGATGGACCGGCTGGAACGTCACTCCAATGAATTAAAGCATGTGCACGTCATACTGAATGTCGAGAAACTGCGGCAAAAGGCAGAGGCCACCATTCAGTTAAAAGGCACGCAACTATTTGCCAATACCAGCGGTGCCGATATGTATGCCGCCATTGATGTACTGACCGACAAGCTGGACCGGCAACTCATCAAGTACAAAGAGAAAGCCAAATCGCATACCCGCGGAAAACTGAGTGATCTGCCGAGCGATGATGACGACGACGGTACCGATCTAATCTGAGTGTGTTGGCAGCCGTCGGTGCCGGCGTGCTGCCATAATACCTTTGAGCGCACGTTTTGCAGCGATGTCTGACTAATCCACGAGGCACACTAGTGT
>CAYMFQ010000090.1:0-15616 GCA_964389335.1 uncultured Granulosicoccaceae bacterium
ACTAGTTCAAATCAACCGCACTGTTACGCAGAATATCAAGCGGTACAATTTCAAGCGCTCGCTGATGAGTGCTTTGCAGATATACACGGGGCGCACAGTCGTGCTCATAAGCCTCAAGCCAGCGAGCGGCGCACAGACACCAGCGATCGCCGGCATTAAGCCCGGGAAAACCATATTCGGGCATCGGTGTGATCAGGTCGTTACCCTGATTTTTTGAAAACTGCAAAAACGCATCAGTTAACTGCACACACACGGTATGCGAACCACGATCAGCATCACTGGTGTTACAGCAGCCATCGCGAAAAAAACCAGTCAGCGGGTCGTGACTGCACGGTTCGAGCGCTTCGCCAAACACATTGGTCGATTCGTTCATTGTGATATCAGTTATCGTATTCATAGCGTTGCATCGTACGTTGAACAACCGTGAAAAAACAGCGCGGTGATGCTCACCTGCGCCAGGAAATATCCGGCCGCAAGACCGGTACTAAAGACGAAGCCTGGCGCGTTAAGCCACCGCGGCACGTCGGTTACCCGGTTTGCGCGACAATTTAAAATAAATCTGGCAAACTGAGTTGAGGGAATCAGGTGCTGGCAGCGAAGCCGGTGCCAAATCAACCAAGCGCGTGGATATCGCATGTCAGGGATAGAATTAACCAGTGCCGGCATTTCGGATCGGGGGCGAGTCAGAAAAGTCAATGAGGATGACTACCTGATTGACAACACCTGCCGCCTGTTCGCAGTAGCAGATGGCCTCGGCGGCCACGGTTCCGGCGACGTTGCCAGCAGCCTGGCAACAACAACACTGCAAACTGAATTACAGCGTACTCTCGGGCCCCTGCTAGGTGCAGATTCCATAGATATCAACGCCTATAGCGATGCAGTGGTACAGGCTATATCCGCTGCCAATACCGCCATCTATGCACAAAACAAAGAGAAAGGACACCCGGATGGCACCGGCATGGCCACCACGCTGACCGGCATTTGTTTCATGGGTAACTCTGATCAATATATCTCTTTCAATGTAGGTGACAGTCGCCTGTACCGATTCAGTGATAATACGCTTGAACAATTAACAGTGGACCATTCACTTTTGCAGGAGTGGCGCGATTTGGGAGAACCGGGTGAACCACCAGCGGCAAACCTGTTGCGTCGTGCCGTCGGTTTATTTCCGGACCTGGAAGCGGATTTGCTAATCCACACGGCGTTGCCGCACGATTTACTAATGCTATGTTCCGATGGACTAACCGGCATGCTTGAGGACGCAAACCTCAGTCATCTGCTCGAAATGCTGGATGGCGCGGATCTTAATACCCTGTGTACCACACTGGTCAGTGAAGCAAATGACTACGGCGGAGACGATAACATCACCATGGTGGTGCTGAGAACCTGAGCCACGCCACTTCCGCGTACTAACTCTGGTGAACAGGACAAATGAAAGGCTCCCACAAGGGCGGCTGAATAAAGTGCAAACTTATTTCTAAACAATAACGGAATTGATGATTAGGCAAATTTTTTAGGAAACTGAAGCACTTTAGTCAGTCGACTCATGTGCCTGTTTGTTCGAGTACACCAGTACTTATTTCTGCAAAGCTGCCACCTGACTGACCAGATGCGAGGTACGCTCCGACAGAAGCTTGGCCAGTACCAGATGCAGTGTCACGGTATCTTTCGGGTGCTGTTCTGTCATCAACTTCAACCGTTCCCGGGTCAGACGGTAAGCAGTCACATCATTGTCACAAACAACGGCTGCCGTGCGCTTGTTGCCAAGATAAAACGCCAGCTCTCCTACTACGCCGACATTTATCGTCTCAAGCCGCACACGGGAACCATCGGGCTTTTCAAGCTGCGCCGTTACCGAACCCTGCTCAATAAAGAAGAGTTCCGTGGCAGTTTCGTGCTGCCGAATCATATACTCCCCGGCACGCAGTTCAATTCTATCAAGGCGCTGCAACAGACTGTCACTGGCGGCCGGTTCAATCGATAACGCCTGCAAATAGGTTTGTAACTTAAGGCCAGCGGTATCGTGCTCCAGGCTGGCGGCAACCAGTTGCTGTTGCTCAGCCCACTCCAGCGCATCGTCAAGCGACGCATAGTACTGAACGACACCGCTGTCAGCCTGAAGCTGTTGCGACAGCAGATGCTGTGTGGCTTCATCGAGTGCTACAAACAATAGCGACGCATGCTTTTTTGCCGCGTGACGGTATAGCTTCAGGAAACTTGATATCGCCGTTGAGTCAACGCCTGAGACACGCTCAAAATCCAGCACAACAAAGCGACACTCGGTGTTAGCTGTGGTGTTCTTTACGCGCTCGACTAATCGGTTTGCTGTACCAAAGAAAAGATAACCCTGCAACTGAAAAAGCTGCGTGGCAGACCCTGTGGCCTGCAGATGTTCCTGCTGTGCGGAACTGCGTTTTACTCTTGCGCGTGCGTGCGTGCCGGTCAACTGATGGCGCACAACATCGAGCCGGCTGAACGTGACAACGAATAACGCCACCGCCAGCAACAGACCTAATACAACACCCTGCGCCAGCCCAAACATCGCTATGACTGCAACGATTGCCAGCAGTATCAGATACTCCGTGCGGGTAAGCCGACGATAGCTGTCAATCACCCAGTCCACCACAAACAGCAAGCCGATATAAGCCACCACAGAACCCAACACAAACAGCGGCACCTGAGCAAGTAATGGCAATGCAAACCAGATCGTTGCGGCTACTCCCACAGCAACCAGAAAACCGGTGAACGGCAGTTGCTGACGCTGGCGTGCATTAATCCACGACGACGCCGGACTGACATAGCCGGGCCAGCCGCCGCACAGCCCCCCGGCGATGTTGGCTGCACCGGTCACGCGCAGATCACGATTGACGTCAAAGTCATCATTAACCTGCAGTTCAAAGCCGCTGTTGTTCAGCATCATCGAAATTATCGAACCTGCTGCCAGCAGCAGTAAGCCGCTGCTATGGGTGAGTATCAACGACCATTCGATACTGGCGATACTCGACCATTCAACCGCCGGTCCGCGCGCGGCTTCAGTGCCCGGCAGCAACGCCGTGAACATCCAGCCAGCCGAAGCCATGTCAGCACTGGACAGCCCAAACAGTGCAATCAACTGATGAAAGACAATGATGGTCGCCAGTACCAGGCCCGGCAATAGCAGTGGGCTGGTGATGCGAGCGCTCAGCCACCAGATCAGAACCGCGAGCAGCAATGCCGGCAGCCAGCGAATAATCGCATCAAAGTGCCAGTAGCCCTCTGACACCAGTTCGCCCAGTGACACATCGACTCCGGCCTTTAACAACAACCAGCCAGTGCCACCAAGAAAACCTGCCACCACCGGAAACGGCAGGTAGCGTACGAAGTTACCGAGCCTGAAATAGCCCAAAAAGTAAAACAGCACACCGGTCAGTATGGTCGCCATTGCAATAAACACCACGACCGTCATAAACAGGCTTGCCGTATTTATTTGCGGCGCCGCTGATGCAATCATTTGCGCCACAATGATTGCCAGAATCGCACAGGGCACATCCTGCGGAATCCAGATTGCCCCTCGCCATGAGCTTCCAAAACTGACAATGGTCATCGCCACCACCGACCCAATCATCAGCATTGTTGCAGCAACACTGTAAAAACCCAGTAGCGGCCCCGTTATCACCAGCGCCAGCATAGCGAGCCACCACGGTGTCTCAACCAGGCACAGAGAAATACTATTAAAGAGGGTATTGAAAAGCGGGCTGAATTTGTTATGAGTGGTGTGTTCTGTAGTCAACGCAAATCCGTGTCAATTCTAAAAAGCCTGCTACCAGCGCAATTTTACGAATGTAGCACCGCCCACCATAAAAGGCGATGCTGACACAAATAAGCAGCGTAGTGACAACATGCTGAGTCGAAGTTGTCACTGTTTGGTTCGCAATACGACACAACCAGAGCGAACACACCGGGTAAAACAATCTGTCTGCGCGTTAGATCAAACGACACCATAGGCGAGCATCGCGTCCGCCACCTTTTTGAAACCCGCGATGTTTGCACCTTTAACATAGTCAACATAGCCGTTGGACTGATCGCCATAGGTGACACAACGGGTATGGATGTCGGCCATGATTTCGGCCAGTAGCTTACTGAGTCGCTCGGTGTCCCAACTGAGCCGCTCGGCGTTTTGACTCATCTCAAGACCGGATACCGCCACACCACCGGCGTTAGCTGCCTTACCCGGACCATAAAGAATTTTTGCATCCTGGAATACGTGCACGCCCTCTAGTGTAGTAGGCATGTTCGCACCTTCCGCGACGGCGATTACACCATTCTTCACCAGCATTCGTGCTTCTTCGTCGTTGAGCTCGTTTTGAGTGGCGCAGGGCAGCGCAAGCTCACCAGGTACTTTCCACGGTCGTTCACCAGCGTGAAAGGTTGCACCGGAGAACTCATCACAGTACTCCTGAATTCTGCCGCGCCTGACTGCCTTAAGCTGCTTTACCCATTCGAGCTTCTCCTGCGTAATGCCGTCGGGGTCATGAATGAAACCACCGCTGTCAGACAGGGTTAATACCTTGCCGCCCTGCTGCAGTATCATCTCTGCCGCATGCGTTGCCACATTTCCCGAGCCGGATATCACCGCACCCTTGCCTTCGATGCTGTCGCCTTTCAGATCAAGCATGTTAGCCATGAAGTACACCGCGCCGTAGCCGGTTGCTTCAGGTCGTATCTGGCTGCCACCATATTCAAGCGCTTTACCGGTGACCACACCCTCCCACCGGTTGGTGATGCGTTTATACTGCCCAAACAGGTAACCGATCTCTCTGGCACCGACGCCGATATCTCCGGCCGGCACATCAGTGTCAGGGCCGACGTGCCGATAAAGCTCTGTCATAAACGACTGACAAAAACGCATAACCTCGGAGTCAGATTTACCACGCGGATTAAAATTTGACCCGCCTTTACCACCGCCCATAGGCAAACCGGTTAGCGAGTTCTTGAAGGTTTGTTCAAACGCAAGAAACTTGAGGATGCTCTCGTTGACCGATGGATGAAAGCGCAGCCCGCCTTTGTAGGGTCCGATAGCATTGTTATTTTGTACCCGCCACCCGCGCTGCACACGAATGTTGTGATTGTCGTCTTCCCAACACACCCGGAACGACACCACACGATCAGGCTCTGCGATTCGTCGCAGTATCTGCGCTTCGTGATACTCGACCTTATCTTCTATAAACTCGAAGATATCCTGCGCTACCTCGCGCACTGCCTGAATGAACTCACTCTGACCCTGGTTGCGTTTCTCAACGCCCTCCATGAACTTTTCCAGGTTCACATGATCGGCAGCGCTCATAAATTCTTCCTTAAAGTTGTCGAACGAAACGAATCGCGGCAGCGAAAACTCTGCCTGCCACGTGTTTGCATAACTTTAAATGCGCGCAAGTTCCATACAGATTCGGGCAGCTATAGCCCAATTTAGTAGGTAAAGCCTATTGCATGCCTGCCGGCACCACTCTACATAATCTGATCAGGCGCCCCGTGAACCCGGGCTTTCTGCCTGCCCTTTGTCGCAAGAGCCAGATCCCACGCGGCCCGCATCTTTGACAGCTTCTCTTCGATCACCTGGGCAAGGATGCGCGCTTTCTCCTGATCGACCTTCTCCGCCGACAAGAGTTCCCGCTGCATTCTGGCAAGCACCTGAAGCTCGTGAATGGGGTACTCGAGCGGGCTTACGGGTTTTGATGTGGCTGTTTTGGTTCTGGCTATTTTTGTATCGACGGGCTTGGTCATATCGGGCGTGTCTCGCAGCAAATCAGCTACAGTGGCAAAACACGGCAGACCGCGACGTGAGCGGTTTGGCATTTGGCCATCTGCGTCCGCAGCAAGCCCTGTCAGGCACACGAATTGTGCACCATTCGGTACAACTGCACCGTAAGTTCTAGTTGCGACGAGTACGGCGCCGCCACAAACCGGCCAGTGCAGCCAGTAGCAACAGTGCCAGACTCGGGTCCATGCCGCCGCGCAGCAGGCGGCAGCCGACCCCGTCAATGCCAGTGGCGACCAATGCACTGTCGCCCGCCTCTGCCTCGTCGTTTTGCAGCTGTGTCAGTCCTGCGTTGTCCTGAAAATCCGGCCTGCCATTGGCATCCACGTCGACAGGCTGATGCAGCGGGACGCCGCTGTCCGCGGATGTCTCGATCAAGTCGACCAGGCCATTGTCACCCACGTCATCCTGCAGCGACCAGTTAGCACTGAATGCCAACAGGATCAGATTGAGTCCGGATTCAAGCAAATCGCTGCGACCGTCATTATCGGAATCAAGGTCATATGAATCGGCGATACCGTCGTTATCCGTGTCAAGCAATCCGTCGCCTTCGGCAGTATCGATGATGCCATCGTTGTCGTCGTCGATATCCAGCTCGTTGTTAATACCATCACCGTCACGATCGCTGTCACTGACACGATCGCTGTTAGTGACGCCAGTGCCTGGCTCTTCCGAGTCGCGAACGCCGTTGTTGTTGCTGTCACCGGGTTCAGCGGCGTCGGCGATAGCGTCATTGTCAGAGTCTGTATCAAGCGAGTTTGCCGTTCCATCACCGTCGGTGTCGATAAGGCCATTGCCCTCGTCGATATCACTGATACCGTCGTCGTCATCATCTGCGTCGACGTTGTCACTTAACCCATCGCCGTCTGTATCGATGATCGGATTGCCGGCGTCACAGTCACGGGTGAAGATGTGCCAGCTGCGCGGAGTGCTTACACTAGACTCCGCGTCGTCAATTAATATCGCCGTAACAGTACTCGACAGACCAGCGGCGGTACCCGCCTTGATACGATAGTTTAACGAGCGTGATGGCCAGCTAACCCATGGGCTTTTGTCGAAGATTTCCGGGTTGCCGACCGAGGTCACCTGAAAGCGCAGCTGAGCCGGATCACCGGTCGCACGTATATTCTGCAACCAGTTGACGAATCGTACATCGCCGTCGCAATAGCTGCTGACCGGCTCAAAGCCGGGGCTGAATGAAGGAGTATCCGCATGCGCGGTACCTGCCAGCCCAAACAACCCGACCATTAACAGTACCGGCGACAGGCTCTCCCGGCCGCGCAACTGCCCGCGCACCCGGTGAAAGAAAAAAGACATGATATCCATCCGTGGTTGTTGGCATCCGCACGACAGCGGCGACCCGAATAATTGTGCGCCGCATTTTTGTGTGCCAATGGTGCGTCCGAGGCAAGAATAGGACCGCACGGTTGCCCAGTCAGCGGTCGCTTACAACGACAGCCGCGACAATAAAAATGCACACGGCTATCGCAAATCTACAGGCTGGTCGCCCTTCGAGAAACGAATGCCGCAGCGATGCTGCTGCATTGAAAACAATCCGCTCACAGGGCGCTATAGTGTGCCAAAGGCTCGCCAATGGCGGGTACAATCAATGCGGTTCACCGTCAAATTACAACAGCAGGTCACAGCGTCATGGCAAGTTTTCCAGATAGCGCAAAGGTCGTCATTATTGGACAGGGAGGCATCGTCGGCGCCTCTATTGCCCATCACCTGATCGAGCGGGGCTGGGATGATATCGTCGGTATCGATAAGTCAGCCATTCCGACTGATATCGGCTCAACCGCGCACGCGTCAGACTTCTGCTACGCCACCGCACACGACCACATGACCTGTCACACCACCATGTACAGCATCGACTTCTACGAGAAGATGGGCCGCTACGCCAAAGTGGGCGGTCTCGAGGTTGCCCGTGTCGGTGACGACGAGCGTATGGGTGAACTCAAACGCAAGGTTGCGTCGGGCAGAGCCTTCGGCACCAACGCCCGCATGATCAGCGCCGCCGAAGCCAAAGAAAAAATGCCCCTCCTCGAAGAAGACATGATTCAGGGCGCACTGTGGGACCCTGATGCCGGACTGGTCACCCCCCGCTCTCAAGTTGTGACCGGTGAACTGGTCGATCAGGCAGAGCAAACCGGTAAGCTCAAAGCGTTTGCCAATACCTCGGCGACCGCGCTCGATATCAAAGACGGTCGCATTGTCGGGGTTGAAACCACGCGCGGTTATATCGCCGCCGAATATGTTGTTGTGTGTGCGGGTCTGTGGGGCCGATTGATTGCACAGATGGCCGGGGAAGACTTACCGGTTATGCCAGTCGATCACCCGCTGCTGTGGTTTGGTCCTTACGATAAATTTGCCGGAACCGGTCTGGACATTGGTTACCCGCTGTTGCGCGACCAGGGCAACTCGGCCTATCTGCGTGACACCGGTGACCCGACCACCACCGAAGGCGGCATGATTGAATGGGGTTACTACGAGGAAAAAGACCCGCGTATGTGTCACCCGCGTGACCTGCTTGAAAAAGAAGAGGCGCGCTTGTCACCGTCACAGCGTGACCTTGAGATGGATCAGATCATGGAGCCGCTTGAGCGCGCTATTGAACTGACCCCGATCCTTGGTGAACTTGGCTTCGATGAAAAGCGATCGTTTAACGGACTGCTGCAGGTAACCGCTGACGGCGGCCCGTCACTGGGTGAGTCTGCCAATGTGCGTGGCCTGTGGTATGCGGTATCAGTCTGGGTCAAAGACGGCCCGGGTACCGGCAAGCTAATCGCCGACTGGATGACCGATGGTCACACCGAGCTCGACCACAGCGGTGTAGACGTAGCGCGCTACTATCCGTTCCAACAGGAAGAACAGTATATTCATGATCGCTGCTATGAAACCGCGTTTAAAATTTACAACCCCGCAGTGCACAACCGCGAGCCCTACACCAAGGGGCGTGGCCTGAGACGCAGCCCGTTCTACGAGCGCGAAAAAGCCCTCGGCGGATACTTTATGGAAGCCGCAGGCTGGGAACGTGCACACGGCTATGCCAGCAACGAACATCTACTGGAGAAGTTCGGCGACAAGGTACCGGTACGTGAATCCGAATGGGACAACCGCCACTTCTGGCGCGTATCCAATGCCGAGCACCTGCAAATGTCGGAAGACGTCGGCATGGTTAACCTGTCGCACTTTGCCATCATCGACGTGCGCGGCGCCGACGCCGAGGCACTGCTTGAATACGTTTGTGTTGCAAAGGTCGGCGGTGATACCCCTGTCGGCAAAGGCATCTATACACACTTCCTTGATCACCACGGCGGTGTACGAGCCGACCTGACACTGGTGCGGCTGGCCGATGATCACTACCGCGTGATGGACGGTGGCGATGCGGGCTCACGCGATTTGACCTGGCTGCAGCGCATGGCAGCGGACCACGGTTATAACAATGTAACGATCGAAGACCGCACCACAGAGTTTGCGTGCCTTGGCTTATGGGGCCCTAACGCACGTAGCACACTTGCCAAAGTCGTCGATGATGCAGATGCACTGAGCCACGATAACTTTCCATTCGTTACCTTTAAAACGCTGCGCATCAATGGCGTGGACGTATCGGCATTTCGTATATCCTACGTGGGTGAACAGGGCTGGGAGCTGCATTTTAAATACGATGACGGACTGGCAGTGTGGGACGCACTGGCTGAGACCGGCGTGACACCGGTCGGCGTTGAAACCTATGCCAACAGCCGACGCCTTGAAAAAAGCCTGCGACTACAAAACGCCGACCTGCTGACGCACTACAATCTGCTCGAAGCGGATCTGGCACGGCCAAAAGTTAAAGCCGCAGATTTCCACGGCAAGGCCGCACATGTTGCACACAGAGAAAAGCCGCAACAAACCGCCTATCTGTGTACCCTGACCATGACCAGCAACACTGATGCAGCCGGCGTGGCGCGCTACCCGGTTGGCACCTGCCCTATTCTGCACCCGGACACAGGCGAACCCCTGATTGATGCCGAGGGCCGACGGTCATACACCACCAGTATCGCGTTTGGTCCGACACTCGGTAAAAATATCGCCCTGGGTTACCTGCCAATCGAGTACTGCAAAGAAGGACAACCATTGATGATTGATTATTTTGGCGAGCAGTACCCGGTAGTGGTCGAAGCGGTTGGCTATAAACCCCTTTACGATCCTAACAACGAAAAGCCACGCTCTTAGGGCACACCGTACAATCCTTTGAGCTCATCAAATAAAACCACCTTCGGCACTGCCGCTTACGGCGGCAGTGGATGGCAGCCCAGGCTGGATACTCACAGCACTGAGCTTGGCACACTGTGGCGCGGCTGCGGCATTGAAAACGAATGGCAGCCTCTACAGGAAGTATTGCTACATACTCCGGGCACTGAGCTTACTGCATCAGGCACCAGTCCTGACAGTGTGCAGATGCTGCAGCCGCTCGATTTGGGCCGTGCACAGGAAGAACACGCAGCGCTTGTTTCAGCCTATGAATCCCACGGCGTAACCACCCATCAGGTAAACCCGCCAGACACCGCACCACCCAATCAAATGTTCTGTGCTGATCTGTTTGCGATGACACCGCAGGGCGCAATCCTCGCTCGACCCGCCTCCACGGTACGAGCCGGAGAGGAAATTAACGTTGCGCGGCGCCTGGCTGATCTTGGTATACCCGTTATCAGGACGCTGCTCGGCGGTGCCACCTTCGAAGGCGCTGACCTTATCTGGGTGAACCGATATCAGGCGTTGCTGGGCAAGGGACTGCGCACAAATTCCGAAGCCGTGATGCAACTGTCACAGTTGCTGAGCAGCATAGGCGTTGAACTGATTACGATCGATATGCCCTATGGAACCATGCACCTTATGGGGATGCTGCGGATTGTCGATGAAAACCTGGCTATCGCATGGCCGCGACGCACTCCTTATCGTGCAGTTACAGCTTTACAGGAAGCCGGTTACGACGTTCAGTTTCTGCCGGAAGCGTCAGACAGCGCTGACGAACTCAACCAAAACCGGGCATTTAACTTCGTCACTCTGGCACCGCGGAAAATACTAATGGTTTCGGGCAACCCGAAAACCAAAGCCTTCTACGAATCACTGCATATTGAGTGCATTGAAACGCCCGCGACTGAACTTGCCAAAGCCGCCGGTGCAGTGGGTTGTTTAACCGGCGTGTTAAAAAGAGGTCAATAACAAAGCTCACCACAACCGCTAACTACTTCACATTGACAAACGGGCGAAACGAGCACTACTCGCCCCTTCCCGGCAATCACCACCCACCCCCATCACGAAAAGCCAGCGAAGCCCTTTCCCTTAACGGGGTTTTATTTGTATGTTCGCCCACCTTCAATACCCCCAGGAATAAAAACCTGATAGCAGCACCAACATTAACCAGAGGTACCAACAGTGAACATCAGTACACGAACTGCAAAGTATTTATTCGCCGCCGCAACAGTTACCGTCGCTTCACCCCAGGCACTTAGCAACACCCTTATCCCGCCCATTGCCGCTGCATTGCCAGCCACCGTATGCATCGATCACGATGGTGACGGATGGGGCTGGACTGGTACTGAATCATGCAAAGTGAGCAGCACCACACCAACTGCCCCGGTAACAACGCCCGTTACAGTTTCAACCATACAGCCAAAAATACAAAGTGATTGCCTCGATACAAACGGCGACGGCTGGGGATGGCACAACGGCAATCGTTGCCAGGTCAGTGCAGCTCAAGTACGAACATCACCGCCATCGGTGAGTCAATCATCGCAAACAACAGTGCAGCAACCCACAACTCTCCAATCAACAGTGCAAAATACAACCGCCAACAGTTTCTGTGTAGATTCAGATGGTGACGGATGGGGATGGGATGGCAGTAAATCGTGCCGGATGGGAGCGTCGCCTCAGCCTGTTGTGCAAACATCGTTTGGCAATACTCAGGTAAACCGTTCCGGATCAGCAGTGCCTGAAAACTGCGACAAGATTAACTCCGGCAATTACCACATTACCGAACTGGTTACTGATGTGTTTCTGTCAGCAGGCCAGTCCAATGCAACCGGCAATCAGACACACTACAACCCCGGCCATCATACAGACCGTATAAACAATAGAGTTATTGTCTGGACAGAACGCAACCAGTGGGAGGTTGCAAACCCACAGACACAGGTATGGCACGACGGCAAATACCCCCGTGGGCACAATCACCCTGCATTCCAGATCGCCAGAGGTATTGCCGACAACGACAGTTGCAGAGTGGTTGCATTTATAGCGACAGCCGCCTCGGGTATGCCGATAGATTACTGGCTGAACAACGAAGACAGCCATTACAGTTCCATACTGCACAAGGTAAACAGCGCTTTAAATGCACTGCCACACCAATACCGGGTTGATATGATCTGGTGGATGCAGGGTGAGGCGGACGATGATGAGATTATTGATCGGTATTCGCTAAAACTCGCAGAACTAATCAGACGATTCAGAAGCCAAAACTGGTTCGCCAACAATGGGCTGTTCCTGGCCAATGAAACGCGCATACACACCTATGCGAACGAAGCGATCAGGCGTCTGGCTAACGATAGCGACAACTTCACCGACTTTAGTCGTGGGGCAGATTCCGCAAGCCTTAGATTTCCGTCCATCTTACCCGCGGGCGTACACTTCAATGCACAAAGCCTGAGGCAAATTGGCGACCTGGTCGCTGATAAATATGTCTACGATTTTCTCCCACGTGTCAATCGATAACCACAACCAGTGGGTGGCTTGTCAGTTTTCAAGCCACTCTCCCTACCCGTAAAACACCATAAATAGTGGAACAGGTATACTGCATCCAAAAACAGCGGCAGGATGCGATATCAATTAAACAGGAAAAGGTTGCCCTCACCCGGGCTCCTGCTTTTAACCCGGGTGCGATTACAGCCCTGATGCGTATTATGAAATTTTTAATAGCAGTAACAGCGGTCATTGCGCTGCTAACCACCGGACTGGCAATGGCGCAAACCTATCCGGTATGCAACAGCCACCTTTCCGATCCTGATGGAGATGGCTACGGATGGGAAAACGGAACCTGCCTCGTCGAACGTGTAAACCACATTAACCACTCCCTGGGGCCTCAAGCACAAGACACAGATTCTGTGAATGAGTGTATTGATACTGTACCACTTAACGATGGGTGGGGGTGGAATGGACATAGCTCGTGCAAGGTAGAAGCATCACCAAATATCACAGCTAAGAAGCTGCTCGACGATCAAACCGCACACGTCGGTCGGGAGTCAGGCGATTGGGTCAACACCATCTGCATAGATACAACACCACTCAATGATGGCTGGGGATGGGACGGTGAAAAGAGTTGCAGAGTATCCAGCGTTGATATAAACGATAACCGAACTCCGTTTCAAAGGCATGGCAAGCTCAGTATCTGCAAACGCGATAGCTATATGCTGTGCGATCAATTCGGTCAAGCTGTGCAGTTGACCGGCATGAGCTCTCACGGCATTCACTGGTCTGGTTGGCATACCTACGATCGCAATGGATGCCTGACTGAAGATTCACTCAACCTGCTCGCGCAAAGCTGGGGCACAGAGATTTTCAGAATTGCTATGTACATAAAGAATGGCGGCTATGAAACGAATCCGGAGGAGAGCATTCGCCACGTTAACACGATCATCTCTGAGCTATCGGAACGCGGCATGTACGCAATCGTCGATTTTCATATACTCGCAGGCACTGGTATCTCCGGAAATCCACTTGATTACCTGAATACTGCCGAAACTTTCTTCAGACGCATAGTCCGCGACAACGCGCATCGTCAAAATGTACTTTACGAGATTGCCAACGAACCCCAGGGATCCAACCTCAATTGGGATCACATCAGCCAGTACGCAGACAAAATTATCCGTGTCATTCGAGATGCGGAGCAACCAGATAACCACGCTGTGGTAATTGTCGGCACCAATTCATGGTCAAGCTTTGGCATGGCAGGCGACGGCAACTATTTTGATATCGTGCACAATCCGGTTCACGACTCCGCACAAAACTTGATGTATGCCTTTCACTTCTACGCAGGCGACTCAAACCATATCAGCAAAGGCTACCGGGACGCATTGGCGACGGCGGTTTACCACTTTCCGGTATTCGTTACTGAATGGGGCACACAAAGCGCTTCTGGCGGGGGCAACAACGATTTCAATCGTGCACGCGAGTATGTACAACTGATGCGGGAAAAGAAAATCAGCTGGACCATGTGGAATTTCTCTGATTCTGAGGAATCAAGCGCCGTATGGAACGAAACATCCTTTTGCGGTCGAAACCAGGGTTGGAATGACCCTGCCAACCTGAGCGCCACCGGCCGCTTCATAAGCGATATCTTCCAAGCGCAGTAGACGAAATGGCCTTGCGTACCTGTTTATGCGCCAGTTGTTGCTGAAGTGCGGCTGGCATGAGATATTAACCGATTAGCCAATGTTGCCCTCTGCCACTGCGAAAATATCATGCACATAGATATGTCCACGCTTTCCCCGATCCAGGCCTACGCGCTTATGACGCAAACGGTGATTCCGCGACCTGTAGCATGGGTGTTGACTGAAAACGACGATAAAACCTACAACCTCGCACCTTTTTCATACTTCAACGGGCTGGCGAGCGATCCACCGATGATCATGTTTTCAATAGGACTCGCACCTGACGGCAGCATCAAGGATACGCGTGCGAATATTGAAGCAAGAAAGGAATTTGTCGCCCACATCGCTCACCGCGAAATGGCAGAGCCTATGACAAAATCATCGGCCACCATGCCACGCAACGAATCAGAAGTGGACATGCTCGGACTGAAGCTTACTGATATGCCCGGTACCGATCTGCCTCGACTTGCTGACTGCCGTATCGCCTATGCCTGTGAATTCGATTCGATGCACATGATCAAAGATCAGGCCATCGTCTTTGCAACGCTTAAACATCTTTATGTCGACGACAGTGTGACCGGTAAAGACGCCAAGGGCAGAATGTGTGTAAACGCTGCTGACGTCGATCCACTCGGCCGGCTTGGTGGTGGCGAATACTTTGGCGCTGGTGAACTGATTTATGTTGAACGGCCGGCCTGACCATTCATCTTGACACGGATGACCAGGCCGCACTAAAACCGAACATTCGTGCACAGCAACAATTGTCAATACCATATTGGTTTACCAGTCTGGGCGTTTCCCGGCTGGAACAACCGGTATTTTCACAGCAAGCCATCTGCACTGGCAAGCTATGCCAGTGTATTCAACACAGTGGAAGGCAACACCACGTTCTACAGCACACCGGACGACAAGACGGTGCAGCAATGGCTGAATGCGGTGTCCGGCACGGACTTTCATTTCTGCTTTAAGCTTCCAAAAAGCGTCACCCACGCACCGCGCCCGAACCTGTTTGAACTGGATAATTTTCTGGACCGAATTAAACCGCTCGACTCTCATATCGGACCGCTGCTGCTACAATTTCCGGCTACCGCGGGTGCTTCGGCTCTCACCAACATTGAAACCGTGGTTAAGCACGTATCACAGCGGCATCGCTGCGTGCTGGAAGTCAGGCACCCTGAATTTTTTAGCCAGCCGGAGCTACTGGAACCACTGATCAGTGAATATAGACTGGGACGAGTGATGATGGATACTCGCGCTATCTTCCGTGGCAATCGCCAACACCCGGAGGTACTGGCAGCCCTGCACGATAAACCGGATGTGCCGGTGCTGGGGAAAATCTATAACCAGCTTGTGTTCGTGCGATTAATGCTGCACCCGGATCTGGTTAGCAACGATCTATATATACACCAATGGA
>CAYMFQ010000090.1:15716-20005 GCA_964389335.1 uncultured Granulosicoccaceae bacterium
CGATTAATGCTGCACCCGGATCTGGTTAGCAACGATCTATATATACACCAATGGAGCAACCGAATACGACAGGCCGTCAGCGCAGGCTGCGAGTGTTATATGATGATTCACTGTCCAAACAACCTGCACTGCCCGCCGATGGCACTCGACTTTCACGAGCGGCTGCGACAGGTTTTATCAGACGCACAGTTGCCACCGTTACCGCCATGGCCGGTACCCCAACAGACCACGCTTTTATAGCAACCCTCATAGATCTGGGGCATGCAGATATTGAGTAATTTCCTTAACCCGTTAGGGCTAGTAGATATGTGCTAGCAAAAAAAAGCTAACACAACCAAGCGATGTTCAATCCCGCGCCCAGCCACTAACATTTCCATGCCACCGTTTTCCAGTCGGTGGTGATTGTGGTGAACTGGCCGGGTGAAAACGGGACTCACCCGGCCAGGACTTCACCAAAATCAATTACATACAGTACAAATTCAGTTTTTTATTCCTATGATCAGTCTGTTCGCTACCCAAGTAATGGTCGAACCTTCTCCGAACCAAAGCCAGTATCTGTTGCCACCAGAGTAAACTCGACCTGCTGCCCCTCCTTAAGCCCCTGACAACGTGGAATAAAGATATCTCCATTCACACGCGGGCTTGATATAAATCCTATACCAGAGAAGCTGTCGAGCCAGTTTACTGTGCCAATAAGACGGTCACCAGTTTGCGCCTGCATCTGTTGATTCATGTCTATTCGCCGAAATTCACGGACGTAAATAGTAGACACGCCCATGGCAGGAATGTTTGACCTGCATCACATTCGTTGCTATTTGCAGCAGCACTCGACCTGACGCTATTTGAACACCAGTTGCTGGCCTGGCACCACCACAAACGATTGCGGCTCAGTGGTTCCGGTGCTACTGACCCAGTAATAGATATCATCCTTTAAAACGATACTAAATCCGGCGCCCCAGTCGGATTGTTCCCACCAACTCTCATAGTGATTTCGGGTGCTATTGGTACGCCAGCGCCCGACAGATGAACGGGAATTCTCCTGCGCGTAGATGGTAGAACCATCGGCACCGAAATATTGCCGGTAGCTATGATCAATCCAGTAACCAACCGCCGTATTGCCACTGAGGAGCTGTTTTATTTCTTTGGCTGTTAGCGTTTTATCTTCTGCCCAGGCTGCACAGGTGATACAACAACTTATTAGTAACCACGCAAACCGATTTAACCAAAAGCCTTTTGAGTTACGCATCAGGTGTTACCTGATTGGTTCTGATTTCCAGCTTACCTGTTAGCGTTTTATGTACAGGGCACTTATCGGCGATTTGCATTAATCGTTCGAGCTGCGAGCTATCCAAGTCACCGATCAGTTTGATGTCCCTTTCAATCACATCGAGTTGTACCGGTTTATCATCGCAGTCACTGCAGTCCTTATGATACTCGCGATTGTGGCGCAATTTTATGTGCACGTCGGTTAATGGCCACGACTTGCGTTCCGCATACATTCTTACCGTCATGGCGGTACACGCCCCGACAGACGCCAGTAAATGCTCATAGGGGTCAGGGCCCGTATCAGCACCACCAACCGCACGAGGCTCATCGGCATACCATCGATGGGTGTCAGTTCTTACATCCAGCTGAAACCGGTGATCGAGTTCTTTAATGCTGACCTCGCCGCCAGCCACACTCTCAGACGCCTCTGTGAACGCTTCACTTTGCGCATCAGGCTGCAGCAATCGCTCAACCCATCGATCTGCCCAGGACGCCACCAGCTGTGCGACATAAGCGGCATCGCGCTTGTCGGTCAACAGATGATTAGCATCATCAAGACTGACAAAGCTCTTCGGGTGCGTGGCCGACTTAAAGATTCGCTCCGCTTCATGAATGGATACCACCTGATCTACTGGAGAATGCAGCACCAGCAGCGGCTTTTGCATGTTGCGAATGACCTGCGTAGACGTACTACTAATATCGTCGAGAAACTGTTTCTTTATGGTGAAATCTCGTCCGGCCAGGCTGACACTGGCCTCGCCGCGCTCATTGATCTCATCAATGTTGCAGCCAAACTGTTTGGCAATATGCTGAGCATCGGCCGGTGAGCCAATCGTGACCACCGCGGCTGTTTCCGGTATCTGCGACGCGGCATTAAGCACTGCCGTGCCACCAAGACTGTGGCCAATCAGTATCAGCGGTGCATCGGCGTAGGCACGCAACACGTCAGCGGCGGCGACCAAATCAGCCACGTTCGATGAGAAATTGGTGTTGGCAAAATCACCGTCGCTGCCACCCAATCCGGTAAAGTCAAACCGCAGCACCGCATACTCCAGTGCCACCAGCGTACGCGCTATGCGACTTGCCGCTACACTGTCTTTACCACAGGTGAAGCAGTGCGCCACAATCGCAGTAGCTCGCGGCGCAGCGTCAGGCAGTTCAAGTGAGCCGGCGAGCAATTCGCCACTATGGCCTGCAAATTCAATTTTTTTTCGTGTTGGCATGTCAGCAGTTATCTCCCGTATTGCCTATGCGATTGGACGTTGCGAATAAAGTTCCCTCAGCAGGCATCATTTCCACCTGAAACCAGAGACGGCTGAGCCCGCACTGTTGTGCGGACTTCTGATACGCCGCTACAAGTGAATCCACACACGCAAAGGTGCCAGTGCCCTGAATCCGACATTGCCAACCAATTCAAGCTCATCAGTCGAACCGTAACCGACAAAGTGCTTATCCGGGTAGCGCTTCAGCGCAAATTGCACACAGGCGATCTTACCGGTTTTGCTGCCAAACAGATTAGACAGCCCGACCACGTCATCAGTTACATTAAGTACCGCCCCTGCGGTTATCACTGGAATTGCCGCACCTGCTGCATTTGCGGTAGCGGCGTAGATATAGTGAATAGTGCGGTCGTCAAGCAAATCCGCCTTGAACAATCGTTGCGGCAACTGCGCGTCTGCTGCCCATGCATGCTCCCACTGACTAAGTTCCGCTGCCCCGGTGACTTCGGTACAGCTGACTTCACAACAGTCGGGAACCGTGCTGTCAACAGGCAGCTGACTGGGCCGATGGTACCAGTGCGCTTCCACTGCCAATGCAAACTGCATTGAAGACAGATCCAGCGTTGCGAAACTATCCTTGACGCCAAGGCCGCTGATTACATGAGCCGGAATCTCGTCGAGCAATGGCGTAATGTCGCATTGGCGGCAGCGCGTTATCAGATTAGGGTAAAACGGTGGCATCTCGCCGCGACACAGCCATGCATCGTCCCGGGTTTCGCTAGCGTTACCATGCGATGCTGCGATAGCCGCGCACCAGCTAACATTGTTATCAATTGCTCGCTGCAGAATATCGCCTGTCATGCGTTGTTATAGCGACAACGCGCTGCTCTGCCGCATGCTCTTTTACGTAAATACGGCGTGTTTACAGTCAAACGCTGCCATCCAAAGTCATCAGCGCCTGATAGTGGTGCGGCCGACGATCGCGATACACGCCCCACACCTGCCGATGTGACGCCGTCGCATCAAGATCAAACTCGTGTACCAGCACACACTGATCGGTACGATTGGCGGACGCCACGATCTCGCCGGTATGGTCCGCTATGAACGACGACCCATAAAAATCGATACCATAATTTTCATTCTGCGTAGCCACCTCGCGACCAATACGGTTCGACGCGATGACCGGCATAATGTTCGCCGCCGCGTGTCCGCACATGGCATTGCGCCAGTGCGCTGCAGAATCAAACTCGCCGCCGTACTGTTCCGGCTCCGAGCCTATTGCGGTCGGATACAGCAGCATCTCCGCACCAGCCAGTGCCATACAGCGCGCCGCTTCCGGAAACCACTGGTCCCAACAAATGCCAACGCCAATCCTGCCATAGCGTGTGTCCCACACCTTAAAGCCGGTATCTCCCGGGCTGAAGTAGCTTTTCTCCTGATAGCCGGTATCGTTCGGAATGTGGGTCTTGCGGTAAATACCCATCACCGTGCCGTCTGCGTCAATCATCGCCACCGTGTTAAAAAAACACGGGCCACTGCGCTCAAAAAAACTGACCGGCACGACCACCGATAACTCTTTGGATAAAGCCTGCATGCGTTGCACCACCGCACTGTCGCTCAGGGGTTTTGCGAGTTCAAGATGTACATGGTTTTGCTCGATACAAAAATACGGCGTTTCAAAAAGCTCCTGCAGCAACACAACCTGTGCCCCCTGCGATGCAGCCTCTCGCACCAGTTGTTCAGCACAGTTAATATTGCTGTCGATATCCCAGCTGCACGCCATCTGAGTGGTGGCGACTTTTA
>CAYMFQ010000091.1:0-19880 GCA_964389335.1 uncultured Granulosicoccaceae bacterium
CTGTATCTGTATCGTTTTCTTGGCGAGTGGTTATTCGACAAACTATTGGTGTCCGCCACGCACTGGCACTGGTGGCTGGCACTGTTGTCCGCCGCATGGGTTGCACGGGGTGCGATTGGCAAAATTACTCTGACGGCAAACAATGCCGCCAGCGCCCTTCTAATCACCTGCGTGTGCCTACAGGTGCTCAATCAAAACCTGCTGCAGATTAACCTGTTATCAGCGGTGTTAATGCTGCTGACACTGTACGGCTTTAGCGGTCATCTGATAGCTCCTGCCTATTGGCGCTCAATGGTATGGCCGACGCTGACAGGTGTGGCGTTGCTGCCACTGGAATTTTACCTGGAACCCTACTTCGGCTATCCACTGCGACTCGTTAGCGCCTCCGCAGCAGCGCAAATACTCCATACCATGGAATACGACACGTTAACTCGCCAGTCTATTCTGCTGGTCGAAAACCGCGCCAGCCTGGTTGATCTGGATTGCAGCGGCATTAACAGCTTATGGGCTGGCACTGTGTTTTATCTGTTGCTTACATGGCTGACTCAACTCAGGGCGGGTATACACTGGATTGCCACCGGGTTGTTGTTAATGCTGTTGCTGTTATCCGCTAATGTGTTTCGCATTGTGGTGCTGGTTATTCTGGAGCAGGCAGAACTGAACGGCCTTGCCACCATTGCTCATACCGCGCTTGGCGCCCTTGGGTTTGCGGTATCCGTCGGTGCGGTCTGGTTTATCGCACGCAGGTTACCCACACGTGTAGAAGAAGCCGCTGCAACAACAGCCGCGGGTTCAAACACAGAGACACGCACAGACGCTCAGCCACTGCAGTGGAAGTGGCCGCTAATCCCCACACTGGCTGCGGTACTTGTCGCCTGCACCTTTCCGAACACCGTGCAAACCGAACAACACCGCGACTATCAAGCGGTGCAACTACCCGACAGCCTTGCCGCAAAGTCGATCGCACTCAACGCGGCAGAAAAACAGTTCTTTAGCGGTGGTAATGCACAGGTGCAAAAGTATCAACTTAATGCCAATGCATCACTGGTACTGGTCAGCAGCGACAACTGGAAAAACCAGCACAACCCGGCGCATTGCCTGCAGGCACTCGGTTTTTCAATAACTGACCGCAGCGTACAGTCCACAGCAGTGTCACACCCCTCAGCGCCGATTAACGCAGTCACAGTACTTAAGCTCAGGCGCGAGACAGCCCCCATGCACGGCATTCAACCGCAATCCAGTCAAAGGAATCATCAATCCGGTATATCGGTGTACTGGTATCAGTCCGCCGAGACAATGGTGGCAGACCCTTACGCCAGAATGCTTGATTCCATACGCCATACCGATCGTCGCTGGACACTGGCGTCACTGTTATTGCCTGCGGACACCACCACAGCAACCATCAACCAGCACATTCACCGCATCAGCCAGGCTATTGCCACCAGCCATTCTTCACAGAGAGCACTATGAAAGACGAGTTTCCGGAATTTTTACCTGTCGCCACCAGCAAGCCCGCCAACAGCGGCGCTATCAATCGACTCACCAATAGTGTCGTTGTTGCGTTCTGGTGCTTTAACGCTGCATACCTGTTGGCGTTCTCTTTAATAGGCGGCCCACTTCTGTTGCAGGAATTACTCGATGCCGTCATTGCTGGTGCTGCCCCGGCCCACCATATTGCAGTTGTGTTACTGGCAATGCTATTGCCGGTTGTCTGTTTAGTTGTCGCAGCCGCCATCCGCTTAAGCGATGACCCGGTACGACTGGGTGAGTTTCTGGTTGGTGTGGAACTACCGCTTGCTGTGCTTCTGATCGGACGCTCGGTTTGGGCGCACGAACTAACCGCAACCTCCATTGCATTTTATTTCAGTTTAGCCGCCATTGCGCTGTGCCAGGGGTACTTACTGGTGCGTCGCCATATCGACGGGATGCCGGTATACCAATCCACCAGCGTGGCCACAGCCGGTATATCGGCACTGGTTGCCATTGGCGGTGTCTACTTTAGTATCACTGCACTGGCTATCATGTCACCGGTAATATTTGGTCTGCTGTACTGGGGCGGCGCGACGGTACTGTTCAGCCTGCAGGCGCTAATCCTTATGCCACCTGCGGTGCTGGCACTGCCGGTCGGCGCACTTATGATTGGTGTTGGGCTTTGGGGGATCTGGCTGGCGGCCTACGCACCTTATAGCTTTGTATCACAGTGGGTATGGCGCATGCGGCTTGCCGGCAACGGCGCACCACTGGCGGTTTCATTGGTTATATTCTGTGCGTTCGTCGCCACGTTTGCGGCCCTGCACCAGCGTGCCAAGCCTACTGCGATAACCCTGTTAAGTACCACAGCCTCGTCAGCTGCCGAACAACGCAATCTGCTGCAGTCTCAGGAATCTATACGCACCGATCTCCTCGACAGCTATCTGTCACCGGTGCGCTTCCTGCCGGATCATCTCGGCATGCGCTCGCGCAGTGCAACGATGCGCTGGCGAGCCAGCGCGCTTAAGTTCCTGTTACCTACGCTTGTTTATCAGGGCGATAGCCACAGACACCATCGTCAGGCTCAACAAAGCTACGAGACATTCTTTGATGCCCCCATTCAGCGCGCCGAACGTGAGCCGATCCTCGAAGCCATAAAGCAGCGATGGTCTCCGGGCCGCGATGCCTTTGCCAGTCTGCTGGAGATTGGTCAGCAAACCGTACACGCTGATCGTCAGGACATAAGCATCACTACCAATAATGGCGTTGCAACCGTCACCGTGCAGGAAACACTGTACAACCACACCAGTCGTTCACTTGAAACACTGATGTACTTTTCACTGCCGGATGAAGCGGCCATCACCGGCCTGTGGCTCAGTGACACGGCCACACAACCATTGAAGTTTCCATTCGCAGTGGCACCTCGCGGCGCTGCACAACAGGTGTATCGTGAACAGGTTCGGCGCAGCGTTGACCCGGCCCTGCTGGAACGCATTGCACCGGGCCGCTATCGGCTGCGGGTTTTCCCGTTGCTACCCAAAGCGCCAATGTATGTACGTATGACTTACAAAACCATCGCAGGAACCGACGGACGCTGGCTGTTGCCACGGTCTCTGGAGCAGCGCAATGTCTACTACTCGGAAAAGACTATTAGAACGGTCAATGGTCGCCGTCTGACAGTAGCTAAACCGGCAGTGTGGATTCCACAACACGTGGCAGATGCCGAGACACCCGCTGAACCACCGGCATCACCAGCCACACAGCTGCGCTTTAACTTAAACGGCGAACATTATCGCGCTTTCAACCTGACCAATACAGCACCGCCATTGTCATCGATACGAATGGCTGTGTTAATAGATGGTTCCTACAGCATGGGAGCGCACCAGTCAGCTCTGAGAAAAACGATTAATGCATTGCCGGCCGCAGATATCTTTTTTTGTCAGTCAGCGTGCTCCACCATGTCTGTATCTGCAACCGAACCAAATGCAGCACTCATTGATGATCAGGTGTTCTTCGGCAACAGTCAGCCACTTGAACAACTGCAGGCTTTTTCCAAACCGGGGTTGTCAGACAGATACGATGCAGTATTACTGTTGTCTGACGGCGGTAGCTACGAACTCGCAACGGATCAACACGCCACGCATCCGCAAGTACCTATGTGGCTGATCGAGACCGGTCATCAGTCACACGCCCTGCCGGATGCACTCATTGACACCTTGAAAAACAGCGGTGGTGGTATTGCCTCATCAGTCAGCCAGGCACTGATTACTCAGGGGTTGATACCCCCGATGAACGAGGCAATGACAGCAGACAGCGGCGAAGTGGCATTTGTAACTGATCGTCATGTGTGGCTAAAACGCCCGGTTAAACCAACCGATACACACAACCAGGATCTGGCTCCCATTGCAATGGCACTGGCAATTCAGGCGGCAACGCGACAACCACAAACAACCGATTCACTCGATCAGTGGCACGCACTGGCCATAGAGCACGGCATCGTTACCGACTACTCAAGCATGCTTGTGTTGGTTAACAATCAACAACGAGAACGGCTTAAAGAACTGAGTGAAGGCGAAGACCGTTTCGAACGTGAAGTTGAATCCGGGAACGGGCTGGTACCGGTACAGGCTGTACCTGAGCCCCATGAATGGGCGCTGCTGCTGATCGGGTTACTGTTGTTATTGCATACCGCACGTGAGCGAGGCTGGTCACCACATATGTTGTTACTGCTGGTCAGACAATCAGGTAAGCGCATACACGCAACCGCATAGGCACCAAACTTACAGCTCTGGAGAGAGCGATTACGCTAATCGCTCTGGTGAAAACTACCATACCAATTGTAAGGCCGGCTGCTTACGTCAGCCCACTCATAACCGTCGTGTTAATTACAATACTCTCCGATCGTTTTATGCGACACTGATTGCCTGCGTGGTGGAAATCGGCTCTTTTGGCTGAGCAGCGAGAGCGTGCATCACTACCAAAGCACGCTCGGGATCACAGGCAGTCTGCAATGCACCTGCCGTTGCAACGGACAAACGAAAAGGACGATTATGAGCATCAAGCCTCCGTTTACCGCCGTCGACGTCAAGACTCAGGACGACGGCTTTTATAGAGAACACAGCCTGCCCATTGCCCTCATTTCAAAAAGTATCATGGTGTGCCTGGTTCTATGGGCACTGATTTTTCCAGCCAGCGCCAACGGCACCCTCGGCGATTTAAACAGTCAGTTACTGTCAGTCTTTAACCAGTTTTATATCTACATCGTCGGTGCGTTTGTCATTTTTCTGTTTATTGTAGCGATACTGCCGAAGACCGGATCACGCATCATGGGCGTACCCGGGGAGAAACCGGAGTTCTCGAACTTTTCATGGTTCTCTATGATGTTCGGCGCCGGCCTTGGCGTTGGCCTGATGGTCTTTGCAACCGCTGAACCCCTTGGCCTGTGGGGTTCCAATCCAGTAACGGTCGCGGGTACCGTTGAAGGCAATACACCTGAAGCCCTTCAGGGCGCATGGCGCTGGACCTTTGCGCACTATGGTTTTCATGCATGGGCTATTTACGTTGTCACCGGCCTTTCGCTCGCGTATTACGCTTACACGCGCAACATGCCACTAACCATACGCTCTGCGCTGACACCACTGTTCGGCCGAGCCGTCAATGGCATGCTGGGGCACATTGTCGATGTACTGGGCGTGGTCGCAACCATACTCGGTGTGTCTGTAACAATCGGCTATGGTGTTAGTCAGTTTATCGATGGCGTCTACTCCATCACCGGACAGGAGTGGATGGTCACCATCACTGATGGACAGGCACCTGCACCGAGCAAGGTTGGCTTAATAGCCGGCCTGGTCGTCATTATGGGCCTTTCAATTATTTCTGCCGTATCAGGGGTTGGCCGCGGCGTGAAGTATCTGTCCAATCTGAATCTTGTTCTGTCGATAATTCTGCTCGGCACGTTCGTCGTATTTGGCTCGTTTTTGTTCGCCATGACAAGCTACGGCACCGCCATGATTGACTACATCATTAACTTTATGGCGATAGGTTTTGGCGCCTGGGGACCACAGGACGCAACTGCCTTTGCCGCTGCATTGCCCGACGAAGCAAAGCCACTGGCTGATCAACTGATGGGCGGCGCAACAAACGCCTGGGGCAGCTTCGACGGATTTGTTGAAGGTCTTAAGGGCGAGGCAGCCGCACTACCTCCAGAGACACTGGCAGCGGTCTATGAAGCAGGTAACCACGGGCGACAATTCGGCTGGCAGGCTGGCTGGACCACCTTCTACTGGGCCTGGTGGATTGCGTTCTCTCCGTTTGTTGGCTTGTTCCTGGCTCGCATCTCGAAAGGCCGCTCGGTTCGCGAATTTATCCTCGGCTGCGTGATCGCACCCGCACTGGTGTGCTTCGCATGGATGACCATTCTGGGCGGCACTGCCATTGACCTTGAACTAACCGGTGGTGCGGAGGGTGTCATCATTGGTGCATCCAACACAGCCAAACTGTTCGTGACACTTGGCCAGATGATTGATGGCACATTCCTGTATGCACTCACGATAATGTGTGTAGTGTTAATTATGACGTTCCTGGTAACGTCGGCCGACTCCGGCATCCTCGTCATGAACACCATCATGTCTGGTGGCGATCAGGAAGTAGGCAACAAGCACAAGGTAGTTTGGGGAATCATTCTGACAGCGGTTATCGGTGCCCTGATACTCGCCGCCGGTGAAAACAACCCAATGGACGCGTTGCGTAACGCCATGATTATTGGCGCCCTGCCGTTTACGATGGTGATGGGGCTCATGTGCCTTGCACTGGCCAAAGCGTTGTGGCGCGACGGGCGTCGCGAGAAAGCGGGGCTGATAAACACCGCGACAACAGCTACCGCCCGGTAGTAGCTAGAGGTATAGCAGTGCCCGGCTCTACTTTGCCGGGCACTATCAAGCTGGAATTTGCTTATCAGCTCTGGTTATTCTGTGCGCCCTAAACGCACGTCAAAACGGATCTCGGTAATTGGATGGCCCGAATGGCTGCTGTCCTGCTTGCTGACACCGGAATGCAAAAAGCCAAGTCGTTCATACAGGGAGATAGCACGTACATTACTCTCGACCACCCACAAATAGACAGCGCTGTAGTTTGCGTATGCAAGCTCCGCTAAGGCGTTACGTGCCAGGCAATAACCCACACCACGACCCCAGTAAGCGGGCTCTACATTTAGCGCTACTAACTCACCGACAGTATCACCCTCACCCAACTCTTGGCCGTTACATGCAACGCCGGCTAATTCTGTGTCCCGAGCCGGACCGAATACACAAAAACCGCGCACCACGTTATCCAATTGTCCAGCAAGGTAGCTCCCCTCGCCTCGTGATGTTAACGCCCTCTCCCACATCTCTCTTCGATCTGTCACGTTAAGACCGGCAAGAAACGCCTGATCCATTACTTCGAGATAGGCAGTTCTCCAGGCAGCCACATGAATCTCTGCCATCCGTTGCGCATCGGACAACGTCGCGGGTCTAACTTCAACACTCATACTCTTTCCTCGCCTGCGACACTGCAGAAATGACAGGCTTACAAGAGAGAACGGATACCCAAACAGCAAGATGCGCTATTCAGGATACCCGTCCACTACGTTACGGTTTATGAATACGGTTTGAGTTGCTCCCGCACTGGCATTTATATCCTCCACGATAACAACCTTTCAAAACCGCTTAGAACAACCAGTTCCAGGCTTTCTTAGCGTATCCATAACCCTTCTTTGCATACTTCTTAATGGTCTTGCGGTTCTTGTAAGCGGTGTATCCGTAACCTGCGATCTTTATAACCGCAGAAAACCAACCGCCACCTTCGACCATCGACCTTGCCTGACGGTCCAGGACGGTGTTCATGTGCAGATCTTCGACTCTTAATGTGTTCATCGTTATTTATCCTGTGTAGTAGTTTGAGAATGACCGCTTGTGGCAGTCATATAACAATAAACAAATTACGTGCCAGAATAAATTAATTCATTTATATCAAATACTTATGCGATTTTATGACTCAATATCAGTGACATAAATATCCAAAATAAGATACATTACAAATATTATAGTGACTATTTTAGATACATATCTCCATCTCGCGCAGCTAACACTCCAGTGGCGATACAAATACAAGCTAAACCTCCAGCCACTCCTTACGCACATCTGATCGGTCTTTTAACTCGGCCGGCGTACCATCAAACACGACCTGACCGTGCCCCATGACGTACACGCGTTGAGCAACATCCAGCGCTATCGCGAGCTTTTGCTCAACAAGCAGTATCGCCACGCCCTTGGACGCAATGGTCTGCAGCAACTCGGCAACCTTTGCCGTCATTTGTGGTGACAGACCTTCGGTGGGTTCGTCGATCATGATGAAGTCGGGGTCACCCATTAAACTGCGGCACATGGTCAGCATTTGCTGCTCACCACCGGACAACACGCTGGCCTCGACATCGGCGCGCTCGCGCAGATTGCTGAACTGTGAAAACAACAATTCCATCGACCAGCGGCTATTGGCTGCATCCTGCCCCGGCTGCAGACCCAGCATAAGGTTCTGGCGCGTTGTCATGCCCGGGAAGATATCGCGATTTTCGGGCACATAGCCAACACCAAGACGTGCTATCTCGAACGGCTTAAGCCCTGCTATCTCCTGCCCTTTAAACTGCACCGAACCAACCGGCTCGACTTCACCGATAATAGATTTGCACAACGTGGAGCGACCCACACCGTTACGACCAAGCAGCGCGACAATTTCGCCCTCGGCCACCTGCATGTTAACGCCCTGCAGGATATGACTCTTGCCGTAGTAAGCATGAACGTCGTTAACTGCCAGCATTAGTGCTCCGCCTCAATTGCGGCTCCAAGATAAGCCTGTTGAACCCGATCATTAGCGCGCACGTTTGCGGGTGTATCACTGGCGATGATCTCACCGTAAACCAGCACTGATATCGTATCGGACAAATCGAACACAACCCCCATATCGTGCTCAACCATGATGAGCGTTTTGCCGACGGTTACATCCCTGATCAGATTAACCACATATTCAGTTTCCGATGCACTCATACCGGCAGTGGGTTCGTCGAGCATGATGACCCCGGCGCCGCCAGCGATGGTGATGCCAATTTCAAGTGTGCGCTGCTCAGCATAAGACAATAGCCCGGCCGGAATATCGCGACGCGACTGCAGGTTTATACTATTCAGCAGTTCATCGGCTGCATCATTAAGCTTGCGTTGCCGAGCCACCAGGTGCCTGAACGAATAGCGAAACCCCTGCGTCCACAGCAGCGCGCAGCGCACGTTCTCAAACACCGACATGCGCGGGAATATATTGGTAATCTGAAAGCTGCGACTTAAGCCGAGACGGTTGATTTGATAGGGCGCCAGGCCTTTAAGATCGCGACCGTTGAGCGCGATGGTTCCGGACGTCAGCGGAAAACGACCGGTTATCAAATTAAACAGCGTGGACTTACCCGCACCGTTGGGCCCGATGATCGCATGACGCTCACCCTGCTTAACCGACAGGTTAACACCACGAATAATTTCTGTTTTACCAAACGACTTGGTGACGTCAGTCAGTTGCAACGCACTCATGCTGAACCACCTGCCTGACGCTTATCTTCTGCCAGTGTGCCTGCCGGCGTATCTGGTGTGTTGGCTGCCTGCCATGCGTCGCGCAGGTCACCCGCCGTTGCTCTGACGATCATAAAACACACGGCAGCCACCACCAACAACAACAGCCAGGGCCACACTGAGTTAACAGCGAACTCCACGCCCATCAGACTCATGTGGTGCTCGCCGGTTGCGGCATGGCGATGGTGAAACAACATTTCGAGTAACCCTGCACAGGCAAGGAGACCAATAATTGCTGGCAGCACCGTCTTCAGATACGGAACAGTCAGTGTCATCAGCTTACCCTGCTGCAGCGGTCCGTTGTGGATCGCAAACAAACCGGCAAGCCCCGCCGGAAAAAACATCACCGTCACCACAAACAGAATACCCAGGTACAGTTGCCAGATTTCTGTTTGCAGGCTGAGTACCGTTTGCAAAAGGGTAAAGACGATGGCGCCAATGATCGGCCCGACAAAGTGCCCCACACCACCGAGGAACGTCACCAGCAGTATGGTGCCGGACGTCGCCAGGTTGAGGTTTTCTTCGGTCAGAATTTCGTAGTTGATGGCGAACAGGCCACCGGCAATACCAGCAAAAAAGCCGGACACACAAAAAGAGTAGTAACGTACAGCTCGCTGTGAGTAGCCCAAAAATTCAGCGCGCTCCGGGTTATCGCGTACCGCGTTGGCCATGCGACCCACCGGTGTACGGGAGAACAGATACATACCCAGTGCGGCTATCAACAGCCATATAGCCGTCAGATAATAAACTTCCTTTTGCGTGGCGAAGTCAAACCCGAGCACCGTTGGCCCGTAGGTACGGTCGCCACTGACTCCTTCTTCACCGCCGAAGAACACCACCACAATAATGGAACAGGCGGCGACCAGCTCACCGATACCAAGCGAAATCATCGCGAATACGGTGCCTGCGCGCCGAGTGGAAAAGAACCCGATGATCAGCGCAAACAGCAACCCAAACAGCCCTCCAAACAGCGGCAGCAACGGCAGCGGAATCCACCACTCGTCATATTCAACAAAGTTAAGCAGGTGTATACACATAAAGCCGCCGAGCCCCATATACACCGCGTGTCCAAAACTCAGCATACCGCCCTGCCCCAGCAGCATGTTATAGCTGAGTGCAAACACTATGGTTATCGCCATCTGATTCATGATGGTGATAGCGCTATTGGACTGGAACACATACGGGAACAACAGTAACGCTATTGCACACAACACCCACGGTGCAAACACACGACCCTGTAGCATACCTGATGTCCTGTTGTTTGAATGACCCGGCTGATTCATACGTCGCGCTTGCCGAAAAGCCCGAACGGACGAAACACCAATACAATTACCATTAACAGGTACGGCAGAATCGGCCCGATTTGCGGCAGTGTCAGTGTCCACAAATCACGCAGTCGACTGGACGCCATATCCACCGGCCGTTCAAGGCCGAGTGCTGTCAGCAATGTGGCAAACTCAAAGTTGTAGGCGGCGGCAAACGTGGTCAGCCAGCCAATCAACAGCGACGCAACCAGCGCGCCCCAGAGTGACCCGAGCCCACCGATAACAATCGTCACAAACACAATGGAACCCAGCACCACCGCCATACCGGGAAAGGTGCCGAGCACCGGCCCGGCTATCACACCGGCCAGACCCGCCAGCGCCGTACCCACACCGAAAACGCCCATGAACACCAGCGGCACATTGTGCCCCAGATTTTCCACCGTGCGCGGATGGCTCAGCGCGGCCTGAATAACCAATCCGATGCGGGTGCGTGTCAGAACCCACAGAAGCCCAATGAATATCGCCATGGCAACGAAGATCATAAAGACACGATAGGCAGAGACGTCATTGCCATTAATCGAAAACAACGCAAACTGCAGAACTTCCGGCTGCTCGTAGGCGAGCTGACTTTTACCCCAGAAAAACTGCACAATTTCTTCAATTAACAGCGCAAGGCCGAAGGTAAATATCAGCTCAGGCACGTGACCGTATTGATGCACGCGCCTGAGGCCATAACGCTCGACCAGCGCTCCGGCAATGCCCACCAGAATCGGCGCGATAATCAACCCCGGCCAGAAACCCACATAAGTTGATATTTGATACGCGAAATAGGCACCCAGCATATAAAAGCTGGCGTGGGCAAAATTCAAAACCCCCATCATCGAAAAAATCAGCGTCAACCCGCTGGACAGCATAAACAGCAGCATGCCGGTAACCAGCCCGTCAATCAGATTGATCGCTATCAGATCCATCGCAGTATCTTGTTATCAAGGGTAAATGTGAAGGCCACCTGCAAACCGACGGCTTGCAACACTCGTGTTACGGCCGACGATCAGGTCTGGCAGGCAATGATACAGGCGCGGTGTGGAAACACCACTATGAAGAGGCAACAAAGAAGCTTTCGACCCGACACCGAGCGCCATCTGTAGAAACTGCTGCCGCTTCCGGTGGAAGCGACAGCAGTTATTAGCGTAAGGCTAGGGTCGCTTCATCTTGCAGCTGGAACCGACATCAGCCGATGCCATCGTTACTGATGACTCAACCAGCAGACCGAAGCCCGAGTTGTCAGCGTCGTGTTGAATGTTCTCATCGGTGTGCACAGAGATGTGTACATCCTGAATCGCCTGGTGATCTTCAGCACGCATCATAATCTTGCCACCCCAGATGCTGTCGTGCTCCATGCCTTCCAGAGCGTTGGCAACGGCCACCACATCATCTGCACTGCCAGCTTCGTTGATTGCCTTCGCGAGCATTTCCATCACGTTGGTGATACGAGCCTGCGTGATGTCGAAGTCGGGGTGTTTCGCTTTAAATGCCTTCCAGTACTCGGCCATGCGATCCGACACAGGCGGATTCAGAGGGCCTTCATGCACCAGTCGGATAGTACCCTTGCCCGCTTCACCAAAAGTTTTGGTAATACCCGTGTTGGCAGCGTAGTAGGTATAGATAGGGCCCTCAAAGCCACCCTCGATAACCGCCTTGCCAAGACCGACCATGTCAGCACCCCAGTTACCGGTGATGATTGCATCGGCACCCGAACTAACAATTTTACGCGCATATGGCGTGAAGTCTTTGACCTTACCTATCGGGTGCAGTTCGTTGCCAACGATTTCCGCTTCCGGCATTTTCTTTCCGATGTTGCTGACAGCAGCGGCGGCCACGGCCTTACCGAACGAGTAGTCCTGACCGATGATATACACTTTTTGAATATCGCCGTTTTGCGCCATGACATCAGTCAGTGCATCCATTTTAATATCAGCGTTGGCGTCCCAACGGAAGTGCCAGAAGTTACACTTGTCATTAGTGAGTGCCGGGTCAACTGCAGAGTAGTTAAGAAACAGCACGCGGCTATCGGGGTTGCGTCGGTTGTGTTTTTTTACTGCATCAGTAATTGCATTGGCCACACCGGACGAATTGCCCTGCGCCACGTAACGTATGCCCTGATCAATCGCCACCTGCAATTGAATCAGTGATTCTTTCGCACTTATCTTGTTATCAAAGGGAACAATTTCGAAGGGCCTGCCATCAAGCACACCGCCTTGTTTATTGACCAGTTCCTCTGCGGCAAATTCAAATTCTGCCAGGCCATTGGTGCCGGTTGGGGCAAACGGCCCGGACAGCGGATCTATAAAGGCAATCTTTACAGGATCAGCAGCGTGGGAAACATTGGCCGCGGACAGGACGAGCGCGGTCGTCGCGATCAAGGTAGAAACAAACTTGCGCATAAGTATTCCTCCATCATTGAGGCGAGCGATGAGCCTGGCTATGCAGCAGCCCTGCTGTTAAAGCAGGATAGGAAACAAGCGCCAATGCAGTCATCGCAGCAAAAGTGAGCGTGGGAAAAAATAGCAGCAACAAACCTTCCCTGTCGCTGCGGTCAGTATAAGGAGGAACCGAACCAACTTGCAAATAGAGCGCTTTCGACACTACACATCAACCTGCCGTCAACCCGCCGCTCCGACAACACCTATCGCAAACGCATAGGTTCTGGCTGAATCTTCCAGTGCCGCAAAGCGACCGGTTTTGCCATAGTGGCCGGACGCCATGTTGGTTTTCAGCATCAGCAAATTATTATCAGTCTTGGTGGCACGCAGCTTTGCGACCCACTTGGCCGGCTCCCAGTAGGTGACACGCGGGTCAGACACACCCGCTGTGACGAGCATCGGCGGATATTCGGCTGCCTCAATATTGTCATAGGGCGAATAGGACCTGATATGCTCAAACGCATCGGCACTGGCAATCGGGTTGCCCCACTGCGACCACTCGCCCGGCGTCAGCGGCAGCGTGTCATCCAGAATGGTATTCAGCACATCGACAAACGGCACATCCGCAATTACGCCACCAAACAGCGATGGACGCATATTAACCGCCGCCGCCACCAGCAAACCACCCGCCGACCCACCGTGTATAACAACACCGGCATTGCGGGTAAAGCCCTGCGCAATCAGCGTTTCCGCACTGGCAATCAAATCATGAAAGCTGTTTGTTTTGCGCTCAAACTTGGCGGCTTCGTACCAGGCGCGCCCCTTCTCCTGTCCGCCACGCACATGTGCGATGGCATAGATGAACCCACGGTCCACCAGCGACAAACGATTACCGGAAAAGTAAGCCGGTGTTGAACTGCCGTAGGAACCATAGCCATACAGCAGACAGGGTGCTGACCCGTCGATGGGAGTGTCGCGATGATGCAGCACGGTAACCGGCACTTCTTCACCATCGTGCGAACGCGCCGTGATGCGCCGCGCAATATAGTCTGCGCTATTGTGCCCCGACGGTATTGCCTGCTCCTTAAGTAACTCCCGCGTACCACCCGACATATCGTATTCAAAGGTTTGTGTAGGCGTGGTGGGTGACGAGTAGCGAAAGCGGAATTGATCAGACACATACTCTTCACCAGCGCTTAGCGACAACGAATACGCCTCTTCATCAAACGCGATAGACTGCGTAGCACCACCGGCATCCATAAAGCACAGACGCGGCAATGCGTTCTCCTGCTCAAGCCACATCACCCAGTCGCGATACGCCTCAACCGTTTTGATCATTCGACCTGGCTTATAGGGCAGAAACTCCTGCCAGTGCTCGCGGCCCGGTTGAGTTACGGCAGTCTGCACCAGTTTAAAGTCAAGTGCATCATCAGCGTTGGTCAGAATCAGGAACCGATCGCCCTGGTGTTCAATGGTGTACTCGATGCCCTCTGCACGTGGCTCGATGACGCGCGGCTCTGCGTTGAGCTCTGCCACCGGCACAAAGTGAATCTCATCCTGATCGTTCATGCCGCTGCTGATAAATACATACTCGCCTGAGCGGCTGCGCCACACACTGCAAAAGAAGCGTGCGTCGTGTTCTTCATACACCAGCACATCATCGGCCGGATTTGTACCCAGCACGTGTCGATACACCTTACCCGGCCGATGGTTTTCATCAACGCGGGTATAAAAAAGCGTTGAGCCATCTGCCCAACAGGCAGAGTCTACATCGTCAATAACATAGTCGTACTCTGTTGCCGCTTCGTGAGCGAGGCGACGAAATACCAGCTGGTAGTACTCGGCGCCGGATGTGTCGCGGCTCCACGCCAGCGTGTCGTGAGTGGGTGAATAGTCGACCACACCCAGATCAAAGTATTCGTGATCACGCGCTTCGGCATTGACATCAAGCAGCACCTGTTCGTTGTTTCCGGCGCGATCAGTTCGAATATAAACCGGGTGCTCTGCCCCTTCGATATAACGATAAGAATAACTGTAGGGCCCGTCCGGCTCCGGCACTGAGTTGTCTGTTTCCTGAATGCGACCACGCATCTCGGCCACCAGTTGCTGTTGCAGGGCTTCAGCATCTGCCATGGCTCGGGCGCAGTAGTCGTTCTCGGCGTTCAGATAAGCTTTGATGTCGTCCGGCAGCGTGTCGGGCTCGCGCATGGCTTGCTGCCAGTTCGACGCCCGCAGCCACGCGTAGTCGTCGACCCACGTTTGTCCGTGCGCCTGGCACTCATGCGGAACTTTTTTGGCAACCGGCGGGTTGGGTATCGATTTAAGTTTCATGGCGCGCATTATCCAACGCGCCGTGAGAATAATCTATTGCGGTTTTACTGTTGCGGTTTTATTGCACCGTTTTATTTCGCGGGCGCATGGGCGCGGACCAGCTCCGAATACCAGTGGCCACTTTGCTTGATGGTTCTGACCTGAGTGTCGTAGTCGACATGCACGGCGCCAAAGCGCATGGTGTAGCCTTCGGCCCACTCGAAGTTATCAAGCAGACTCCACAGGAAATAACCCCTGACATCGACACCGGCATCGATAGCGTCAGCCACCGCGGCAAGGTGGCCGTCTACGTAACTGATACGGCGCTGGTCATCCACCACACCGTCTGCCGGCTCGTCGTTGATGCAGGCTCCGTTCTCGGTAATGTAGCAGGGCGGCAATTGATAGCGCCGATGCAATTCGACCAACAGATCAGACAGGCCCTGCGGAAACACCTCCCAGCCGATGTCGGTTATAACGGTGCCGGGCTGTGGCTCAAGGGTATCCGAGTGTGGAAACGTGCCACCCTGTTTATTACTAACGCGAGTGGGCGTGTAGTAATTAAGCCCCCAGAAGTCCAGTGGCTGATGAATGGTGGCCAGATCACTTTGCCAGTCTTTCGGTAGCAAGTTTGCACAGGCATCAACCAGTGCCTGTGGGTACTGACCGTTAAACAGCGGATCAAAAAAGGCCCCGTTGTGAAACGCATGGTGGCGTTCTGCGGCGTCTTCGTCTGCTGGTGTTACGGGGTATATGGATTGCGCGTTGAGCACTATGCCAGCCGGCAGCTCCGGTGCGGCAGCTTTGATAGCCTGCACCGCCAGTCCGTGCGCCAGATGCTGATGGTGTACCGTGGCGAACGCCACGCCGCGGTCCTTAAGCCCAGGGGCGTGTATGCCGTACAGATGCCCAAGGTAGGCTGAGCACCAGGGCTCGTTAAAGGTGACCAGGGTTTCAAGTCTGTCGCCGAAGCGTTCCGCGATGATCTGCGCATAGTCAGCAAACGCCATGGCAGTAGCCCGATTAGTCCAGCCGCCAGCGTCCTGCAGTGCTTGAGGCAAGTCCCAGTGATAAAGCGTGGCATACGGCTTCAGGTTGCGCTGCAGGCAACCATCTATCAACCGATCATAAAAGCTTAAACCCGCCTCGTTGGCAGCACCGGCGCCGGTGGGAAAGACGCGCGGCCATGCGATGGAAAACCGATACGCCTTGAGCCCCATCGATGCGATCAGATCGAGATCAGACTCCCATCGATTGTAGTGATCGCAGGCCACATCACCGCTGTCATCATTAACAACATTTCCGCCCGCATGGGCAAAGGTATCCCAGATTGACGGGCCACGGCCATCAACCGTTGCGGCCCCCTCTATCTGATACGCCGCAGTGGCCGCACCAAACAAGAAGTTGCGGGGAAAGCGCTCGGCCAGTTGTGTTACTTGATTCATAGACTCATCATTTTAAAATTACTAAATACGTACTGCATTGACACGCACTGGAGCGCGCAGCTGTTGACGCGAGTGGCTGTATTGAGCCCTTGTGTTGAGCAGCTTTACAGGGCTGTTGTAAGGATACCGTACGGGACTAATGGGTAAGGCTGTTGCACACCGAATTCACGACTCCGCCATTTTCACGATAATATCCCAGTGTTTTTTACCCACCGGCTGTACCGACAGACGACTGCCTTTTTGCAGCAGCATCATGTCTTTGAGGCCAGCCACCGTTCGTAGCTCCTGCAATGAGATGACCGACTTAAATTTCTTTTTCAGTTTTACATCCACCATGCACCAGCGCGGATTGTCCGCCGAGCTTTTCGGGTCATAGTATTTTTCTTCAGGGTCGAGCGCGGTGTGGTCAGGGTATGCCTCCTTTACCACCTCGACGATACCAACCACGCCAGGCACCTTACAACTGGAGTGGTAAAAAAAGCCCATATCACCTTTTTTCATTTGATCGCGCATCAGATTGCGCGCCTGGTAATTGCGGATGCCATCCCAGTGATCACGCTTGCCACGCAATGCGGCGAGGTCGTCGATACTGAATGCATCGGGCTCCGATTTAAATAGCCAGTAGTTCATTGAGGTTTCCCTGTTGCCGGACCCAGGTCGTGGCCATCAACTACTCATGGTACCAAAAATACCGTCACTACAGTTACGACAACAAAGCTGCGGTGCTGCATTCGCCCAAATAACCGGCCACCAGTGACGACTCCGCAAAAAACTAATTGTTGACATCTCCAGCGAGGATTGAAATGATTTACACCGCCTGATAATTTTTTCACAGAGGCCTTATGCTCGTACCCACCGCGGAAGACAGCAATGCAGTGCGCGCCGCCTGGCTGCACTATGCCGGAGGCCTCACTCAGTCCGAGGTTGCGCGCAGACTTGGGCTCAGCAACCTCAAAGCACACCGGCTTATCACCAAGGCCAATCAGGAAGGGCTGGTTAAAGTATTTATCGATGGGGATGTCACCGAGTGCTTTGAACTCGAACAACAACTCAGTGACAAGTACAGCCTCGACTACTGCGAGGTAGCACCGGAACTCGACCACGACGAAGAGATTCCACTGCGTGCGCTCGGTATGGCAGGTGCGCGCTTCCTGATGCGGGAAATTGCGCGCAAGGAAAACACGCTCATTGGCATCGGCCACGGCCGTACGCTCGGCGCCTGTGTCGACTACCTGCCTGCCAAGTCCACCACCAATACCGAGTTTGTCTCGCTGCTCGGTGGTCTCGTGCAGAACTTCTCGGTTAATCCGCACGATGTTATGCATCGACTGGCACAACAGACCGGCGCTGTCTCCTACGTTATGCCTGTTCCATTCTTTGCCGACAGCGAACAGGACCGCGCCGTGTTACTGGGTCAGCGTGGAGTTAAACAGGTGTACAAGCTAACGCAGCAAACCCAGCTTAAGTTTGTGGGCGTTGGCACTTGTCGCGCAGAGTCATCGATCATTGGCACCGGCATGGTGCACAAAAAAGAACTGGCACGCGTCGCCCGCGATGGCGGTGTCGGTGAATTGCTCGGACACTTCTTTGCAGCAGACGGCACACCGCTGCTAACCGATTTATCCAAACGCACAACATCTCCACCGCTGAACAAGCTCAAGGGCGACCGAATCGTCGCTGTAGCCGGCGGTCGCTATAAGGATGATGCCATCAAATCAGTGCTTAACAGCCGCTTTTTAAGCGGCCTAATCACCGATGAGCGTACCGCGAGGGCGCTCGTTTGCTAACCGCTTAGCCGGCTGGCAATACCATTTGCCTGTTCACACAGGCCAACAGAGAGGAAGAAGGAATGTACAGAAAAGAGAGGGGTTTAATCGACGCTTTCCTGGCTGGTAAGATGAGCAGACGAAGCCTGATTAAACGATTCGCCGCACTGGGTGTTTCAGCGGGTACGGCAGGCACACTTCTGAATATGTCTGCCACCAAAGCAATGGCGGCAGACTTTGACTGGATGAAACACAAGGGCACCGGCGTCAAGCTGCTGCTTAACAAACACCCCTACACCGACGCAATGATTGCCAACCTTGATAACTTCAAGGCACTGACCGGCATGGAAGTCGAGTACGATATCTTTCCCGAAGACGTCTACTTTGACAAAGTAACCGCGGCACTGTCATCAGGCTCATCAGAATACGATGCGTTTATGACCGGCGCTTACATGACCTGGACCTACGGTCCGGCAGGCTGGATTACCGACATGAACGAGTGGATCGGTGACCCGGCTAAAACCTCTCCCACCTACAACTGGGAAGACATGCTGCCCGGCGTGCGTCAGTCGTGCGCATGGAACGGTCAGCCTGGCGGCGCACTCGGCTCTGACGATGCCAAGCAATGGTGCATACCGTGGGGTTACGAGCAAAACAACCTCGCTTACAACAAACCGATGTTCGATAAAGCCGGCCTGACGGTACCCACTAATCTTGACGAGATGGTTGAGACCGCCGCCAAGGCCAAGGCATCACTCGATGGTGTGTACGGTATTGGTGTGCGTGGGTCGCGCTCGTGGGCAACGATTCATCCGGGCTTTCTGTCAGCCTATGCCAACTATGGCGAGAAAGATCTGAACGTCAGCGACGACGGCAAGTTATCCGCCGCCATGAATACTGACGTATCAAAGGAAATGCATAAAAAGTGGGTAAGCATGATTCAGAACAGCGGTGCTGCCGACTGGTCGACCCACACATGGTATCAGGTCGGTACCGACCTCGGCGCCGGTGCATCTGCGATGATCTACGACGCTGACATCCTCGGTTACTTCATGAACGGCGGCGATAACAAAGAAGCGGGCAACCTCGCCTATGCACCGTTCGCCGCCAACCCGGACGCCAGCGCACCCACTCCGAACATCTGGATCTGGTCTCTGGCAATGTCGCAGTTCTCGAAGAAGAAAGATGCTGCCTGGTACTTCATGCAGTGGGCATCAGGTCCGGAGCATGGACTGTTTGGCGCCACGGAAATGGACTTCGTCAACCCGGTCAGACAATCGGTGTGGGATGACGCAGGCTTCCGCAAGCGTCTCGATGACAGCTACCCGGGCTATGTTGAAATGCATGATGTCTCCGCGCCCGGCGCCAAGATTCACTTCACAGCGCAACCATTGTTCTTTGACCTGACCACCGAGTGGGCAGCGTCAATGCAGAAGATGGTAGCCGGAGAAGTGCCGGTCGATGAAGGGCTGGATCAACTGGCAGACAGCGTTAACCGTCAGCTGAAGGACGCCGGTCTGGGTTAGGAGTCTGCGTGGTAGAAGTCCGCGTAGCG